>JAZROI010000092.1:0-3319 GCA_045648585.1 Acutalibacteraceae bacterium
GATACCCCCGGTATTGATGATGAGGGCGAATTGGGTGAAAAAAGGGTGGATAAAGCCTATAAAATTTTAGCCGAAACTGACGTTGCGGTTTTAGTAGTGGATGCAAAAAAAGGAATTCAAAAAGAGGACGAGCTTTTAATAAGCCTTTTTGAAAAGAAAAATACACCTTATATAATTGCTTACAACAAATTCGATTTATTAGATAGCTTTAAAGAATTAAAGTCTAACGAAATTTACGTTAGTGCAACCGAAAATAAAAATATCTTTGAATTAAAAGAAAAAATAGGTGCTTTTGCAAAGGTTAAAGCAGAAACAAGAGTAATCGTTTCCGATCTGGTAGCAAAGGGTGACGTTGTAATTCTCGTGACACCTATTGACGAATCTGCACCTAAAGGAAGAATAATTCTTCCTCAGCAAATGACCTTAAGAGAGCTTCTTGACAGTAACTGCACTGCGATAGTATGTCAACCCGCAGAGCTTCAAAGCACGGTAAACGCACTTAAGAATAAACCGAAGCTTGTAATAACCGATTCTCAGGTTTTCGGCTTCGTTTCAAAGACGTTGCCCGATGATATACCGTTAACATCATTTTCAATTTTAATGGCTCGTTATAAGGGTGACCTTGAAGCTCTCGTAAACGGTGCGGTTGCATTAAAAGAAATAAAAGATGGTGATAAAATCCTCATAAGCGAGGGTTGTACTCACCACCGTCAATGCAATGACATCGGTACTGTAAAAATCCCCGATTGGATAAGAAGCTACACGAGGGCAGAGCCTGAATTTCTCTTTACCTCAGGCGGTGAATTCCCGAGAGATTTAGAGGGAGTTTCGCTTGTTGTTCATTGTGGCGGTTGTATGCTTAATGAAAAAGAAATGAAGAGCCGTATGGATTTTTGCAGAGAATCAAAAACACCTATTGTAAATTACGGCGTAGCTATTGCAACAATGAACGGTATTTTAAAAAGAAGTCTTGAAATTTTTCCCGATTTACTTGATAAAATCAATTTGTAAGGGTGGCTTAGTATGAACGTTATTTTATGCCTTGATGATAACAAGGGCTTGCTTTTTAATAACAGACGTCAAAGCAGAGATAAAGCAGTTTTAGATGATATTTTTAACGGCTTAAACGGTGAAAAATTAACCGTAACCTCATTTTCAGAAAAGCTTTTTGCAGATTATAGCGAAAGAATACTTGTTGATGACAGCCCCTTCAATAATGACGAAAACGCAAATATTTTTGCAGAAAATCTATCTTTACAGCAATTTATGACAAAAATCGACAGAATAACCGTGTATAATTGGAATAGGGTTTACCCCTGCGATTTCTATTGTGACGTTGATTTTTCACAATTAACGTTAATTGAGGAAACGGAGCTTGCGGGGAATTCTCACGAAAAAATAACGAAACAGATTTTCATGAAGGGTTGATTAAATGGAAAAGCTTTTAAAAAATAAAAAACTTTTAGGTGTAATTATAGCCGTACTTGTTTTAGCTATAGCAGGTATTGCGGGTAGTGGCTCTGAAGATACCGATACTCCTACAATAACTGAAAATGCCGTTGTTGAATCTGTTTCGAAAAATGACGTTTCAGATGTGGTTAACAGTAACTCCAATAAAGTTGTAGAGAATAATACAGAAAAGCAAACAGAAAAAAACATCGAAAAAACTACCGAAGCTCATAAGCTTGTAGGAAACGGTGCGGGAAGTGTCAGCCTTGATAATATCCCCGCTTTTTCAGGTAGCCCTTACGTTGCGATAAACGGTAATACTCCGTCGTTCTCTGTAAGCGAAATAACAACAAAATCTTATGAAAATTACAGTGCTCTTGACGGTCTTGGCAGATGCAATGTCGTTATTGCTTGCCTTGGTAGAGATATTATGCCTACCGAGGATAGAGGTAGTATCGGTCAGGTTAAGCCAAGCGGATGGCAGACTGTAAAATATGATTTCGTTGACGGTAAATATCTTTATAACCGTTGCCATCTTATAGGCTTTCAGCTGTCGGGCGAAAACGCAAACACAAGAAATCTTATAACGGGTACACGTTATATGAATGTTCAAGGTATGCTTCCTTTTGAAAATATGGTTGCCGACTACATAAAGGAAACAAATAATCACGTAATGTATCGTGTAACGCCCATTTTCAAGGGTAACGAGCTTGTAGCAAGAGGTGTTCAGATTGAAGCGTATTCAGTTGAGGATGAGGGCGACGGCATTTGCTTTAACGTTTATTGTTATAACGTGCAGCCCGGTGTTGAAATAGACTATTTAACGGGCAGAAGCTCTTTAGCAGCCGAAACCACAAAAGTCCCCGAAACCACAAAGAAAGCTGAAACAACTGTTCAGGCTACAACTGGACAGACCACGTCTCAACCCACACAAGCACCCGACATTGTAATAACAACGAGAGATTTCGTGCTTAATACAAACAGTAAAAAATACCACACTCCGTCTTGCCGATATTCAAATGAAATTTCACCGCAAAACAGACAAGAATATAACGGCACTACGGATGAGCTTGAAAGCTGGGGTTACGTGCCCTGTAAGGTGTGCCATTAAAAGAATAAAATCAGAAAAATAAGACCACTCACTACTTTAAGTAATGAGTGGCTTTTGCTTTTATGAATTTTAAAACAAATCTTCGGGTGAATTGAGAATATAGGTTGCGCCTGCGTTTAGTAACTCTTCTTCTGTGCCGAAGCCGTAAACTGCACCTGCGCTGTCAACGCCTACTGCCTTTGCACCGTCAATATCGTAGAAACGGTCACCTACCATAATTACGTTTTCTTTGTCGGGATTTCCGAAAAATGCAAGGCATTTATTTATAAGGTCTTCCTTGCTTGAATGGTTGCTTTTAAAATCCTCTGCGGATATAAAATCGAAATATTTATCAATACCGTGGTAAGCTGAAATCTCTTCAACGAAAACTATAGGCTTTGATGATGCAATTGCAACCTTTTTTCCGTTTTCTTTAAGCCTTTTAAGTAAATCTTTTATACCGTCGTAAAGCCTTGATTCCTCGGCGGCTTTAGTTTTATAACGCTCTCTGTATTTGTTTATAAGCCATTGAGCGTCCTCGTCGGAAACGTTGTATATCGTCTTATATGATTCGAAAAGAGGAGGACCTACAAAAAATTCGAGCTTTTTATAGTCGGTTTCTTTTATACCGAAGCAGTCAAGAGAATATATAATAGAGTTAAAAATACCCTCTGTTGTATCGCATAAAGTACCGTCAAAGTCAAATAAATAATAATCGTATTCTTTCATAATATCACCTGAATATTTAAGCTAAATCTAATTATCGTTATTTTATAATGT
>JAZROI010000093.1:0-9695 GCA_045648585.1 Acutalibacteraceae bacterium
CTCTTATACCGTCAGAGGCTTCCTTTGGGTATACGAGAAGTCCCGCTACCGATAAAACTATACCTATAACGGCAGGAAGAATTTTTATAGCTTTATTTGAGAATAATTTTCTTATCACAGTCAACACCTCGTATAAATCTATGTTGTATCAGCATAAGAATATAACGATTACAGTTAGTAGAAACAGTGTAAAATTACACTGTTTCTATACGAAATATGAAAAACAATTTTGCGAAACGCGTCTGCGTTTCGACAAATCACAATCATTGATAACGACATATCATAAAAACGGTGGTGTAAATATGTTTAATTCACTAAAAAATATAAAGGAATCAACTGAAAGTGCAGGTATAGAGCTATTCGGTAACAAAAGAATGATAGTGTTTGACTGTCAATGCGTAGTAGATTATTCCGAAGAATATATCGTGATTAATTTAGGAAAGCTTAATCTCAAAATAAAAGGTGACGGTCTTGTGCTCTCATCGTTTTCTTTCGGTCAAACTGACATTACAGGTGATATTGTTTCTTTAGAGTTTGAAAGGTTAGGGTAGAGTGGTATGATACAGCTTTTAAGGCTTTTAAAGGGCTATGTTTTTTTTACTGCAGAGGGCGGTTTTCCCGAAAGATTTATAAATCTTTGTAATAATAACGGAATTGTTTTGTGGGATGTGAAAAATGATGGGGTAAAGGTAGAAGCCTTTACAACTGTTGAGGACTTTAAGCAGATAAGTTTTTCTGCTGAAAATTCCGGAATGGAAATAAAGAAGATATCAGAAAAAGGTTTGAAATGCTTTGTAAACCGCTATAAATATAGGTTTGGACTGTGTGTAGGTGCGTTGATTGCAATTTTGGTTATAGTTTTTTTGTCAGGCTCAATTTGGGAGATTGAAATTATGACAGAAAGCGGTGTAAATGTAGAAGCCTTTACAGCATCTTTAGCAGAATCAGGGGTGAAAAAGGGGGCAAGAAAGTCAAAAATTGATATTCTTAAGGTGCAGGAAGAGATGATGTATAAGCACAGTGATTTGTTGTGGATTTCAGTTAATATTTTTGGCTCAAAAGCACAGGTAGAAATAACAACCGTAACCCATAAAAAAGAATCAACCGATACGAAAACGCCTACAAATATTGTTGCAAAAAAAGCAGGGGAAATAACCTTAGTTAAAGGTTATTACGGGGTCAATGAAGTCAAAGAGGGGGTTAACGTTGTAGAGGGTGCGTTACTTATTTCCGGAGTGGGTAAATATGCCGACGGAAGTGAATATTTTACTCACGCTAAAGGTGAAGTGTATGCAAAAACTGAAAATGAAGCAACACAAGCCATTAACAGAAACTTTAAAGGCTTTATATCGACCGAAAATAAAAGCGTGTATGGTCTTGAAGTATTTTCTTTAAAAATACCCTTTGGCAGAATTAATGATAAAACTGTTAATGCCGAAGCTTACACATATCTAAAGAGCAAAAATACATATTTGCCTTTAGCGGTTTTCAGAGTTGATTCTCACAAAGTAAAAGAAACAGACGTTACTTTAAGCGAAAAGCAGTGTATGCTTTATTGCATGTCACAGCTTGTTGAGATAAAAAGAGAAAAATATAAAGATGCGGAAATTTATGAAGAGTTGTATTTTAGTGAAACGAAAAACGGCAAATATATTTTAAAGCAAAAACTCAATTGCGTTGAAAATATTGCAGTAGAACAACCGATAATGGTAGAAAATTAAAAAAGTTTATAAAAAAACTGATATCTTTTCACAAAAAAATCAAAAAATTTTAGTAGACATTTACAAAAAATATGATATACTATAGTTTGTAAATTTGTAATAAATATTATATAAAGAGGGTAATTAAGTCGGAACAGATAATAAACGTTGACAGAATGGAACAGGCGGTCAGCCTTTTCGGTAGCTTTGACGAGAATATTTTGCTTATCGAAAAAGCTTTCGGGGTAGACGTAATAAGCAGAGGCTCTGATATTAAAATAAACGGTGAGCCTGAGGACGTTTCAAAAGCCGTAAAGGCGGTAAACGGTCTTTTAATGCTTCTTAACAGAGGTGAGAACCTTAACGAGCAAAACGTGAGATACGTCATCTCTCTTGTAGATGACGGTAACGAGGACAAGCTTGTTACAATGTCAGGTGACTGTGTTTGCATTACAAGCAAGGGTAAACCCGTTAAGCCGAAAACGTTAGGTCAGAAAAAATACGTGGAATCAATAAAAAATAATACGATTGTCATTGGCGTAGGCCCTGCGGGTACGGGTAAAACCTATCTTGCCGTTGCTATGGCGGTAAATGCCTTCAGAGCAAAAGAGGTAAACAGAATTATTCTTACAAGACCTGCCGTTGAAGCGGGTGAAAAATTAGGCTTTTTACCCGGTGACCTTCAAAGTAAGGTCGACCCTTATCTCAGACCACTTTATGATGCACTTTTTGATATGCTTGGTGCAGAAAATTTTAATAAATATCTTGAAAGAGGTAATATTGAGGTTGCTCCTCTTGCATATATGCGAGGAAGAACTCTTGATGACAGCTTTATAATTCTTGATGAAGCTCAAAATACAACACCCGAGCAAATGAAAATGTTCTTAACCAGAATGGGCTTTAATTCAAAAGTAGTTGTTACGGGCGACGTTACTCAGATTGACCTTCCTGACGGTAAAAGATCGGGTCTTGTTGAGGTAACTAAGATTCTTAAGAATATGGAGCAGATTGATATCGTTAAATTTACCGGACAAGACGTTGTAAGACACAAGCTTGTTCAGGATATTATAAGAGCTTACGAAAAATACGAGGAGGCAAAGAAAAGAAAATGAAAGAGAAGATTAAGGTAATTATTACAAACGACCAAAAAGCAATTAAGATTCCTACAGGCGTGCGTCTTCTTGTAAGACGTTGCTGTAACGCAGTGCTTACCTTTGAAAATTTTCAGGAGCCTGCTGAAATCAGTGTAACCTTTGTAGATGATGAAAGAATTCACGAAATCAACAAAGCTCACCGTGATATTGATAATCCTACCGACGTATTGTCTTTCCCGTTAGGTGAAAACGGTGTTTATGATAAGAATTTAGACACAGGTGCGTGCCTTTTAGGTGATATCGTTATTTCTGTTGAGACTGCAGTAAGACAAGCTGAAACCTACGGTCATAGTCTTCAGAGAGAAATAGGCTTTTTAACCGTTCATTCAATGCTTCACCTTTTAGGCTATGACCACGTTAACGGCGGTATTGAAGCAGTTCGTATGAGAGAGAAAGAAGAGCATGTGCTTCAGGAATTAGGTCTTAAGCGTAACGAGTCTTATTATATGAACTCCGAGGAGGAATAATTTATGAAGGACTTTAAAAGTCTTTTCAGAAGCTTTGTTTATGCTTTTAAGGGTATATTCTGGATGCTTACCCACGAAAGAAATTTCAGAGTACATATTACCTGCCTTGTGTATATGTTTTACTATCTTTTAAGATATGATTTCTTTACAGTTACAAGAACTGATTTTGCAATTTTACTTCTTGCAAGCGGTCTTGTAATAGGCGGTGAAATGTTAAATACGGGTATTGAAAAGGCGGATGACTCTGTTTCTAAAGAAAAACGAAAAACCATTGCTATTTCAAAAGACGTTTCAGCGGGTGCCGTGCTTGTTTTTGCTATTTTTGCGGTGCTTTGCGGTGTGTCGATTCTTTTTCAGCCCGAAGCCTTTGAAGCGTTATTTAACCATTACGTACAAGCCCCGATTAATATTTTGTGGTTTGTTTTGAGCGTTGCTGTTGCAACCTTGTTTATATTCAAATTTGACGCAAAAAAGAAAGAAAACTAAACTTTATATAAAAAGAGAAAAAAGGAAATTTTAGAAAATGTCTGAAAGAAAAACTGCTTTTATAGCTATTGTAGGTCGTCCCAACGTGGGAAAATCTTCTATTTTAAATAATTTATTGGGTCAAAAGGTGGCTATCGTATCTTCAAAGCCCCAGACCACAAGAACAAAAATTATGGGTGTTTTAACAGAGGGTGATATTCAGCTTGTGTTTACGGATACACCCGGCTTCCATAAGCCTAAAACAAAGCTAGGTGAAAAGATGATAAAAGCCGTTGATGACAGCATCGGCGGTGTTGACAGCTGTCTTTTCGTTACCGAATCAAAGGGCGAAATAAGAGAAGCTGAGCTTGACTTATTAAAGAAGCTTAAAAGTGAAAGAATTCCCGTTGTTCTTGCAATTAACAAAATCGATATGCTTTCCGATAAGCAGGATTTAATGGCACGTATCGTCGAGCTTACAAAATTATTTGATTTTGAAGCGGTTGTGCCCGTATGTGCAAGAGACGGTGACGGTATGGATGAGCTGAAAGAGGAGCTCTTTAAGTTAGCTGCAGAATCAGAATTCTTTTTCCCCGAGGATACTCTTACAGACCAGCCTGAAAGAGTTTTAGCAGCGGAAATGATAAGAGAAAAGCTTCTTCATAAATTAAGCGATGAAATTCCCCACGGTATTGCCGTTTCTATTGAACGTATGAGAGAGCGTGAGGATAAGCCTATAATCGATATTGAAGCTACAATTTATTGCGAAAGAGAAAGCCACAAGGGTATTGTTATCGGTAAAAAGGGTGCAATGCTTAAAGAGGTTTCAACTAATGCCCGTCACGAGCTTGAGCAATTCTTTGATTGCAAAGTCAATTTACAGTGTTGGGTAAAGGTTAAAGAGGATTGGAGAAACCGAGAAGGTCTTATCCATAATTTTGGTTTGGATTGATTTGGCAACTATTTAATAGCTTTCACATTGTATAAAGATTTTTCTGCCGAATAAAATATTACAGATATTTTTTCGGCGGAGTTGATTGCAATGGATGAAAACGGACTTTGGCAAAGGTTTTGTCAAGGCGGTAAGGTTGAGGATTACCTCCAATACCGTAATTATGTGAACTTAAAATCTGCGGAGATGAAAAAAAGTGCTGAAAATAACTGCACCGGGTCTTGTGATAAGAGAACAGAGTATCGGTGAATCCGATAAGCTTATTACCGTGCTTACCGCAAAGCACGGTATTGTTCGTGCTTTTTCAAGAGGTGCAAAAAAGGCAAAAAGCAAAAAAGGTGCCGCAACCTCACTTTTAGCATACTCCGAGTTTACTTTTTCTAAAACGAAAGACACTTTTTCAGTTGAAGAAGCACTTGTAAAGGAAGTGTTTTTCGAATTAAGGGAAGACGTAAGTAAAATGGCTCTCGCACAGTATTTTTGCGAGTTAGCATATGAGTTTTGCGAAGAGGATTTTGAATCAGAAGAAATTCTTCGTCTTTTTCTCAATTCCTTATGGCTTTTAAAAAGCAATAAGAAAACGGTTCCGTTTATAAAAGCGGTTACCGAAATGAGATTAATGTCTTTAAGTGGGTATATGCCTGCTTTAATAGCTTGTGACAGATGCGGTCAGTATGAAACTGATACAATGTTTTTCTCATCCGAAAGCGGTAAGCTTTTCTGCAAAAGCTGTAAACCGCCCGAGTTTTGCAGCTGCATAAATTCCTCTGTTGTACAAGCAATGCGTTTTGTTACGTTATCAGATTTTAATAAAATATTTTCTTTTACTTTAACGGGTGATTCTCTTAAGGCTTTTTGCGATTTAAGCGAGGATTACCTTTTACATAAAACTCAAAGGAAATTTAAAACTCTTGAGTTTTACCGTGTTATAGCCGACGAGAGTTGAACACCGCACGGTTTTGGAAGGCAAATTTCCGACCTGACTTCGTCAAAAAACTTGAAATTGGCGTATACCAAGGCGAAAAACGCCGTGATGTACCGAAAGATTTAAATTTTAGGCGTACGGGGTTCGACTCCCGTCGGCTATTGAGGATTAACTTATTATGAAAACCATGAACAAACATCTTAAAGCACTTGAATTTGATAAGGTTTTAGAGCAACTCTCTAAAAGGGCGTGTAACGATGATGCCCGTGAGGGTATTCTTTCCTTACGCCCTGAAGCAAAAGAATCAGAGGCTTTAAGGCTTTTAAATTTAACTGAAGATGCATACATACTTTTAGCAAAATACGGCGGTCCGTCTTTTGGCGGTCTTAAAAACGTAAGTAATTCACTTGCAAGGGCTGCCGCAGGCGGCGTGCTTTCAATGAAAGAGCTTCTTGATATAGGTAGCACTGTGCGTGCAGTAAGAGCTATAAGCGAATGGCGTCAGAACAGCGGTCAGGATGAAAAAAGTATAGATATTTACTTTAATTCTCTTATGCCTAATAAATATCTTGAAGAGAAAATTTTTGGTGCAATTCTTACGGAAGAGGATATGAGTGATAACGCCTCACCAGAGCTTGCAGCTATCAGACGACAGATAAAAAATAAAGAGAATAGCGTTAGAGAACAGCTCGAAAGGCTTATACGCTCTCAAAGTCTTAAAACCGTTTTGCAGGATGCAATCATTACCCAAAGAAACGGAAGGTACGTTGTACCCGTTAAAAACGAACATAGAAACGCAGTTTCCGGTCTTGTTCACGATACATCTTCAACGGGTGCGACCGTTTTTATTGAGCCTGCAGGTGTTGTTGAAGCAAACAACGATATAAGGGTGTTAAGAGGCAAAGAGGCTCAGGAAATTGAAAGAATTTTATACGAGCTTTCAGTTCTCGCAGGTGGCTTTCTTGAAGAAATTAAAGGTAGCTACGAATGTGCAGTTGAGCTTAATATAATTTTCTGTAAAGCTCATCTTGCTTATGAAATGAAAGCAACTGTACCTATTATTAACAGTAAGGGTATAACCGAGCTCAATAAAGCCCGTCACCCTCTTATTGACCCTAAAAAAGTTGTTGCAACCGATATTCGTTTAGGCTCGGATTTTGACACTCTTGTTATTACAGGTCCTAATACGGGCGGTAAAACTGTTGCAATTAAAACAATAGGTCTTTTGTCTTGTATGGCTGCTGCAGGGCTTATGATACCTGCAGGGGATGAAAGCAAGGTAAGTGTTTACGACAATATTCTTGTTGATATAGGCGATGAGCAAAGTATAGAGCAATCACTCTCAACATTCTCATCCCATATGGTGAATATAGTAAATATATTAAAAGTGGCAAATGATAAATCACTTGCTCTTATTGATGAGTTAGGTGCAGGTACAGATCCCGTTGAGGGTGCGGCGCTTGCTATGGCAATTCTTGAGGAGCTTCATAAAAAAGGTGCAAAAATTGCCGCTACAACTCACTATGCAGAGCTTAAAGCATATGCTTTGCAAACACCGAGAGTTGAAAACGGCTCTTGTGAATTTGACGTTAATAGCTTAAGACCTACTTACAGGCTTCTTATAGGTATTCCCGGTCGCTCAAATGCTTTTGCAATTTCTGAAAGATTAGGTATTGAAAAAAGCATTATCGAAAGAGCTGGGGAGCTTGTTTCCTCTGAAAGCGTAAGATTTGAAGACGTTGTGGACCTTCTTGAAAAAAGCCGTCTTGAAATGGAGGGCGAGCATTCAAAGGCAAAGGAAATTACAAAAGCCGCTAAAGAAGATAAAGAAAAAGCTGCGCAGCTTCTCACAGATACGCAAACTAAAATTGACCGTGAGCTTGAAAATGCACGTGGTGAAGCCCTAAGAATAGTTGAAAGAGCCAAAAGAGAAGCTAATGCTCTTCTTAACGAGGTTGAAAAGCTTAAAAAAGAGGCAAAGAAAACTAAAGATGCCGCCGAGCTTGCAAGGAAAGCAAAGAGTGCAGTTAATGCGCATCTTAATTCAATAAACGATGCGGTAAACCCCGTATTTAATACGATGGATGATGAGGAGGATTATACTCTTCCGAGAGAGCTACAGATAGGAGATACAGTTTTCTGTAAAACAATCGGTAAAAACGCAACGGTAACAGCTCTTAAGGATAAAAAGGGGACTGTTGAAATTGCGGCAGGTATGCTTAAAATGAGAGTTAAAGAGGATTCTTTAAGACTTGTCGAGAAACCAAAAGAAAAGGATAATAAAAAGAAAACCCACGTTTCTACAACAAGGGTTTCAGGTGAAAGCAAGGCAACAATGCAGATTAACAACCGTTGCGACCTTCGTGGCCTTATGGTTGATGAAGCAATAATTGTTCTTGACAGATTTTTAGACGATCTTCTTCGTTCAGGGCTTACCGAGTGTACCATTATACATGGTAAAGGTACAGGTGCCCTCAGAGCAGGGGTTACTCAGTATTTGAAATCAGATCCGAGAATCAGAACCTTCCGTTTAGGAACCTTCGGCGAAGGGGAAAACGGGGTAACGATTGCGGAGATAAAGTAAATTTGTGTTTTATACCGATAGGAGAGCAATATGAGTAAAAAATCAAGCTTGTTTTTAACGATGTTTTTAGCTATCAGTATTTTATTTCTGTCATTTTTTAACGATGGTTTGTTAACGCTTAAAGGTTTTTCTGCTGATATGTACGATAGCTTTGGGGGTGATTACGGAAGTATAATTCCTGTAGCCGAAGATACAATCACACCTGTTTATAATTTTACTATTTCGGGTAATAGCGGACAAATACGCTTTTTAAGAACAAGCAATGGTACTACAGGTGCTTGTTATTCAGTGGAAATTTACTCTGATGCAAATTACACAAATTTGATAAAAAACTTATCCAGTTCGTATAGTGAAAATCCAGGGGCTTCTCCTCTGGGTATTACCTGGAATGTTCAACAATTGAATCCGGGTACGTATTATGGGATTTGTTATACATATATTGAGCAAGATGGTGTATCCGTTTGTGACGTTGACACGATTAAATATTTTACTGTTAATATTATTAAAGAAAGTCCTGTTTTTTCCGTTGAAACAGATGGCTTTTCATGCAATAGAGAAATAACGTATACAGTAAAATTAAAAGAGAATATTTCAATTTTGGGTGCGGTTTTAAATTTCACATATAATCCCGATATTGTAAGTGTAATTTCAGCAGGTAGCGTAAATACAAAGAATAAATACGGACAAACTATTCCAAACGTTTCCGGTCTGTATGAAAGCGGGCAAAAAGCAGCTTCTGACGACACTTATGTTATTGCGTATTTTAATCCCAATGAACAGGTCGTTAGTGAAGAAATCGATTTTGTAAATATAAAGTTCAAACTTAATGATGACGTTAGTTTAAATGATTTTGAAGCCGGATTTAATATATATTGTAACGAATTTACCAGTAGCAATGAATTGCATTGTGTTTCAAAAGGTCAAAATATTTTGCTTTCAGCGTTTGCTGAAAATAAGGTTACTCATAATGTAACCGTTACGGAAATTGTTCCAACTTGCACACAAGAGGGTAGCACTGTAACACGTTGTGATTGCTTAGCAACTGACGAAACAGTAATTGCTGCTGCGCTTGGTCACGACTTTTCAGATGAATGGACTATTGATAAAGAAGAGACATGTACAGAATCCGGTTTGAAATCACATCATTGTACTCGTTGTGATGAGGTAACTGATGAAACTGAAATATCTGCAACCGGTCATAGCTTTAGTGAATGGCAGGAAAGTATTGCAGCTACGTGTACGGCAGACGGACTTAAAATAAGAACTTGCTCAAAGTGTTTAACAAAAGAAAAAGATGTCATTGCTAAAATAGATCACGATTTTTCAGATGAATGGACTATTGATAAAGAAGAGACATGTACAGAATCCGGTTTGAAATCACATCATTGTACTCGTTGTGATGAGGTAACTGATGAAACTGAAATATCTGCAACCGGTCATAGCTTTAG
>JAZROI010000094.1:0-17672 GCA_045648585.1 Acutalibacteraceae bacterium
GGCGTACTCACAAATAAATTCACAAAAAAAGTTTTAAAAACAAACGGTTTTTCCGTAATTGCTTTTCTTTTGGGTATTATGGGCGGATATCCCGTTGGTGCAAAAACGATACGCGATTATTACGCAAACGGAAAACTGACACAAAATGAAGCAGAAAGGCTTTTTTATTGGTGTATTAACCCAAGTCCCGCTTTCACCGTAACTGCAGTAGGTCTTTTGATGATGGGGAGTTTGCAAATGGGCGTTATTATTTATTTATCCTGCATTCTCGCTTCAATAACAATTGGTCTTTTCTGCCGTTTTCTTGACGATAATGCAGTTACGAACAAAATTGATTTTACTGTGCCTAAAAAATTGGATAATTCGTTTGTAAATTCGGTAGCAAGCGGTACGGAGTCTATGCTTGGAATATGCGGTTGGGTGTTGATATTTTCTGCTTTTTCATCCGTTATTTCGGCTTTACCGATAAATGAATCCATTAAGCTATTTATAAAATCTGTTTGTGAGGTTACTACAGGGTGTAACACCGCAATAGAAAACCGTTTACCCGTGGCAGTAGTAACGGCTATAGTAGGGTTTGGCGGTTTTGCCGTAATTTGCCAAATTAATTCCTTCGCCTCTGCTTGTAACGTAATGACTTCACGGCTTATTTGCTCCAGAGTAATTAACTCATCAATTTCTGTTGTTTACTATTCGCTGATAACAAAACTCTTTCCTCAATATACACAAGCTTCAGTTGTTATCGGCACACAAGAAAATAGCTTTATTTTGTACAAAAGCATTCCCGTCACCGTTTTACTCCTTATAATGTGCGCTCTTTTAATTTTAGAGGTTGATAACCGCAAAAAAGTATGGTAAAATATCTTTCAATGAGATTGAAATTTCAAGGAGTGGTTCTTTTGGCTCTTAAAATATTTAATAAAAAAACAGAGCCTCAATGTGCTCTTTGTGAATACGGTGTTGCTTCGGGTGAAAGCGTAGTATGCCGTAAAGCAGGCGGAGTTATGACACCATATTCCAAATGCCGTAAATTTAAATATGACCCTTTAAAGCGTGAGCCTAAGGTGATAACCGTTTCAAAGGATTTTTCAAAAGAAGATTTCGCGCTTTAACTATATCAACTTGCTTATTAAGGTTGCTTTTAAAAAACCTCGATGAGCAGGTTTTTTCTTTTATATTTTAAAAATTGGTAGTTTTTGTAACATTTCACAAAATACCGTCGATATATTCAAACAAATTCTAATACGACAATTTTCGAATATGACTTGAAAAGACTAAAAATAATTAGTACAATATAAATGTAAAAAATACAACTTACGGAGGTTTATGTCGTGGCAGATGCATTCGGTATTCCAAACACAATTCCGGTAGGTCCTTTAGGTATAATTGCTACCCCCGGTTGCGAGGAGCTCGCAAAAAAAATTGATACCTATCTCACATCATGGAGAGAAGAAAGAGAAAGTGAGCATAAAGAAACTATCGCTTTCTACGGTTATCAGAGAGATACTTATATCGTTGACGCAGATTTCACAAGATTCGGTTCAGGTGAAGGTAAATGCGTACTTCACGAAACAGTAAGAGGTTATGATATTTTCATTATCTGCGACTGCTTCAATCACGGTTTAACTTACAATATGTACGGCTACGAATGCCACTACTCCCCCGATGAGCATTACGCAAATCTTAAGAGAGCAATCTCTGCAGTTGAGGGTAAGGCAAGAAGAATTAACGTTATTATGCCTATGCTTTACGAAGGCAGACAGCACAAGCGTTCAAGAAGAGAATCTCTTGACTGTGCTATTGCTTTACAGGAGCTTTGCAGCGATATGGGTGTTGAAAACATCATCACATTTGATGCTCACGACCCCAGAGTTCAGAACGCAATTCCGCTTAAAGGCTTTGAAAACGTTGCTCCTACATACCAGATGATTAAAGCTCTTACAAAGAACTTTAAAGACCTTAAAATTGACCATGATCACCTTATGGTTATTTCTCCCGATGAGGGCGGTATGTCACGTTGTATTTACTATTCAACAGTTCTCGGTATTGACCTTGGTATGTTCTACAAACGCCGTGACTACTCAGTAGTTGTTAACGGCAGAAATCCCATTCTTGCACACGAATTCCTCGGTGACAACGTTGAAGGTAAGGATTGCCTTATCATTGACGATATGATTTCATCAGGTGACTCAATGATTGAAGTTGCAACAAAGCTTAAAGAGCTTAAGGCAAACAGAATTTTCGTATGTACAAGCTTTGGTCTTTTCTGCAACGGTCTTCAGGAGTTTGATAAAGCATATGCATCAGGTGTTCTTGACGGCGTATTCACAACAAACCTTGTTTACAGAACTCCCGAGCTTCTCGAAAAGCCTTGGTACTTTGAGGTTGATATGAGTAAATATTGTTCACTTATTATCGACACTCTTAACCACGATTGTTCAGTAAGCAGTCTTCTTAACCCTGCCGATAAAATTAAGGCAAGAATTGAAAAATACAAAGAAGATCAGAAAAAAGACGAGCTTTCACTTTTCAATAACTAACCGTTATATTCAATGATTTTAATCCTGCAGTTTTTACTGCAGGATTATTTGTTTTTTGCATCAATATTCACAAAAACTTCATTGACTTTAATATGTATATATTGTATTATTTACAATAAGATAGTATATAAACAAAAAAATCTTGCAACATTCAGTTGGTCAATAAGGAGGCAAAAACTGTGATAAAAAAGAGAAATCCTTGGGTATACATTTTACTTAATACCATTACTTTAGGCATTTACGGCTTATTTTTCTGGTCAAAGTGGACTGAAGATGTAAATAAGGTTTGCGATGGCGATGATAATGAAAGTGCTCATTATATATTAGTTTTCATTCTCGGTGTTTGCGCATGCTTCATTTACTCTTTATGTTGGAACTATAAAATGGGTGAAAGATTATTCCAAAAAGCGCTTGATTACAACGTAAATCTTAAGCATGGCGGTATCTATATAATGCTATGGAGATTTTTACCGTTTGTAAGCAGTGTTTATAAGATTAAATATCTTAATCAGCTTGCAATCCGATATAATGCAACGGTTGTCAGCGAAGACGACTAATAAATGATAAACGAAACTAAAATAAACAGGTGATTCCAATGAACAAAGAACTTAAATTCAACGACGGCAAATTTACAATTATGACATTAGGTGACCTTCACGAGCATCTTCACCTTGATACAGGCTTAAAAATAAGAAAAAGACTTGATATGCATAACCTTGTAAAAATGGGTATTCTTGCATTCAAGCCAGACCTTATCGTGCTTTTAGGTGACACTCTTAACGAAAGAGATGATTCTGAAGGTTTTATTGACTACAGAACTGCTTTAAAAGACGTTTTAAAGCCAATTATTGAATCAGGCATACCCTTCTGCTACGTTCTTGGTAATCACGAGCATGACCAAGGTCAAGAAGAGCTTATAGTTAAGGCTTATGAAGAAATTGAAACCTGTATCGGTGTTAACGATACAACAGCACCGAGAGGTAATTTCAACTGCAATATTCTTGTAAAAAACACCGAAGGCACAGAGGATATCTTAAATCTTTGGTTTATTGACTCTAACAATTTATCAGACTCTGACGTTTCAAAATATGATTGGGTGCATAAAGACCAGATTCAATGGTACGAGGAAAAAGCCGCTAAAATTAAAGAAGAGCACGGCGGAAAAATTATCCCTGCAATTCTTTTCCAGCACACCCCCGTTATTGAAGAATACAAGCTTTTAAGAGAGGCAAAGCCTTACGAAATCCCCTTCGCCGCAAAGGGTCACTATAAATTTTCTGACAAATATTATATGAAAAAAGACGGTGTTGAGGGCTACCTCGGTGAAGGCCCTTGCTCTCCTTGTATAAATGAGGGTCAGTTTGAAAGCTGGAAGAAAACGGGCGACGTTGTTGCCGCATTCTTCGGTCACGATCACCTTAACGATTTCACAGGCTACGTTGACGGCATTATGCTCGGTCAGAATAAGACAAGCGGCTTTTGTTGCTATACTGACGGCTGTAACTCCTGTGTAAGAATTACAACCGTTGAAGAAAGCAACCCACGTGACGTTAAATCAAAGGTATATCACTTTAAAGAATTAGGTCTTGACAGTATGTCCTTAGGACCGATTGAAAAAAGAATCACCGACCGTCAAAGCATCAATATGCATATAGCTTCTTATATCGCGGCTGGTGTCGCAGGCGTAGCAGGTGTTGCTGCAATAGTAAAGAAATTAAAGAAATAAATTCCAACATTTTCGGGAAGGATTGACCTAACGATGAAATTAAAACAAGCTATTGCACTTGTTGCAGGTGCAGGAACAGGTGTTTTACTCGGTAAAAAGCTTAAAGAAAAGGAAATCTGTCCTTTATGCGTAGCTAAAAAGGCTATTGCCGCAACTCAGGTTCACGTTTGCGATAATGAAAAATATAATAACGGCGTTGCACTCACTCCCCCGATGGGTTGGAGTAGCTGGAACACCTTCCGTAATACAATAGACGAAAAGCTTATTACCGATATTGCTGTTGCAATGAAAAAAACAGGGCTTCTTGACGCAGGCTACAAATACGTTAACCTTGACGACTGTTGGCAAAGCTCGTTAAGAACCGCTGACGGTAAATTACAAGGCGATTTAACACGCTTTCCCAGAGGCATGAAGCCTCTTATTGATGAGATTAACGATATGGGCTTCAAGGTTGGTCTTTACACCTCAAACGGTACTCTCACCTGCGAGGATTTACCTGCAAGTCTATATAACGAAGCTGTTGATGCCGACACTTTAGCTGAATGGGGCGTTGAATATTTCAAATATGACTTTTGTCACAACGAAGCAATTCCAACAGTTGCACCCTCATTAATTAAAATCCTTATCGGCAAGCCCGGTGAAAAGGATTTTATTGATATGTACGCTTCTCACGGTATTGTGAAAAAAGGTGCAAAGGTTGTTGCCGATGAAAAGGTTGAGGGTGGTTTCATTGTAAGCAATCTTTGCGGTGGCTTAGGTGAGCTTAATTTTGACACAATTGAGGTACCCGAAGATGGCGATTACACACTCACAATGGTTTTCAGAAAGGGCGGGAATATTAAGAAATTCCTCGTTTGTCAGGTTAATAACGAAAAAGAATACGATTGCTACTTCCCTCAGTCAAAGGGCTTTACACCCGACGGAAGATTGCAGATTGTTGTTACTCTTAAAAAAGGCGTTAACACCTTGCGTTTTTATAACCCCGTTGCTTCTCGTATGGACTCTGCTCAAAGGCAGTACGTTAAGATGGGTAACGAGTTAAAACGAGCTTCAAAGGAATTTGCAGAGAAAAACGGCACACCTGAAAAGCCTATTTGCTTCTCAATTTGCGAATGGGGTATAAATCAACCTTGGAAATGGGGTATGAAAGCCGGTAACCTTTGGAGAACAACTCCTGACATCAAGCCTACATGGACTTCAATGATTCTTATTTATGAAGCCAACGTTAGACTTTACAAGCATTCAGGTATCGGTAGCTGGAATGACCCCGATATGCTTGAGGTTGGCGTTGGTGAGCTTACTATGGAGGAAAATAAAACTCATTTTTCTCTCTGGTGTATGATGGCGGCTCCCCTTATTTTAGGTAACGATATAAGAAAATTCATTAAAGACGACGGTACTGTTGATACAGACAACAAGGTTCTTGATATTCTTAAAAACGAAAATCTTATTGCTATCGACCAGGATAAATTAGGCTTACAGGCAAAAAGAATTTCAACCGACGGGTTAAGCGATATACTCGTTAAACCACTTGAGAACAACGAGCTTGCCGTTTGCTTTTTAAATAAATCAAACGTAGAAAAGACGTTTAATTTACCCGTTTACAAGCTCCACAACGACCCATACGTTACTCTTCCCTTTGCTAAAGAATTTGAGGTAACAGAGCTTTGGGACAACGCAAGCTTTACTCTTACAGATGCAATTACTGAAGCCGTTGCTCCTCACGGTGTAAAGGTTTACAGAATTAAAGCTAAATAATTTACAGGAGGTTTATTATGGATAGAAAAGCTTTAAAACAACGCGGAAAAGCGTTATTCGGCGGTAACGACCTTTTTAAAGGTAAATATTGGCAAAGCGTAATTGTTACGTTATTTATGCTTTTCAGCTTCGGCAATTTTGTCGGCCCTAAATTTGAGTTTAATTTTGAACCTCAAAGCGTTAGTGATGTCATCGCTTCATACAAAGATGCTACCATAGCAACAGAAAATTTTCTTGATATCTTTGCCGGCGGTATGTCACTCGCTGTTATACTCTCTTCAATTTTTTCTTTACTTCTCTCAGTTCTTATTATTTGCACCTTTAAAGCAGGCGGTATAAGATATTTCCTTAAATCAAGGAAAAACAACCCTACTGATTTCAAAGAGGTTTTTCAGAATTTTAAAGACAAAACGTTTTTAAACATCGGTAAAATTTCATTCTGCAAATTTGGTTTTACTTATCTTTGGTCTTTACTTTTCGTTATTCCCGGTATTATCAAATCTTACGAATATTGGGCTATAGATTATATTGTTGCTACAAGACCTGATATTGAAAGACAAGAGGTATTCAAATTATCTAAAGCCCTTATGGACGGTCACAAATGGGATTTATTTGTGCTTCAGCTTTCCTTCTTTGGATGGAATATTTTAAATGGTTTTACAAGCGGTATTTTAGGAATATTTTACGTTTCACCCTACCAGCAGGCTACTTACGTTGAATTCTTTTCTGATATCAGACTCGAAGCAATGGCAAAGGGTGCAATAACCCCCTTCGATATTCCTGATTACGAGTTTTTTGCACCTGAATATCACGAGGCACCGTATGCTCATGGCTTTGCTCCACCCTTTGCATCCCCGGTAAACCCTCACCCCCCCACAGAAACGCCGACCGAGGCTTATGCAGAAACACCGTTTGAGGCACCCGCAGAAACACCTATAGAAGCACCGCAAAGCACGGTTGAAATACCGGTTGAAGTTGATTTTGAAACCGTAACGCCAGAAGAAACGGAAGAATAAGTTATGTTTTTCACTCTTCAATCGCCAGCGGCTTCGCGAGGTAAGAGCTAAAAAACAATATTCAATATATAATGAAAATCGTCTGCGACGCATCATTTGCTTCGCAGACTTTTTTAAAATTTGTTTTAATATTTTTACAAAATTGATGATTTTTTTTATTAATAGTATTATACTATATAGTACTTGATTTTTAAGGGGTGTTTTTTTGAACAAACGTGGAATTCTTGATATGACGACAGGGCCATTTTTCAAGAAAATACTTATATTTGCTTTCCCCTTAATGCTTACGGGTGTTTTACAGCTTGTTTATAACGCAGCAGATATTATGGTTGTAGGTCGCTTCGCAGGCAGTGCGGCTTTAGCCGCCGTTGGCTCTACAAGCTCCCTTGTTAACCTGATAATCAATTTATTTATCGGTCTTTCAACGGGTGCGGGCGTTATAACCGCAAGGCATATAGGGGCGAAGCTTGCTGAAAGAATGCATAAATGCGTTCATACCGCAATGGCAATAAGCGTTATTTCGGGCTTTGCCGTGTGCATATTCGGTTTTTTTCTCTCCGGCACTTTTCTAAAGCTTATGGGTACACCTGAAGACGTGCTTCCCCTTGCTACTAAATATCTTAAAATTTACTTTTTAGGAGCTCCCGGCTCACTTATATATAACTTCGGTGCTTCAATCGTAAGAGCAACGGGTGATACAAAAAGACCCTTATATATTTTAGCATCTACAGGTATCGTTAACGTTATATTAAACCTTGTGCTTGTTATAGTATTTCATTTAGACGTTGCGGGCGTTGCTATTGCTACGATAGTTGCACAATATATTTCCGCTATCCTAATAGTTGCAAGGCTTACACATTTACCAAATGAATGCAGAGTTAACTTTAAAAAGATAAAAATATATAAACAAGAGCTTAAAGAGATTATGCGTATCGGCGTGCCAGCAGGCTTCCAGGGCAGCCTTTTCAGCTTTTCTAACGTTCTTATTCAATCCACTATAAACACCTTTGGCTCGGTTGCTATGGCGGGTAACACCGCCGCCCAGAACGCAGATGCAATTATTTACACCTGCACAAACGCAGTTGCTCAGACTGCTATGACATTTACATCTCAAAATATCGGTGCCAAAAAGCACGAGAATTTAAGAAAGATATTTTTCATCTGCCTTGGTACAGCCTTTTCTATCAGTATACTTTTAGGTGCTTTAGGGCTTATATTCCCTCACCAGATTATCGGGATTTTTACTACCGAAAAAGACGTTATAGAAATAGGCACTCAACGACTTTATATTCTTATGTCAACTTATTTTATGTGTAGCCTCATGGACGTTGCAGGTTGTCAGATAAGAGGTATGGGAAAATCGGTAGAGCCTATGGTAATAACCCTTTTAGGTGCATGCGGTATAAGAGTTTTATGGCTTTACACGGGCTTTCCGTTGCGAAAGGAGTTATGGAATTTATATCTCTCCTACCCTATTTCGTGGACAATTACATTTGTAGCACTTACAATTTGTTATTTCGTTTTTGAAAGAAGAATAAAGAAAAATGCAAAAACAGAAGAGGCTTTATAACCTCTTCTGTTTTTTATATTCTTCTTTTATTATTAATCTTCTTCAACCTGATATTCTACGCCTTTAAACTGCATTATAGCCGTTTCTCTTTCGAAGCCGTCTAAACCATATCTATCAGAATAGTAATTAAATTTTTCAATATCAAAAGTACTGTCGGGCTTGCAGGTAATGAGAGTACAACCCCTTTGAGAGCCTTCATTTCTTATTCCGATGTAAGCAAGATAATCAACGCTGTAACCGCAACTAAAAATAATGCCCTTATAGCTTGCTGTTAAATTATTGTAATGGTCATGACCGCTGAAAATTGCTTTGGTTGAGCCCGTTTCAAGCATTGCTTCAAATAAACCGTCTTCACCCATACCGCAGAAAACACGTCTGCCTGTTTCACCTACAATACCATCAATATATTTGAAGTCCTTGCTATCTTTAAAGCCTCTCTCTGCAAACTCTGTCCATGCATCCTTCAATTCAACGAGAGGAATATGGAAAAAGGCGAGAGAATTTACAACACCGTATGTATCAGTTAAAGCGTTTCTCTCTGCTTCAGGCATTTTGTCAATAGCCTGAAGATTCTCTTTATTCATTTTTTCAATCTCTGCTTTGTACCATTCAACCTGATTATCATGAATATTATCATACTGCCCCATAAGGCCCCAAAAATCTGTTTTGATATATGAATGAGAGTCAATCATAATAAAAGCTTGTGTTATGATACCATTTGTGTTTTTAACCTTTATAATGTGATTACCGTAGCCGTCAATATCAGCAGGGCCCTCTTGATAAAGGCAATATTTTAAAGCTTCATCAGTGTAAAACTCTGAAATTTCTTTTCTGTTATAATAGCTATAGGATTCTGTATCGTGATTACCGAAGGTTACCGTCCAATAAACACCTAAATTTTCCATAAGCGTTATAAATTCTTTTGCACCGCTTTTATTATTTAAAGTACCTGCCTGAAAGAATATGGGATAAGCTATATCACCCGTTACAATAACTAAATCAGGCTTTTCTGTTGTTATCATTACTGCAACTGCATTAAGCGTCTTTTCATCTGTATCAACGCTGGCAAACCCGCCGCCTAAATGAACGTCGGTCAACTGCAGCACTTTAAAATCCCTGTCGGTTGTAAATACCCAATCACCGTTTTCATCCTTCTCAGGCACAAGCTGGTCATCAATTGCAACCTGAGAATAAGATTTTGCTTTTTCTATTTTATCAGCAACTGTTGCACTATTAACAGAAGCCACAATAAGCACAAAACCAAGTACCCCCGCCAAAACGGATAACAAAATACTTTTCACGTTTATTTTTTTGCCTTCACCTGTTTTTCGTTCTTTCATTTTTATAGACATATAATCCCCTCCACAAAAAAATATTACCAATTAATTTTACCATGAATCATTGCATCTTTTTTCTGTATTAGAAAATAAGATGATATTAATAAAAAAATTACTAATTCATATAAATCATGCACAAATATCCCTTGCTCTTTTCTACACTTTTTAAAGCCAGCTAAACTTGTTAAAAAAGCTTGAATATGCTAATATTTTAATGTATTTGAGAGGTGTTATTTATGGATTTTAAAATATTTTTAAAAAATGCGGCAAACGTAAAACCAAATAAGCAGCAGCTATTTCTTCTTCGTGAAATGCCATTTTATGCGTTTGTTCATTTCAGCCCTAACACGTATACAAATCTTGAGTGGGGCGATGGCACTGAAGACCCTGCTATATTTAACCCGACAGAGCTTGACTGCGAACAATGGGCTAAAGCTATTAAGGCTGCAGGAATGAAGGGTATGGTTCTTACGGCAAAGCATCACGACGGTTTTTGCCTTTGGCAGACTAAATACACCGAGCATTCAATGAAAAACAGTCCTTATAAAAACGGTAAGGGTGATATAGTAAAAGAAGCTTCAGAGGCTTGTAAAAAATACGGCTTAAAATTTGGCTTTTATCTTTCCCCTTGGGACAGAAACTCAAAATATTACGGCACTGATGAATATAATACCTACTATAAAAATCAGTTAACCGAATTACTTACTAATTACGGTGAAATTTTTCACGTTTGGTTTGACGGTGCTTGCGGTGAAGGTCCTAACGGCAAAAAACAGATTTATGATTTTGAGGGATATTTTGAGCTTATAAAAAAATACCAACCCAATGCAACTGTTTTTAACGATAAAGGTAATATCCGTTGGTGCGGTAACGAGGCTGGTAAAGCGCCTTTTGCTCAATGGGCAGTTGTCCCCTACGAGCTTTGCCCGTTTTGCGAAAAGCAGACTGACGGTGCTTTAATGGAAGGCTCTATTGACGGTATATATAACCCTGATATAACCATCGGCTCTCTTGCTAATATTATGTACTCAGAGGGTCTTGTTTTCGCACCCGCAGAAACAGATATGTCTATTCGTCCGGGTTGGTTTTACCATGAAAACGAAGAGCCTCATTCACTTGAAAGGCTTTTTAATACATATCTAAACACAGTAGGTAACAACTCAACCTTCCACCTTAACATTCCGCCTATGCCAAACGGAAAGTTCAATGATAAGGACGTACAGAGGCTTAAGGAATTAGGAGAAAAAATCAAAGAAGCTTTCGGCACTCTTCTTTCGGAGGATGCAGAAGTTACGGTTGAATTTATAAAAAGCGAAACTCAACCTACAATAAATGTTAAGCTTCCTGAAAAAAGAAAAATATCTTTTGTAGAATTAGCAGAAAAAATCGAAAACGGTCAAAGGGTTGAAGGCTTTATTTTAAAAGCTAAAAATGATGATGGGACTTTTGGTGTTGAATATTACGGCACTACAATCGGTAGCAGAAAAATAATTCAACTTGATGAAACCATCAACACCGATGAATTTTTAATAGAAGTTACCGGTGCAAGAGATAAAGTAGAAATTGAATGGGTAAAACTTTACTGATTTTTATTGACTACAAGCTGTTAAATAATTAAAATAGTATTATTAAAAATGAAAGAGGTTGTTTTATGAAAAACATTCCCGAAGTTAAACTCGGCATTGTTGCCGTATCTCGCGACTGCTTCCCTATGAGCCTTTCTGAAGGCAGAAGAAGTGCGATTGTTAATGAATACAAAAAATACGGTGATATTTACGAATGTCCCGTTTGCATTGAAAATGAAAAGGATATGCTTAACGCCCTTGATGACGTTAACAAAGCCGGTTGTAACGCCCTCGTTATTTACCTTGGTAATTTCGGTCCCGAAAGCGCCGAAACCTTACTTTCAAGGCATTTTGGCGGCCCCGTGATGTATTGTGCTGCGGCAGAAGAAAGTCAGAATGACCTTCTCGACGGCAGAGGCGATGCTTATTGCGGTGTACTTAACTTAAGCTACAACCTTGCTCTTCGTAACATTAAAGCATATATCCCCGAATACCCCGTTGGCGATGCTAAGGAATGCGCAGATATGATTAAGGATTTCCTTCCCATTGCAAGAACTATTCTTGCTCTTAAAAACCTTAAAATCATATCCTTCGGCCCTCGTCCTCAGGATTTCCTTGCTTGTAACGCGCCTATTAAATGCCTTCACGATTTAGGTGTTGAAATAGAAGAAAACAGTGAGCTTGACCTTTTCGCATCATTTAATGCTCACGCAGGCGACGAAAGAATCCCCACAGTTGTTAAGGATATGGAAAACGAGCTTGGCGCAGGTAACAAAAAGCCTGAAATTCTTGAGAAGCTTGCTCAGTATGAGCTTACACTTCTTGACTGGGTTGAAGCTCACAAGGGCACAAGAGAATACGTTGCTATTGCAGGTAAATGCTGGCCTGCATTCCAGACTGAATTTAAATTTGTTCCTTGCTACGTAAACAGCCGTCTTGCTTCAAGAGGCATCCCCGTTTCTTGCGAGGTTGATATTTACGGAGTGCTTTCAGAATACATAGGCGCATGCATCAGCGAGGATGCAGTTACGCTTCTTGATATCAACAACAGCGTTCCTCATGATATGTTTGACGCTGAAATCAAGGGCAAAACTGATTATAGCTTTACAGATACCTTTATGGGCTTCCATTGCGGTAACACCCCCTCCTGTAAGCTTAGCTTCTGCGAAATGAAATATCAGAAGATTATGGCAAGAGCTCTTCCCAAGGAGTACACAAACGGTACTCTTGAGGGTGACATTGCTCCCGGTGATATTACCTTCTTCCGTCTTCAGTCTACTGCTGACAGCAAGCTTCGTGCATACGTTGCAGAGGGTGAAGTTCTTCCCGTTGCTACACGTTCATTCGGTGGTATAGGCGTATTTGCAATTAAAGAAATGGGCAGATTCTACCGTCACGTGCTTATTCAAGGCAACTTCCCCCATCACGGTGCAGTTGCTTTCGGTCACTACGGTAAAGCAATATTCGAGGTATTCAAATATTTAGGCGTAGCTGATATTGGTTACAATCAGCCGAAATCACTTCCCTACAAAACAGAAAATCCTTTTGCATAAGAGTAAAAAACATCACGAAATATAAAAAGATGGTAACAAGTAAAAGCTTGTTACCATCTTTAATTTTTTATTTTTATTGTTTATTCTACATATTCATTTCCGGGTGTATCCATTATTGTCATTTTGGTTTCTCTTACACCGGAAAGGTTTTTAGTTGAGTCAGGGCCTACAATACCTACGATATCAACCCACGTGCCATCCTCAGGAATTTCAACGTCACCGTCGAAAATAACTTCAATGGGAATCATTTCTGAAATATTTTCATCAACCTTTTCGTCGCTATGGTCATGACCGCCATGCTCATCGTGACCGTGTTTTCTATACACCCAATATTGATCTCCACCGGGAAATTCACGGGTTACAAACATACCCTGAAGATGAATTTCAGCACCACCAAAACAACCGTAGGTTTCGCTTTCGCTGTCACCTTGATAGGATTGGTCAAGCTCGTAAACCCAATAAGAGAAATTGTCATCTGTAAGTTCAATTTTTACAGCACTCTTATCCTCGTGAGAGCCACCGTTTTTCTCAATTTCGGCAAGGTCAGCTTTAACCTTGTCACGTTCTTCATAAAAAGCGGCTTCAATGGCTTCAAAACGCTTATTTTCTTGCTGTTTATTGTACCAACCGCAGAAAATAACCGCAACAATACCAATGAAAAACGCAGCAAGAATGCAAGCATTTATAATGGTTACTTTTTTTCTGAAAGCAGCATCAGCATAATCGCTTCTGCTCATACCCTCAGGAATTATTTCTTGTTTTTGCTTTTTAGGTTTTTTAGCCATAATAAGCTCCTTAAGTTTGATTATTGATAATCCGGGATTTTTCCCTCTTGAGTTTTTTTATAAATGACGTGCAGTGGGCTTTTTAGACACCCCGTAGCGTACAAGGGTACGCAAGTTCGGGTGGCTAAAATGTGCAATGTGCGTTAGTTATTAAAAAACTGAGGAAGGTAATTTCTGTGAGCTTCCTTCATCTCTTCATAACAAGCCTTTGACTGTGCAAAGTCACCGCAGAGAGGATGGAGCATGAGAGCGTTGAGAGCATCTTCATCGGAGCCCTTGATGCCTGCTTCAACAGTATATTTCTCGTAAGATTTAACTGTTCTCATAAGGCTTATGATATGGCGGTTGTTGAACTCATCAATTTCAACGGGTGTTGCACCGTCTTTGCCGATAACTGCGGCAATTTCAACAACGTCATCGTCATCCATAAACTTAAGAGTACCGTTATTTTTGATATTAACAACGTGAACGTCTTTTTTATCGTTTGCGATTGAATCAATAAGTGAAACAGCAGCAAGTGAATATTTATAGCCACCACGCTGCTCAAGAAGAGCGGGTTTAATAACAAGCTCATTATCGCTATATAATTCAAGAAGCTGTTCTTCAATTTCCATACAAACCTGAGCTCTGCTCTTTGAGCCATGCTTTAAATGATGAAGCTTTGCTTCACGGCTGTAATAATACTGAAGATATGATGAGGGGAAGCCTTTACAAGCGTTGAGGCATTCCATATCAAAGCCGTCATCGTGAATGTTTTTCATAACGGTAGGAGCAAAGTTATCATCAAAAATTGTATCAAACTTTTCTTCGCCGTTTACTTTAACAGAGGTAATCCAGCTAAGGTGGTTAAGACCAAGGTATGTAATCTTTGCATCCTCACCTACCGCAGCTTTAACGTCATCAATCATAGCAATCGGAACGTTGCAAAGACCCATTGTCTTAACGTTTGTATGATTGAGAAGGAATTCAGAAATAATACCTGAAGGGTTAGTAAAGTTAATAAGCCATGCATCAGGACAAATTGCTTCAATTCTTTCAGCAATGTTTTTCATAACAGGGATTGTACGAAGAGCCTTGAAGAAGCCACCGTTACCTGTTGTTTCCTGACCGATAAGGTCGTGTTTAAGAGGAATTGATTCGTCGATATGACGGCAAGGAAGCTTACCAACACGAATCTGAGTAACAACGAAATCTGCACCCTGTAAAGCAACGTCAAGGTCGTCGGTCATAACAACCTCGCAGTCGATACCCGCACTTTTAAGCATACGAACACAAAGACCGCCAACGATAGTACGCTTTCTTTCGTCGATATCCATAAAAGCAACTCTTTTAAGCTTAAGAGAGTCTTTTGCTTCGATAAATCCGTAGATAAGCTCGGGGCAATAAGTACTACCTGAGCCGATAACTGTTAAATTGATTTCTTTCATTATTTCAAGTCCTTTCGGAATAAATTACAAAATTAATCAGTCTTCAAGAAGCCAGTTTACACAACCTACAACGGGTGCACAAGTAAGCTTTATGAAGTTAAGCTTTTTACCTGTTCTTTCAGTAACAAGCTGTGCCATTCTGTCAGTATATTTGTAAGAAGGCAATTTAGTATGAATTGAGCCTGAAAGAACGATATTTATAACTTCGTCAGTGAAGTTCATTTTATTGATATGACCGCAAATAAAGTCTGCACCGCGTTGAGCCATTTCTTCAATGACCTTAAGTGCTTCTTCGTCATCATTGTTTGCAGCCTCAAAGAAAGAAACGATAAGCATTCTTAAGAAAGCCTCACCCTTTTCTTCGTCCTCAAGCACTGCAAGAGAGCCGAGAAGAGTTTCTTTATCTTTAATGCCTGCTTTTTCTTCCATTAAAGCGGTAATCTGTGACTTGTTTTTACCGAGGCAGATTTCGTCATACATAATTCTGAATGCCTGAGAGCCAACCCAGTGGCCGTTGCCCTTATCACCTGAAAGAACGTCAAAGCCACCAATCTGACACATATTGCCGTCGTTATCAATACAGTTACAGCAAGTACCCGTTCCACAGTTGTAGCCGATACCTGCACCTGCACCAACACCAGCTTTAATAACGATAAAGCCGTCGTTGTAGATGCGGCAACCGGTAATGCCTAATTTACCGAGCTCAACCTGCATTTCATCATGCTGATAAGGATGGTCGATACCTGCAAGACCCATTAAAACACCGCTGATATCCTGAAATTTAAGATTTGCTTTTTCTAAAAGACCGTTGATACCGTTTGCGATAATACCCGCAGCCTGAGGAATTGCACCCTCAAGATTTTCGTGGTTTGAGCCTTCAGTTTCATTTTGGGCTACGATATTTTTGTTTTCGTCAAAAAGGGCAAAAGCAGTTTTTGTTCCGCCGCCGTCAACACCAATATAATATTTCATAACAATCACCTATTATTCTTCTTCAAAAAATTCTTCACAAACCTCTTCGAGGCAATACATACCGCGTCTTACGGGCTCTCTGTCAATCCATTTGCCGTTTGTGAAATCGGGAACGGGAACGGGTGCACCGCCCATTGCAACTGACTGCTCTGAAAGACAGGTAATTACCATCCATGAAGCTGTATCAAATACGTCAATATTAGCTTTTTCGCCTTCATACACGCTATCAACGAAGGATGAAAGGATAAGGTAGTCCATACCGCCGTGGCCTGCTTTTATACCACCTTTTTCATAAAGCTTCCAAAGAGGATGCTCATACTGATCTCTCCAAGGACCGAAATCATCCCAGCTATGAGTCCAGCTATCGTCCTCGTGGTGCATACCGTCGAAATAAATTCTACCCTTACCGTCCTCAGGCTCTGAGTAAATACCCTTTGTACCCTGAACCTCATAGTCACGGGTATAAGGTCTTGGAAGTGAGCAATCGTGAGTAAGCTTAATTGTTTCTCCGTTAGCACATTTAATAATAGTTGTAACAATATCACCGCAGTTAAAGGTTGTATTGAAAAGGTCGTAATCCTCGCCTTTATTGTCTTTAATCCACTGATGAAGACCACGTGATTTACTTGCTACAGAGTTAACGGTTAAGAATCTGTTACCTCTGTTAATATTAAGAGCCTTAGCAATCGGGCCTAACTGATGAGTTGGGTAAACCTCACCGTTACGGTGAATGAAGTTATAAAGTCTACCGTGAATATTTTCTCTACCGAGGCAAATTTCATCTCTTAAATCGTGACGGTAACCGCCTTCCATATGTACGATTTCACCGAACATACCCTTACGAATCATATTGAATACAGCCATTTCGTTACGGCAATAGCAACAGTTTTCAAGAAGCATACAAATCTTGCCTGTACGAAGGCTTGTTCGTACCATTTCCCAGCACTCTTCAACAGAAGCAGCACCGCCAACCTCCATACCAACGTGAAGACCTGCGTTCATAGCATCAATAGCTATCATAGCGTGAGTTATCCATGTAGTAGCGATAACAACAGCATCAAGCTCTTCCTTTTCAAACATTTCCTTATAATCAAGATATGCGTGAACAGGGTATGCCTTTTCATTTCTGTTTTCAACTATTTCGATACCTTTTTCTGCTCTTTCAGGGATAAGGTCGCAAACTGCAGGAACAGTTACACCCTCAACCTGTAAAAGAAGGTCAAGCATGCCTGAACCTCTTCCGCTGATACCGATAAAACCTATTCTGGCTGACTCTTTTCTCATAACAAATCCTCCCAGGGACATAATAATTCATTATCTGTTATATTGTAGCACACATATATTGGTTTTTCAACATTTAAACAATTATTTTTCCAATAAAAAACAATGAAAAATCTCACTTTTAAAATTGAAAATGGCAAGT
>JAZROI010000095.1:0-48216 GCA_045648585.1 Acutalibacteraceae bacterium
GATTCTAACCCCGAGTTTACTTCAAGCGTTATCGTAGCGTATGCAAGAGCCGCTTACCGACTCAACAAAGAGGGAGCAAGCGGATGTAAAACAGTTTTCGATATTCCTCCAGCATATCTTTCGGATAAAAGCGGTGAAGAATTAAGAAAAATGATGCTTTGATATATAATTTAAAATAAAGCTTAAATAACTGTTGCATTTAATTGAGTGCAACAGTTATTTTGAAATATGAAAGGAACGCTTGATTAAAATGGCAGATTTGTATAACTCTATTCCTATATCATCAGTAAAAAATACAGCATTGTCACTTATGGGATTACCTACCTCACCCGAAAGTGAAGGTGAAAATAAAATTCTTGTTCAGTTGTTGAAGAAAAAATTAGGCGAAGAAAAATGCGACCGTGCAATTTTTTATAATCCCGATGCGGTTGCCCTTTGGCTTTTTCAGAAATATACAGAAAAGTTTACAGACGCTCTTCTCAGCTCAGACGTAGCATTACCCATGCTTTCTTTTATGCCAAGCGTAACACCCGTTTGCTTTGCTTCAATGTATAGCGGTGTTTCGCCTGACGTTCACGGTATAAAAAGATATGAAAAGCCCGTTTTGACGGTTGAAACTGTTTTCGATTGCTTTATAAAACAAGGTAAAAAGGCGGCAATTGTTTCTACCGCTAAAGACAGTATTTCAATGGTTTTCCTTGAAAGAGAAATGGATTATTTTATTTACGATACTGTTGACGAGGTAAACGAAAAAGCTCTTTCTCTTATTGAAGAGGATATTTATGATTTGATTGTAATTTACAACGGTAATTATGACGGCACAATGCATAAATTCGGACCTGAAGCTCCCGAAAGCTTTAAAGCCTTAGAGGATAACCTTGCCTTTTACTGTAAAATGGTTGAGGAAATTAAGGAAAAATGGAAAAAGCATAACGTTTTCTATGGCTTTATGACCGACCACGGCTGCCACGAAATAGACGGGGACTGTGGCTCTCACGGGCTTGATATGGAAGAGGATATGAACGTAATACATTTCTACGGTATAAAAAAGGCTGAAAATGAAAGTGGTTTTTAAGAATATAAAAGAGTATGCGGTCAGATTTCTTTTTACTCAACGATGTAAATATTGCGGCAGAGTTATAGATATAAGAAAAGATGCTTGCGATTCTTGCGAAAACAGTATAAGAGAAATAACGGGTGCAGTGTGCTTTAAATGCGGTAAAGAAAAGAAAAAATGTGACTGCAAGGGTCAAATCCTTTTTTATGAAAAGATTTGTTCCCCATATTATTACAGCGGTGCAATCAAAACTTTAATTTGGAGATTTAAGTTCAGGAATAAGCCTGATATTGCAGATTTTTTAGCCGAGCATATGGCAAAATGCGTTGTTACAAGGTATGAGGGCTATGATTTCGATTTAATTACATACGTGCCTACAACTAAAAAGGATGTTAAAAACAGAGGCTATAATCAGGCGAAGCTTTTAGCTCAAAAGCTTTCGGATATCCTTGACGTACCTTGCGAAAATACTCTTGTTAAAAAATATGAAACCGCACCTCAACACACCTTACCCGAGATGAAAAGAAGCGGTAACCTTTTAGGCGTGTTCGATGTGGACGAGAAAACGGAGATTGAATTTAAAAGAGTGTTGCTTTGCGACGACGTTAAAACAACGGGCTCAACTCTTAATGAATGTGCAAAAACTCTTTTGATAGGTGGTGCGGCAGAGGTGTTTTGCGTTACAGCAGCCATAACCGAGAACGAAAAAACTGAAAAGCTTGTTGAAAAAGACGACCTCTCACCTGATTGGTGAAAGGTCGTTTCCTTTTGTTTAAGTTAAGATTTATTATTTGTTAATTTCAGGGTTATCCGTGCGGCAAAGAATATAATCTATACTGACGTTATAAAATTCGGCAAGAAGAACAAGGGTTTCCGTGGGCGGTATTCTGTCACCGGTTTCATACTTTGAAAGTAAAGCTTGTTCAATTCCGGTTTTCATTTGTAAAGATAATTGAGTTAACCCGTTTTCTTTGCGTAGCTTTTTTAAATTAGTATTCATTAAAATCACCTGATGACATTGTGTCATATTTGCGGGTTGACATATATGACAAATTGTCATATAATAAGGTTGGATAGGTCTTTTTAAAATGCCAAATGATTTGATCTTCATCTTATTACCAAATGAAACTATTATTGGTGGTCAAAATGACCAAGAAGTAAAGGATCATTTTGTAGGATGTTACAAAGTTGGAAAAATATTATAAAAAATATGCGATTTTTTTGCAGTTTTGTCATTGTATATATGAAAAGAAAACAATTCTTTTTGTGATTAAGGCAAAGTTTATATAAATTATTTACTTTTATAAATAATTTTGATATAATTTTACTAAAATTGAATGGAGGTTAATGTTATGAAAAGAATGGTAAGCTTGAGTTTATTATTAATGCTAGTGCTTGCAGTTTTCGTGAGTGCATCTGTTACCGCATCTGCGGCAGATGAAAGTGGTTTACTGTTTTCATTAAATGAAGACGGTGTGTCTTATTCAGTAAATGGTTACGATGCCTCAAAAACCGAATTTGTTGTGCCGTCAACGTATAATGATTTACCCGTTACAAGTATTGCCAGTTCATCTTTTTATAATGCTGATAAAATAACGTCAATTACAATTCCCGATACTGTAACGGCTATAGGTAATACGGCTTTTTACGGTTGCGTTAATCTTTTATCTGTTGTACTGCCTGACAGTGTTACGAGCATAGGCACGTATGCATTTTACGGATGTGACAATTTAACTGTTACTGCAAGCTGTGACTCATGTGTAGTTGAATATGCTTCCGTTGAAGCAGTAAAGCTTGATTTACAACACGAGTATTACAAAGACGGTACGGTAGTAACATCCCCTACATATAAAATCGAAGGTACTATGGCTTATGTATGCTCTGTTTGCGGCGGTGAAAAATACGAGCCTATTTCAAAGCTTACACCGCCTACGGTTGAGGCTGTTGACGGTGAATTGGTTTGCTTTAGCGGGGAAACAATTCTTACAGATTATACCGGTCTTGCAGGATATGAAGGTAGCTATTTATATTTAGAAAATAGTATTGTTAAAACGGATTACACAGGTCTTGCTTTTTATTGCGATGACTGGTATTACGTTGAGAATGGTACTCTTAATTGGAGCTATACCGGTCTTGTATATCATTACGGTAGTTATTATTACGTAGAAAACGGTGCTCTTAATTGGAATTATACCGGTCTTGTATATCATTACGGCAGTTATTACTACGTAGAAAACGGTATGCTTAATTGGAATTATACCGGACTTACCAATTACTACGACGTATGGTATTACGTAGAAAACGGTGTCCTAAATTGGAATTACACAGGTCTTGCGTATCATTATGGTGATTATTACTACGTAGAAAACGGTGTTCTAAATTGGAACTACACAGGCCTTACGCTTTACTATGACGTATGGTACTACGTAGAAAACGGAGTCCTTAATTGGAATTACACGGGCCTTACGCTTTACTATGACGTATGGTACTACGTAGAAAACGGAGTCCTTAATTGGAACTATACAGGCCTCACTCTTTATTATGACGTATGGTACTACGTAGAAAACGGTGTCCTTAATTGGAATTACACGGGGCTTACGCTTTACTATGACGTATGGTACTACGTGGAGAATGGCGTTCTTAATTGGGGTTACACAGGTATTACAGAATACTATGGTGTATGGTACTATGTAGAAAACGGTGTTCTTAATTGGAACAGAGAAACACTTGTATATGCATATGGAACATGGTTCTATATTGAAAACGGACAAATTAACTGGAACGGCAATACCGTTGTTTATTATTACGGTGTTTGGTATTATGTAAACTACGGTTGCGTTGATTGGAATTATGACGGTGTATGGTATGAAGATGGCGTTCTCTATTTCATTGATAACGGTGTAGTTATTCAAATATCAAAGCCTGAAACAAAGGAAGAAGTTTTAGCCTTCTATCAAAATGCAGTAAGCAACGTTGCAGTCAGCGGTAACGCAGGTTATAGCTATAAAACGTGGGAGAACATAACGAAAGCTGAAGTAACTAATTCAAGTCTTCCGCCGTCAATTACAGATATAGTAAAAGATATGGCTGTTACTGAAGAAGAGGCAGAAAAATATAACTATTCAATGGGTTCGGATGATGCAAGAGAAAATATAGCATTATCAAACTGTTCAGCAAACAGCGTGCAATCCGCTACAATTGAGGAAAAAGGCGAAAACTATATTATAACAATCGTTATGAAAGACCAAGTAAATCCTCAGAAGACAGATACTGACGGCGTTTCAGTTATGTCTACTAATATTGTGTATGCTGAGGATTTGGAAACACCACTTGATAATATAGCAATAATTAAGAATGTCGATTGCAGGTACTCTAATTATACTATTGTTGCCGAGGTTACTAAAAACGGCGAATTAGTTAGCGTTAAGCATAGTAGTAGGCTAAATATGAATGCTGATGTTGTAGCGTCGTTTGGTAAAATGACAATGATTATCGGTATGAATATATATGAGGAATACTCAAATTTTACGTATTGATATAAAAACAAGATAAACGGAGGTTAAAATAATGAAAAAAACATTAGGATTGATTTTATCATTGGTGTTAGCGCTTGCATTTTTTGTAGGTGCATCTGTGAGTGCGTCAGCAGCAGATGAGAGCGTGTTGACGTTTGAATTAAACTTAGATAGAGCATCATATAGTATTGCATCTTGTGATAAAAATGCAACAGGGGAGATTGTTATTCCTGATACGTATAATGGTTTATCTGTAACGACAATCAAAAGGGAAGCCTTTTTGGATTGTACAGAAATTACATCTGTTACTATTGGTAATAATGTTTCAAGTATTTCTGATTATGCTTTTAAAAACTGTTCAGGAATAGAGTCTGTTTATTTCGGAACGGGTTTGAAAAAAGTTGAGTATAGTGTTTTTAATGGTTGCACTAATCTTGAATCAGTGTATGTCGACAGCCTTGAAACATTGAATGAAATAAATACTTCCGTGGTTTCAACAGCGGGAACTTGTGTTGATGGTTCGTTTGCACATTTGGCAGATGATTTGTATATTGATGGTGTTTTGGTTGAAGAAATTTATATACCTGCTGATATGAAATTGAATCACTATGGTGTTTTGTGCGGTTATTCATCAATAAAATCAATTGTAGTTGACGAAAATAACCCTGACTTTGCATCTGAAGATGGCGTGTTATACAATAAAGATAAAACAATTATTGTATGTTATCCTGCAGGTAAGAGTGATGAAACATATACTTTACCTGATAGCGTTACTACAAGCTGGAATTTTGCTTTTTTGGATAATGAGTTCTTAACAACATTGAATGCAAAGAATATGAATTCGTGTTCAATGGGATGTTTTGCAAGTTGTAAAAATTTAACCACCTTAAACTGTTCGGAGAATGGTGTGGGGATTGGAACCTCTTGTTTCTATGGTTGTGAAAGTATAAAAGAAGTTAAAATGTCGGATACGCAAACATCTCTGTATTTTAGAAGTTTTGAGGGATGTAGCAGCTTGGAATCAGTAAAACTATCTGAAACTTTAAACTATATTGATGGTTGTGCTTTTAAGGGATGTAAAAGCTTAAAAACAATTGATTTTCCCGAGTCTCTTACGATGTTTGGCAGTAGTGTATTTTGGGGCTGTGAAAGTTTGGAAGAAGTAGTTATACCTGATGGTGTGAGCCGTCTTTATATGGTTTTTAGAGATTGTCCTAATCTTTCGTCTGTTACTATCCCTGATAGTGTTTACTCAATGTATGATGAAGAGTTTTCAACTTGTAATGAAAATATAAAGATAATTTCTAATTGCGGATCTTATGCAACAAGATACGCAACTGAAAAGGGTATTGCAAACGAAGTTAAACATGATATTTCACCTGAATGGGTAATAGATGTTGAACCTACTTGTAAACGTGAGGGTAGCAAATCTCATCACTGTAAAAAATGCAACTGGGTTGAAGACGTTACAATGTTACCTATGTTAGAACATACTTATACAGGCAGTAATTTAATTGCTGAGTATCCAACTGTTGAAAATGAAGGCTTGATGGCAAAAATATGTGATGTATGTAACGAGGCTTTCCTGTATGAATCCGTTCCCAAACTTACAGGTTGCACATTTGAGAAAATAAATGGAATTTCGTATTATGTTGCAGATGGTGAGATTGATTTCGATTATACCGGCCTTGTTAATTATAGCGAAGCTTGGTACTACGTAGAGAACGGTATACTTAATTGGGAATACACCGGACTTACCAATTACTATGATGTGTTGTACTACGTAGAAAATGGTGTTCTTAATTGGGATTACACAGGGCTCACAAATTACTATGACGTTTGGTACTACGTAGAAAATGGTGTTCTCAATTGGAACTACACTGGGCTCACAAATTACTATGACGTTTGGTACTACGTAGAAAATGGTGTTCTCAATTGGAACTACACAGGCCTTACAAATTACTATGATGTTTGGTATTACGTAGAAAATGGTGTTCTCAATTGGAATTACACAGGTCTTGTATACCATTATGGCGATTGGTACTACGTAGAAAATGGTATTCTTAATTGGGGTTATACCGGTCTTACGAATTACTATGACGTATGGTACTACGTAGAAAACGGTGTCCTTAATTGGAATTACACAGGTCTTACAAACCACTATGACGTTTGGTACTACGTAGAAAATGGTGTTCTTAATTGGAATTACACAGGGCTTACAAATTACTATGGAACTTGGTACTATGTAGAAAACGGTGTTCTTAATTGGAACAGCAATACTCTTGTAAATTATTACGACGTATGGTATTACATCTATGGCGGTGTAGTTGCTTGGGATTTCACAGGTATTGTTGAATATTACGGAGCAATTTATTACGTAGAAAATGGTGTTCTCAATTGGGACTATACAGGCTTTATTGAGCTTGAGGATATGTATATATTCATACAGAATGGCGTTATGCCTATAGACTATGTAGGCTTTGTTGAATATGATGGTGAAAGCTATCTTATAGTTGCCGGTGTGTATATGCCTGATTACGAGGGTATAATTATGCAGGGTGACAACGTTTGTTTATATATGGACGGCGGTATAGCTTGGGATTATACAGGCTTTATAGAGCAATTCGGTTATTACATTTATGTTGAAAATGGTGTTGTACCTACTTGGTATACGGGTCCTTTTGAGTATAACGGAGAAGTTGTTTATTTAGAAGAGGGCGTTGTTGATTTTGCTTACGAAGGTATCGTTTGGTATAATAATGAATGGCGATATATGTTCAATGGAGTGTTTGATAATACCTATACGGGTGTTGTAGAGTATAATGGCGAATTATACTATGTTAGTAACGGAATTATAGATTGGTCGTATAATGGAATAGCACAAAATCGAGTTGGGGAAATTAAATGTTACTATGTTCAGAACGGATATGTTGATAAAACTTATAATGGCTTTGTGAAATGTAATACACGGTATTATTTTTATATTGTAGAAAATGGCGTTGCCCGATTATATACCGGAATTTTTGAAGAAAATGGCGAATTGACATTATATAAAGGTGGTCTAACTAGAGAAGGTATTGCTTTTGCTGAATATAATGGAGTATTGTATTATTTTTACAATGGCAAAATTGATTGGAACAAAACAGGTCTAGTAGAAAATCGTTATGTGGTAAATGGTGTGGTTTGTGAGGAACTTGACGGATGCGTTGCCGATGGAAATTATGTGTATATTTTTGAAAACGGACAAATACTGAGAGAAAATCAAGTTGTTGAGTATAATGATGGTTTGTATTATGCGGAAGAAGGCGTAATTGATTTTAAAAAAACTGGTGGCTTTATAGCTGGAGATAAAGAGTATTATGTCGAAAATAATAGAGTAACAACAGAAAAAGACGTTTTTTATGGCGGCACATATTACGAAAAAGGCGTTTGTGATTATACTAAAACATTTGTTTATTTATATAATAATACCTATTATTATATTCTAAATAATAAGATAGCTTCTTATACGGGACTTCTTGAGTATGATGGCGTTTGGTATTGTTTTTCATTGGGACAAATGCCTCAAGGTAGGAACGGTATAGGGAAATTCGGTGACAAATATTATTATATAACTAACGGTGTTTTGAATTCGTCTTACAAAGGTATAGATGTTTATTCTTACATTGAATCATTAGATCCATTTATACGTATAACCGAGTACTATTATGTTGCAGACGGAACTATTGATTGGTCCTATACCGGTGTTGCAGAGTATGAGGGATGCACCTACTATGTAAATGGTGGCAAAATTGATTGGAATTACAACGGTTTAGTTGAGCAAGATGGTCAAACATATAACGTTGTAAACGGTTTCGTTGATTTTGGGTATACAGGCCTTGTTCAATACAATGGTGAATGGTATTACGTAGAAAATGGTCTGGTTAACTGGAACAGCGACACTCTCGTTCAGTATAATGGTGAATGGTACTATACCAGAAACGGTATGGTAGATTGGAATTATTCAGGATACGTAACCTACAACGGCTATGATTATTATATTACAAACGGCTATCTTGATTGGAGTCTTAATTAAAAGTATTTATCAGAAGGTGATTTTTATTTATGAAGAAAACCACAAAATTATTGTTAACGTTAATGCTTGTTGTGTGTGCTTTTATGGCGTTCACAGTAGCATCATCTGCGGCAACGATTTGGGATTTGGAGTATACACTGAACCCCGATGGTAATAGCTATACTGTTACCGGTTGTGTAGAAGGTATAAGTGGTGACGTGGTTATACCATCAACTTATAACGGTTTGCCTGTAACAAGCGTAGGAGAAATGGCTTTTTTCGGAGAGCAAAAAATAGAAAATGTCATTGTTCAGGAAGGTATAGAAAAGATAGAATCAGATGCGTTTCGCTGGTCATCTGTTAGGCATATAACTTTACCTGATTCATTAAAAGAAATAGGATGGGAAGCTTTTTTTGGAACGCCACTTGAAGAGGTAAAGCTCCCTAGGAACCTTGAAGTTTTAGAATCTTGGGCTTTTTCAAATTGTCTTAATCTTAAAACTGTTGAAATTCCAAATGGTATTACAGTAATAGACGTATGTACCTTCCAGAATTGTAAAAATTTAGAAACTATAATTATACCTGCAAGCGTAACAGAAATAAAAGAAAGTGCATTTGTCGCTTGTATAGGTCTTTCAGACGTTTATTATTACGGTTCCGCAGAAGAATGGGCAAATATTACAGTTAGCGAAAACCAAAACCAGTATTTCTTAAATGCTACCGTTCATTATAACTACGTTCCCGTAACTTTACAGCTTATAAATGGTGTATGGTGCAGTACAACTTTTGACGGCACAAAGGTTAATTATACAGGTATAGTTGAATATAACGGTGCAGAATATTACGTTGTTAACGGTCTGGTTAATTGGAATTATTACGGCTTAGCTCTTTGCGATAGCAGATGGTATTATATTTCAGGTGGTTGGTTAAACAGAAACTATACAGGTCTTATTTATTATAACAACGTATGGTATTACATCTATGAAGGCTATCTTAATTGGAACAAAGACACTTTAACTTTCTATAATGACGTATGGTACTGTGTAAGGGACGGTCAGATTGATTGGAATAGCAATTATATTCTTGATACTGATGGCAGTGCTCAGGGTTATTATACAAGAAACGGTGTCGTTGACTGGAACTATACAGGCTTGGCACAGGTTCTTGGATATGATGGCGAAATAAGAGATTACTGGTATTACGTTGAAAATGGTTGTCAGGTAAGATATTATACTGGTCTTGTGTATTTCAATGGTGATTGGTATTACGTAAAAGAGGGTTATCTCGGTTGGAGAGAAACAACCTTAACTTATTATAACGGCAATTGGTATTACGTTGAAAATAATATGATAAACTGGGGCTTTGAAGGTTTCGTTGAATACGGCCGCTCCACTATGGGAGAATATTACTATTATTATGTAAAAAATGGTATAGTTGACTGGAGCTATACAGGTCCTGCGGTGACTAACGGTGTATGTCGCTATTTTACAAACGGTGCTTCTGACAAAAACTTTACGGGTGTTGTAGAGTGTAATGGTTTGTTATATTATTTGATAAATGGATCAAGTGATTGGAGTGGCACAGGGTTATATGATTATAACGGTGACAAATATTACGTAAGCAATGGTGTTGTTATCGAAAATTGTACCGGTCTTGTGTATGGTAAATCCCCAAACTATCCTTATAGTCAGTCAATGGTCTTATATTATGTGGAATGTGGTAAAGTTAACTGGAATTTTACCGGTCTTGTTCAAGATGGTTCAACTTTGAGATACATAGAAAACGGAGTTGAATCAACTAAGGAGACGTTAGTTTTCTATAACGGCGCATGGCGTCGTGTTGCTGGTGGTATTTTGCAACCGCTTGGTGATGGAATAGTCGAATATAACGGAGAGTTGTATTATACACAATTAGGTCAGGTTAACTGGGGTTATACGGGAATTGTGAATGAAAACGGATACACTTATTATGTATTAAACGGATACGTTCCATCAAGTTATACAGGTATAGTTACTATTGGTGGTAGAGATTATTATGTTCAAAATGGTATAATAGGTTCAAATGGTGCTACACCTATTACTGTACTTGCTGAATGTAATGGAGAATGGATTTATTATAAGAATGGTACTATTTATAGTAGTTATACCGGTCTTGTTCAACATAATGACAGTTGGTATTATGTAAAGAGCGGCCGTCTTGATTGGAGCTATACAGGTCTTGTTCAGTACAATGGTGCTTGGTACCACGTTGTGAACGGATACCTTGATTGGAGCTATAGCGGTGTTACAGAATATTATGGATGTACATATTACGTAATAAACGGATACCTCGATTGGAACTACAACGGAGTAGTTGAGCAAGATGGTCAAACATATAACGTTGAAAACGGTGTTGCAACACTCGTTACTCAAGAGGCTTGAAGCCTTTCTAAAAATCAAATAAACAAAAAATCGGCAGAGGAAGCTCTGCCGATTTTTATTTGGGTTAGTTTTAATTTTTGTTGAGTTTTAGTTTTCTTTAAGAAAATGTGCTAATGCTGAATAGCGTTTTGCTTTTTTATCGTTATAGGTCATTGCTTCAATTTGGTTTGCAGAGCCTACTGTTATAAGCATATCCTTTGCTCTCGTTACTGCCGTATATAAAAGATTTCTGTATGCGAGATTCGGAACGATATTTATAGCGGGTATTATAACCGCTTTAAATTCGCTACCTTGACTTTTATGAACGGTAATTGCGTAAGCAAGCTCTAATTCACTTAAATATTCACCGGGTATAACAGTTTCTCTGCCGTCAAAATCTACGGTAACGACGTTGGCTTTCGAGTCAACCTTTTTTAATATTCCTATGTCACCGTTGAAAATCCCGGTGCCTTTGTCGTCCTTGGTTTCCCATTCAATATTATAGTTGTTTTTAATTTGCATAATCTTGTCGCCCGTTCTGAAAATCTGCCCTGCAACAGTTAGTTCACTTTTATTTTCGTCGGGTGGATTAAGGGCGGCTTGAAGTAATCTGTTAAGATTCGTTGTTCCCGTTTCGCCCTTTCTTGATGGGCAAATTACTTGAATATCTGAAAGCGGGTCCCAACCATAAGCGGAGGGTAAACGGTCTTTGCAAAGCTCAACTACAGTCTGGGCGGTTAAAAACGGATTAGGTCTTTCCATATGAAAGAAATCCTTGCCGTCATTTTTAAGGTCGGGCATTTCGCCCACAACTATTTTGTGGGCGTTTGTAATTATTTTACTTTCGAGAGCCTGCCTGAAAACCTGAGTTAGCTTTACTACAGGTAGCATTTCGGAAATTATTAAATCCTGAAGCACGTTACCCGAGCCAACGGGGGGGAGCTGGTCGCTGTCACCAACGAGAATAAGCCTGCATCCCATAGGAAGCGCTTCCAAAAGATTTGCAAAAAGGTGGATGTCTATCATTGAAAGCTCATCAAGAATAAGTGCATCACAATCAAGTGGGTTTTGAGCATTCCTTCTGAAATAAGGCTTGTCATCCTCGTCCCATTCAACCTCTAAAAGACGATGAATGGTTTTAGCATCTATTCCCGTAACCTCGCTCATTCTTTTAGCGGCTCTGCCGGTAGGGGCAGCAAGGGAAATTTCAAGCCCTTGGAATTTAAAAATTTTGATAATACCCTTGATGGTAGTCGTTTTACCCGTACCGGGGCCACCGGTTAAAACTAAAAGACCTTTTTTAGCAGCAGTTGCGATAGCAAGTCTTTGTTGCTCTTCGTATTTAATATCATTAGCTTTTTCAATATCGTCTATCCAGTCAGCAAGACGGGGCGCAACGGGCGGGGGATAATTCGCGACAACGCTTATTCTGCTTGCAATTTTCTTTTCCGCTAAAAATGAGGTGGGTAAAAATACGAATTCTTTTCCGTCAAGCTCTGCTACTTTTAAATGTTGAGCAGAAATTATCGTGTCAAGAGCAATGTCAACCTCGTCTTGAGTTATATTAAGAAAATCAGAACAAGGCTTGAGAAGCTTTTCTCTCGGTATGCATGTATGACCCATAGCGGTAGAGTTGTGACGCACAACGTGAATAATACCCTCTCTTATACGGTGGTCGGGCTGAGGCTTTTTAGGTAGCTTTTCTTCAATGCTTTCGGCTCTTTCAAAAGAAAAGCCGATATTAAGACCGCAAAGTCTGTAGGGGTTTTCTTCTACAAGCTTTACTGCGTCTACGCCAAGCTTTTTGAAAATCCTAACGCACTCTGCAGGAGTAAATCCGTATTTTTCAAGACCGAGCATAACTGCCCTCATAGCAAACTGACGCTTGAAGTCAATGCCTATTGCCTTTGCCTGCTCTTCGGAGATGCCTTTTAAAATGCTTAATCTTTCAGGGTTGTTTTCAAGAATTTCGAGAGTATCTGCGCCAAATTTTTCAACAATCATCATAGCTTTTTTCGGGCCTATGCCTTTAATAACGCCTGAAGATAGATATTTGAAAATCTGTTCTGTTGTTTCGGGCATACAGCGAGAAAAGGCAGTTACCTTAAACTGCCTGCCGAATGATTGATGAATTGTAAAATTGCCGGTAAGGGACAGAGTTTCACCGGCACATACACCGGGCATAACACCGACTGCGGTAATTAAATCGTCGTCAGATGAAATGTCAAGCACGGTCCACCCGTTAGTGTCGTTTTGAAAGGTTATATCCTCAACAACACCCGTTAAATGCTCTTCTTGAATACTCATTTTTATCTCCTGAAAATTTGTAAGTGTATTTTATCACATTATGATTATAAATGCGATAACTTTTTAGAATATATTTTCTTTTTTAATTGAAAAGATTTTCTTCCTATGGTAATATAAAATTAATATTTTCCGTAACGGAGGAATGTAAAATATGAAATATGAAATAAATAAAACTAATCATTGGTCTTTTGACGTAATGGAAGTGAACAGACTTGCTCCCAGAGCATACGCTATCCCTCATTCTAAAAAAGAAGACGCAAAAAATGCTTGCTATAAAACAGAGCGTTTCAATAGTGACGTTGTAACAGTTCTTTCAGGCGAATGGGATTTCAAATATTATAAAAAGAAATCAAAGCTCCCCGATGCTATTGATACAAAGAAAATTAAGTTTGATAAGGTTACAGTTCCGTCTACGTGGCAGAGAACAGGCTACGAAGAGCCTCAGTATATAAACTGTCCTTACAGCTTTGACCCAAGAGTTTTCGGCCTTCCCTATCAGCAGGGTGTAAAGCCTCCGTTTCTTCCCGAGGATTTCTCTTGCGGTGTTTACCGTAAATTTATAAATATTGACAATCTTAATAAAAACTATATTCTTACCTTCCTTGGTATTGCTTCATGCGTTGATTTATACGTAAACGGTGAATTTGTAGGTTACGGTGAAGCTGCTCATAACTCTTACGAATTTGACGTTACAAAATATCTTAAAGAGGGCGAAAATGAGATTGTTGCCGTTGTTTTTAAATGGTGCTCAGGCTCATATCTTGAAGCGCAGGATATGTTCAGAGAGTGTGGTATCTTCCGCGACGTTCTTCTTTATTCTTATGAGAAAACATACATAAACGATTTTCAGGCAATTGCAAAGAAAAACGGCAAGAAATATAACCTTGATATAGAAACCGAAATCAAAGGCGGTCTTAAGGACGTTAAATTAACTGCAACTCTTTGTGACGGTGAAAGCGTTGTTGCGTCTGAAACCGTTGACGGTGCTAAAAAGCTAGCATTCTCTCTTAAAAATCTTAAGGTTGAAGAGTGGAGCGCTGAAATTCCCCGCCTTTATGAGTTGTACCTTACTCTTACAAAGGGTGATGACGAGGTAATGACAATCCGTCAGTACATCGGCTTCAAGCATATTGAAATTAAAGATGCAGTTTTCTATTTCAATGATAAGAAGGTTAAATTGAAAGGTGTTAATCACCACGATACCCACGAAACAAAGGGCTATGCTGAGGATTTCCTTTCTCTTGAAAAAGACGTTAAATTAATGAAAGAGTTCAACGTAAACTGCGTTCGTACATCTCATTATCCGCCCGATCCCTTCTTCCTTGAGCTTTGCGACCATTACGGTCTTTACGTTGTTGACGAGGCCGATATTGAAACTCATGGTATCTGGGATTTAGGCTGTGACGGCGGTGCTATAAGCCATGATTTAAAATGGGCACCCAGATATATGGATAGAGTTAAGAGAATGTATTTCCGCGACCGTACTCATGGCTCAATTATTATGTGGAGCTTAGGTAACGAATCGTGGGGTTACAAGTGCCACGATAAATGTTATAAAATGCTTAAGAGCTTAACAGATATTCCCGTTCATTACGAGGGCGTTTGCAGAACAAAGAGATACCATTACGACGTTTTCTCAGAAATGTATACTCATCAGGATGATATGAAGAAAATAGGGAGAAGAAAACGCGGTAAACAGTATACGGAAGTTCCCTTCTATCTTTGTGAATACTGTCACGCAATGGGTGTAGGTCCCGGTGCTCTTGAAGAATATATGCAGATTTTCTTCTCTGACGATATCTTTATGGGCGGTTGTATCTGGGAGTGGGCAGACCATTCTGTGCTTCACGACGGTAACGATAAATATAAATATCAATATACTTACGGCGGTGACCACGGCGAGCTTCTTCACGACGGTTGCTTCTGTGTTGACGGTCTTTTCTATCCTGACCGTACCCCTCATACAGGCGCTTACGAAATGAAAAATTGCTACAGACCCTTAAGAGTGCGTAGCCTTTCAGGTAATAAGCTTACTATTGTAAACACGAACCGTTTCCTTTCCTCAAAGGGTATTGAGGTTTATTGGGAATATCAGGAAAATGGTATTACTCTTAAATGCGGTAGTTTTTTAACCGATATCGCACCTGAAAAGGATGTAACCTATAAACTTGATTTACCCAAGGTAGATTACGGCAAAAACACCTTCCTTAATCTTACTTACCTTAACGGAGATTTTGAAATTGCAACAGAGCAGTTGATTCTCTCAGAAGCACCCTTCGACCAGCCTGTATTAACAACGGGTAAAATTTCAGTTACATCTGAAAACGAAGTTCTTACAGTTAAGTATGAAAACGGTGCAATTGAATTTTCAGAGGAAACAGGCGAAATGCTTACTTATAAAGCAAACGGTGTTTCCGTGCTTAGTAAATCACCCGTTCAGCATAAGGGCTTCCTTATAAATATTGCAAGAGCCCACGTTGATAATGACCGTTGGAATCTTGACGAATGGGAAAAGCACGACCTTAACAACGTTAAAGTTGTTCTTGAGGATTTCAGTGCAGAGGTTAAGGGCGGTATTGCTTCCGTTAGTCAGTACGTAAGCATTTACGGTAAAGAGGATGTTTTATTTAACGCGAATATCCTTTATATCATCGGCGCAAACGGCGTTATTGATATCGAGGTTGCTATGGCACCTGATGAGGATAGTAAAGAGCATTTCTACGATATTCCCCGTTTGGGTCTTACCTTTGAGGCTGACAAGAAATTTAACGAAATTGAATATTTCGGCAGAGGCGGAATGGAAAATTATAACGACTTTAATGCTCACGCACCTATTGGTCTCTATAAATCATTCGTTGAAGATGAGCACGAAGCATATATTCGTCCTCAGGATAACTCAAACCATTCAGACGTATCATACCTCGTTCTTAAAAATGGCAAGGGTGAAGAAATTCACATCTATTCTGATAAGAAGTTCAACTTTAACGTGCATAACTATACTCAGGACCTTCTCGTTAAAGCAGACCATAGAGAAGACGTTTATGACCAGGGTACAACCTTCGTTACTATCGACGGTCATTCAAGAGGCACAGGCACAGGTAGCTGTGGTCCTGCTACGCTTCCCGAGTATTGCATAGATGCATCAAAAGAGCTTACCTTTAACTTTATCATAGCACCCAAGAAAGAGGGTTAATTATGGCAAGAAACAGTATTGTCAAATATATTAAAATTGATAATAATCATAAATATTTTAAAGATGTTCTTTCTGTAAGAAGTGAGGTTTTTTGCGGTGAAGAGGGCGAAAAGCCCTCTTTCGTAAAAGACAGCCGTGACGATAAAGGTGTTCACGTTGTTTGTGCTGTTAAAGATACAGTTGTAGGCTGCGGTAGCTTATACGATAACGGTAATGGTGAATTTGAGATTTCAAGAATTGCCGTTAAAAAGGATTATAGAAGATTTGAAATCGGCAGCGAAATTTTAAAGGATTTAAAGTCTTACGCAAAAGAATTAAATGCTGAAAATATAGTTGCTGAAAGTAAAACTGACTATTTAGATTTCTTTCATGAAAACGGCTTTCCCCACGAAAACGTTTCTTATGAAAAAGAAGGTAAGAGGTACATTAAATATAACCTTAACCTTGTTTTTGATGATGCTGAATGGGTTGAGTTCGGGGATGAAACCGAGGCCGTTATCGTTCGTTGCGATTTCAACGTAAATAAAAAAGCACCCGCAGAGCTTTTCGTTACGGGTCTTGGGTATTGCGACGTTTATATCAACGGTAAAAAAGTAACCGATAAGGTGCTTTCGCCCGCTTGGACTAACTTTGAAAAAATGGATACCGCAGGTATGGCGTATCCTATTTTCGATAAAATGACACAACGAATTCTTTACGAAAAAATTGACGTATCAAAGCTTTTGAAAAAGGGCAAAAACACAATCGTATTCCATATCGGCGGTGGTTGGTATGCTCAGAAAGAGTGCCCTAATGAGTGGGTAAAGCCTTACGGTAACGGAAATCTCAAGCTCTGCTTTAAGCTTATGCAGGGCGATGAAATAATCGCTAAGAGTGATGAAGCTCTTAAATATACAAAATCTTACGTTAAAAGAGCAAGCGTTTATTACGGCGAAGATCAGGATGCAAGACTCGGTCACTACGATTTTTCAGATACCTCTTATTCTACAGAAAATTGGGATAAGGTAACGGTTGTAAAAGCCCCCGTTTCAGTGCTTAACGAGGCGGATTTCACACCTGATAGAATCGTTAGGAAATTAAAGCCAAAATGCATTTTCCAAAAAGGTGACTACGCAATATACGATGTTGGTGAAAACGTTTCGGGTTACCCCGTAATAGAATTCATTGACGATGCCTATATCAGTGAACCCTGCACAATTCGTTATGCAGAGGAATTAAACGAGTACGGAAGCCTTGCTTTCCATTCCGCAGGCGGTGAATTCCGTATGCAGAAGGATACCTTTATTCATGATAATATCTGTAAAGAGTATCATCCTCAATTCACTTGGCACGGTGCAAGATATTTTGACGTTTCAGGTAGAGTAAAGGTTAAAGAATACAGAGTTGTTCATACCGATATTAAGCCTATAGTTAAATTTAAGTCATCAAATAAAACACTACAGTGGATTTTTGATGCTTACATAAGAACTCAAAATTCTAATGTTCACGGTTGTATTCCCTCGGATTGCCCTCATAGAGAGCGTTTAGGTTATACGGGTGACGGTCAGTTAACTGCTAACGTTGTTATGACCTGCTTTGATGCCGAGAGTATGTACCGTAAGTGGATAAGAGATATTGCCGACTGTCAGGATATTTTCAACGGTCACGTTCAGCATACCGCACCCTTCTATGGTGGCGGAGGCGGTCCAGGCGGTTGGGGCGGTGCAATGGTTATTGTGCCTTATGCTTTCTATAAGCATTATGGTGACAAGGCTTTATTGGAAAAATATTATCCCAATATGCTCAATTACCTTGACTATATGGAAAGCCATAGCGAAAAAGGTTTAGTTTTGAGAGAAGAAGTTGCAGGCTGGTGCCTTGGTGATTGGTGTTCACCTAAAGACAAAAACCTTATTCCCGAGCCCTTTGTGAATACATATTTCTATCTTAAAGCTATTAAAATGACTATTGAAATTGCTGGTATTATCGGCAAATCTGATAAAGAGTTAAAGGCTCGTTACGAAAAGGTGAAAAAGGCTTTTGTTGATAAGTATTATGACAAAAAGACCTGTACTTTCTATAAATCAACGGAAGCTTGCGATGCATACGGCTTCGACCTTGGCTTAGGTAACGAGAAAACTCTTAAGGCTATCGTAGATAAATACGAAAAATTAGGTGAGTTTGATACAGGTATTTTCGGTACCGATATTCTCATAAGAACCCTTTGCGAAAACGGTCATAAAGACTTAGCCTACCGTCTTCTTACAAGTGAAAAAGAAAACACCTTCTTTAATATGAAAAAGCAGGGTGCTACAACTCTTTGGGAAAACTGGGACGGTGCTCATTCTCACAGTCACCCGATGTTTGGTGCGGTGGTAGAATATATAGTAAAGTATTTCAACGAAATCTAAAAAGGTTAATTGCTTTTTGCGCATTTCACGATTTTTCTGCCCACTCGATAGGGCGTAGATAACTTATCAACAGAATAAATTTACAAAGGCGGTGTACCTCTCTTCGAAGAGAGGTACACCGCCTTGGATAGTTTGTTGTTTTAATTAATTTAACGCTTCCCGCGAAGCCTCTGGCATCTGGCATCTTTTATAATTGCCGTCGCAGACCCTTAATTTGCCATTTTCCACTTTCAATTTGCCATTAAAAAAACCGTGAGTTGATACTCACGGTTTTTTGTTATATCTTCGCAATGCCCATAGCATCAAGAATTGATGAAACAAGAATAAGGATAATACAAACGGGTGCGATGTATTTTATTATAACAACAAACATCTTTTTGCGTTTAAAGTTACCGCTTGCTTCGATTTCATCTGTAAGGGTTTTAGGCTTAATAACGTAGCCAACAAAAATACAAGTTAAGAAAGCAACAATCGGCATAAGCACACTGTTGCTTATAAAATCAAAGAAATCAAGGAATGAGAAGTTCATAATTGTTACGTCGCTTAAAACACCGAAGCCAAGTGAAGAGGGAAGACCTAAAGCAACGCAGAATAAGAAAACAAGAATACAAGTAAGCTTTCTGCTCCAACCGAACTTGTCCATAAATATAGAAACAACGGTTTCCATAAGTGATATAGATGACGTTAATGCGGCGAAAAGAACAAGAATAAAGAATACCGCACCTACAATTGAGCCACCCGCCATGCTTTCAAACACCTTAGGAAGTGTAATAAACATAAGTCCGGGACCTTTGCCGAGGGCTGTTTCATCACCGCCTGAGAATGCGAAAACTGCAGGAACAATCATAAGACCTGCAAAAAATGCGATACCCGTATCAAAAAGCTCAATCTGCTTAACAGATCCTTCAATATTAACATCTTTTTTCATATATGAGCCGTAGGTAATCATAATACCCATTGCAAGTGACATTGAGTAGAAAAGCTGACCCATAGCTGCAAGAACAGTTGTTGCCGAGAATTTACTGAAATCGGGAGTGACGTAGTAAAGAACACCCTCAAATGCACCTGGCATACACATTGAATATACAGCAATGAAAACTGTAAGCACAACAAGCACGGGCATCATTATTTTACTTACCTTTTCAATACCCTTTTCAACACCGAAAAGGACAACGAGAGCAGTAAGACCCATAAACAACATAAACCATCCGATAGGCTCAGTCGGTTGTGCAATAAAGCTTTCAAAATAGCCGTCTGTAGCGGCATTAGCCATATTACCGGTAACGAAAACGCCTAAATATTTGATGATCCAACCGCCTATAACTGAGTAGTAGGGTAAAATTATCATCGGCACTATCGCAGCAAGCAAACCGATAAATGAAAATCTTTTGTCAAGCTTTTTATAAGCACCTATAGCACTTACACCTGTTTTTCTTCCTATTGCAATTTCTGCACACATAAGAGCAAAGCCAAATGTAACTGCAAGTATTAAATATACGAGTAAGAAAATACCACCGCCGTATTTTGCGGCAAGATAGGGGAAACGCCAGATATTTCCTAAACCAACAGCTGAGCCTGCTGTTGCAAGAACAAAACCCAGTTTACCCGAAAAGCTACTTCTTTTTTCAGCCATTCCTAAAACCTCTTTTAAAATAAAGTTCTAATATTATTGCATATTTTGAATAAAAAAACAAGAGAAATATAAATGTATTTTCAAAAATGATATTGAATATTTATACAGAATATGATATTATTCAAATATTATTATATGGAGTGGATTAAGGAATGAATAATTCTACATTACAAATCCTTATAGCTATGGTTGCCTATATGGCGGTCGTTATAGCTATAGGTCTTGTTTTTGCTAAGAAAGCAAATAAAAGCTCAGAAAACTATTTCCTAGGCGGTCGTTCTCTCGGCCCTTGGGTTACTGCAATGAGTGCTGAAGCATCAGATATGAGCGGATGGCTTCTTATGGGTCTTCCCGGTGTTGCTTATTGGTGCGGTCTTGCGGATGCCGCATGGACTGCTATCGGTCTTGCAGTAGGTACATATTTAAACTGGCTTATTGTTTCAAAAAGACTTCGTCGCTACAGTGTAAGAGCTAATAACTCTATTACCTTGCCCGAATTTTTCTCAAACAGATTCCACGAAAAGAAAAAGGTTATCGTTTCACTTGCAGCTCTTTTTATTCTTATATTCTTTACAGTTTATGCATCAAGCTGTTTTGTAACCTGCGGTAAGCTTTTCTCAACTCTTTTCGGTGCGGATTACGTGCCTATGATGATAGTTGGTGCGGTTTTCGTTCTTCTTTATACTATCCTCGGTGGCTTCCTTGCTGAAAGTGCATCAGACTTTATGCAGGGTATCGTTATGTTTGTTGCTCTTACTGTAATTGTTGGTATTGGTACAGTTAAAGCAGGCGGTATCGGTGCTATAATGGAAAATGCAAAGGCTATTCCCGGCTTTTTTGAGTTTTTCAATATCGCAACCCCCACCCTCGATGCAAACGGTATTCAAGAGGTTGTAAACGGTGTTCCTGTATTCGGTGAAGCGTCAGAATACGGCGTTCTTAAGATTTGCTCTATGCTTGCATGGGGTCTCGGTTACTTCGGTATGCCTCAGGTTCTTCTTCGCTTTATGGCTATCCGTAAAGAGTCAGAGCTTAAGCTCTCAAGAAGAATTGCTATGATATGGGTTGTAATTTCTCTCGCTGTTGCTGTGTTTATCGGTATTATCGGTAGAGATTTATTCCCCACAGAGCATCTTACCTCTGCAAGTGCAGAAAACATTTTCATTACTCTTACAACCTCATTCCTTTCAACGGGCTTTGGTCCTCTTTTAGCAGGTCTTATTATGGCAGGTATTCTTGCTGCTACTATCAGCTCATCTGACTCTTACCTTCTTATTGCGGCATCAGCTTTTGCTAAAAATATTTATCAGGGCATTTTCAAGAAAAATGCAAACGACAAGCAGGTTATGACAATGTCAAGAGTTACCTTACTTATAATCGCAGTTGTTGCTGCTATTATCGCTCTTGATGAAAACAGCGTTATTTTCGGTATTGTTTCATTTGCTTGGGCAGGCTTCGGTGCAACCTTTGGCCCTCTTATGATATTCTCTCTCTTCTGGAAGAGAGTAAACAGAGCAGGCGCTATCGCAGGTATGGTAAGCGGTGCAGGTATGGTATTCCTTTGGAAGCTTGTTATCAGTAAGCTTGGCGGTGCATTTGCAATTTACGAGCTTCTTCCTGCATTTATCTTCTCATCAATCTGCATAGTAGTTGTATCACTTCTTACAAAGGCACCCTCAAAAGAAATTCAAGATGATTTCGAGGCAGTTAAGGCGGGTAACGTAGAATAATAAAAACAATCGGTGTGTTCTTACGAATACACCGATTTCTATTAAATATAGGTGATATTATGATGAATTTAAAAGAAAACGACGTTGTTCTTTTTCAGGGTGATTCTATAACCGACGGTAACAGAGGCAGAAATTCTGACCCTAACCACGTTCACGGCCACGGTTATCAATATATTTTGGCATCAGAAATGTATGCGGATAACCTCAATAAAAATATCGAAGTGCTTAACCGTGGTACAAGCGGTGACAGAGTTGCCGACCTTTTCGGAAGATGGCGTGAGGATTGCCTTAACTTAAAGCCTACTGTTTTAAGCATTCTTATCGGCATAAACGATATCATTTTAGAGTGGGATGGAGGTAAAGGCTCAAATCCTGAAAGATATGAAAAAATATACCGTTTATTGCTCGATGAGGTTTTACAGCAAAATCCCGATACTTTTATAGTAATTATGGAGCCCTTTTTTGGCGAAAAGAAAGAGCCTGAATTAAATGAGTTTTTTAAATCTCTCATAGGCAAATATTCTGAAAAAGCAAGGAAAATAGCCGAGGATTATAATGCGGTTTTCGTGCCCTTGCAGGATATGTTTGACGATTATGCAAAAAAGACGGATATTTACGATCTTTTATGGGACGGTGTTCATCCTACAACCTGCGGTCACCAGCTTATTGCACGCCGTTGGAAAGAGGTTTTAGAGTCCGAGTTAAACAAGAGATAAAATAAATACAAAATCAAAACTAAAATTAAAACCGTTGCTTTAACTTTTGTTGTAAAGCAACGGTTGTTTTTGTTCTTTATGTTTGTTATTCAATTATATTTTTTAAAACGTCAGGGTGTCTTGTTGTGATGTTATCTGGGGCCATTCTTAAAACCTTATACATATCTGCTTCTTTGTTTACCGTCCATACAGAAATGAGTAAACCGTTTTCTCTGAATGCAATTACCATTTCTTCCGTAACGTTTTTGTAGTGACAGTTTATACCTACAGCACCGCTATCTTTAACAGTTTTTACGAGGCTTTCAATGTATTCATCGGTTTGTTTGTATTTCTTTTCAATGTCAGAATTGAGATAATAATCAATATCAGGGCAAGCTTTTTTTACAGCTTCTGTATCCTTTAAGAAAATACCCGTAAAAAAGATTCTGTCTTTTAAATTATATTTTTCTGCACACTCAACAATTTTTTCTAATGAGCCGTAGCTTTTAATATCTATATTGGCTTTTAAATTTTCATATTCGCTGACCTTTTTAAAGGCTTCATCTAAGGTTACTTCTTTACCTTTAGGCTTATCGTGAGAAAGTACGGGCTCGTCATTCTTTGTAAAATATACGTCGAATTCTACTATATCAGCACCGTGCTTTGCTCCCATTTCAATCGCTGCAAGAGAGTTATCAGCAGTGCCTACACAACCTGTGTGAGCAGTGTAAGTGAAATTATCAGGTAATTTTGCTGATTGGCTTATTGCTTTTTTAAAATCAACTTTTTTGAATATAATTACTAATACCGTTGCGAGAATAGCTACAACTAAAACTGCAATAATAATTGAGATGACTACTTTATCCATAAATAATTCCTTTCAAGAACAACTGTTGGTTTTATCATTGAAAATATACCATATTTTTTCAATCCTTTCAATGATTATTTTCGTTTATATGTAGTGAACAAAAAAATGGTCGAATTACCATATTTATTTTAATACTAAACCATTGCCAAGCGGGGCAAAAGATAGTATAATAATACCGATATATGAAAAGGAGTAGTGTGTAATGCTTCATAATTACGAACAGTGGTACGGTTTTGAGGACGGTACTTGGAAAAGAGAAATAAACGTCAGAAGCTTTATTAAGCATAACTATACACCTTATGACGGTGATGAAAGCTTCCTCGTAGGCCCTACAGAAAATACTCTTAAATTATGGGAACAGGTTCTTGAGCTTTCAAAGCAAGAGCGTGATGCAGGCGGTGTTCTTGATATGGACACTAAGGTTATTTCAACAATAACCTCTCACGGTCCCGGCTATCTCAATAAAGATATTGAAAAAATCGTAGGCTTTCAGACGGACAAGCCCTTTAAAAGAGCTCTTATGCCCTACGGCGGTATTCGTATGGCTGAAAAAGCTTGTAAGGATAATGGTTATGAGCTTGACCCTGAAGTGAAAGAATTTTTCTCAGTTCACAGAAAGACTCATAACGCAGGTGTTTTTGATGCATACACACCTGAAATGAGAGCTTGTCGTTCAAGCCACATTATAACAGGTCTTCCTGATGCTTACGGTAGAGGCAGAATTATCGGTGACTACAGAAGAGTTGCCCTTTACGGTGTTGACAGACTTATTGAAGATAAGCTTGAACAAAGAGAAACAACTCGTTCAGCAATGTATTCTCATATCATTCAGGAACGTGAAGAGCTTTCAGAGCAGATCAGAGCTCTTGAAGACCTTAAAAAGATGGCGTTAAGCTATGGCTTTGATATTTCAGAGCCTGCAAAAGATACAAAAGAAGCAATTCAGTGGCTTTATTTCGGTTATCTTGCCGCAGTTAAAGAACAAAACGGTGCTGCAATGTCTTTAGGCAGAACCTCAACCTTCCTTGACATATATTCAGAGCGTGATATTAAAAACGGCGTTTATACAGAAGAGGAAATTCAGGAGATGGTAGACCATTTCATAATGAAGCTTCGTCTTATTAAATTTGCCCGTACACCCGAGTACAATGCTCTTTTCTCAGGCGATCCTCAGTGGGTTACTGAGTCAATAGGCGGTGTTGCTATTGACGGTCGTCATATGGTAACAAAGATGTCTTACAGATATCTTCATACTCTTGAAAATTTAGGTGCAGCTCCCGAACCTAACCTTACTGTTTTATGGTCAGTAAGGCTTCCCGAAAACTTCAAAAGATACTGTGCAAAAACTTCTATTGAAACGTCATCAGTTCAGTATGAAAACGATGACCTTATGAGGTTTCACCATGGTGATGACTATGCAATTGCTTGTTGCGTTTCATCTATGGTGGTTGGTAAAGAAATGCAGTTCTTCGGTGCGAGAGCAAACCTTGCAAAATGTCTTCTTTACGCTATCAACGGTGGTATCGATGAAATTTCAGGTAAGCAGATTGCACCTGAATACAGACCTATTACAAGCGAATACCTTGATTATGACGAGGTAATGAATAAATACGATGCTATGATGGAGTGGCTTGCAGGTGTTTATGTAAACACACTTAACATTATCCACTATATGCATGATAAATATTGCTATGAAAAGCTTCAGATGGCTCTTGACGATAAAAAGGTTACACGTTGGTTTGCAACGGGTATTGCAGGTCTTTCAGTAGTTGCTGACTCTCTTTCAGCAATTAAATACGCAAAGGTTAAAGCAATTCGTAACGAAGACGGTATCGTTGTTGATTACGAGGTTGAGGGCGACTTCCCCAAATACGGTAACGATGACGACAGAGTTGATAAAATTGCTTACGATATCGTTCATAGGTTTATGACTCACGTTAAAAAGAATCATACCTACAGAGACGGTATCCCCACAACGTCAATTCTTACTATTACCTCAAACGTTGTGTACGGTAAAAACACAGGTGCTACACCCGACGGCCGTAAGAAAGGTGAGGCGTTTGCACCCGGTGCAAATCCTATGCACAGAAGAGATACAAACGGTGCGGTTGCATCCTTGGCTTCTGTTGCAAAGCTTCCCTTCCGCGATGCTCAGGACGGTATTTCAAATACATTCTCAATTATCCCCGATGCATTAGGTAAGGATTTACAAATCTTTGCAGGTGATATAGAGGTTGATTTTGACTGTTCAACAGGTGCTTGCTCAACACCCACGCTTTTTGAGGGTCTTGACGGAGAATAAAATTAACTATTTAAATATAAAGGAGGATTTAAAATGGCTGTAACAGACAACCAGATAGATAACCTTGTTTCTCTTCTTGATGGCTATGTTCAAAAAGGCGGTCATCATCTTAACGTAAACGTTTTTTCAAAAGAAACTTTGCTTGATGCTCAGGCTCATCCTGAAAAATATCCTCAGCTTACAGTTAGAGTAAGCGGTTACGCCGTAAACTTTATTAAGCTTACAAAGGAACAGCAGGACGAAGTTATTTCAAGAACGTTCCACGATAAAATTTAATGATAGGCTATATTCATTCAAAAGAAAGCTTCGGCACGGTTGACGGCCCCGGTATAAGATGCGTTTTATTTATGCAGGGCTGTCCCATGCGATGCCTTTACTGTCATAATCCTGATACTTGGAAAACAGGTCAGGGCACACCTGTAACGGCAGACGAAATTTTAACAGAGTTTAATAAAAATAAATCTTTTTATTCAAAAGGCGGTATCACCGTAAGCGGTGGCGAGCCGTTGATGCAAATAGATTTTTTAACGGAGCTTTTTAAAAAAGCAAAGGAAAAGAGTATTCATACCTGCATTGATACCTCAGGCGTTACTTTTGACAAAGACGATGACGGTTATCTTTCAAAGCTTGATGAGTTGCTTGAATTTACAGACCTTATAATGCTTGATATTAAGCATATTGATTCTGATAAGCACAAGGAGTTGACAGGCAAGGATAACAAGAATATTCTTGAATTTGCAGAATACGTTGATAAAAAGAATATTGATTTATGGATAAGGCACGTAGTTGTGCCGGGGTATACGGATTCACCCGAGGCTCTTTATAATTTAGGAAAATATATAGGGCAACTTAAAAGCTTAAAGGCTCTTGACGTTTTACCGTATCACACTATGGGTGTGAATAAATATAAAGAGTTGGGTATACCGTATAAATTAGAAGGCGTAAAGCCGTTAACCAAAACGGATGCTACAATCGCTAAGGGTCATATTCTTGAAGGAATAAAATCAGTCAGATAAGACGTTGTGAGGGTGATTATTTAACCCGTTTCACAACGTCTTTTTTATGTTGATTTGAGAATAAAGATTTGCTATACTGAATTTATAGCTTCAAGGAGGGGTTTTATGAAAAATATATCCTATAAAAATACTGTAATAACAGACGGCTTTTGGAAAATCAAGCAAGATATGATTAAAGACGTTACTCTTGAATCGGTTTATAACAGATTTAAAGAAACTCACCGTTTTGATGCACTTGATTGTAGCTGGAAAGAGGGGGACCCTGATTGCCCTCACGTTTTCTGGGATTCAGATATAGCTAAATGGCTTGAAGGGCTTGCATACGTTCTTTCTCATTCTGAAAACGAGAAGTTAGAAAAAATAGCCGATGAATCAATAGAAAAAATCGAAAAAAACAGAGACGAAAACGGCTACTATAACAGCCATTTTCTTGTAACGGGTGAAAAATTTACTATCCGTAACGAGCATGAGCTTTACTGTGCGGGTCATCTTATGGAAGCGGCAGTTGCTTACTATGAAGCAACCGGCAAAAAGCTTTTGCTTGATATTATGTGCAAATATGCAGATTATATCGAAAAGGTTTTCGTAAAAGAAAAAACTGCAAAATTCGTTACTCCAGGTCACCCCGAAATTGAGCTTGCTCTCGTTAAGATGTATGAGGTAACGGGGGAGAAGAGATATCTTGATTTATCAAAATTTTTCGTTGATAATCACGGCGATAATGATATTGACGGTCTTGTTTATAATGGTTGCAGAATTACATATAATCAGGATGAATGTGCAGTAAGAGATAGAAAAACTGCAGAGGGACATTGTGTAAGAGCGTTATACCTTTTCTGTGCTATGGCAGATATTGCTTATTATTATGATGATAAAGCGCTTTTTGCAGCTGCCGAAAGATGCTTCGGAAATATTGTAAACAAGCGTATGTATATTACGGGTGCTACAGGAAGCACCTGCCACGGTGAATCCTTTACAATAGATTACGATTTACCTAACAGAGATGCCTATGCCGAAACCTGTGCTTCAATCGCTCTTTGCATGTTTGCAAACAGAATGATAAAATTAAATCCTGACGGCAAATACGGCGATGCAGTTGAAAGAGCCTTGTATAACGGTGTTTTATCAGGAGTTTCAATGGATGGTAAAAGCTTTTTCTATGAAAACCCTCTTACTATTGACCCTGATTTCAATAACGTAAATACTTGTACAGACGGCGGTAAAAGATTCCCGATTACTCAACGTAAAGAGGTATTTGATTGCTCTTGTTGTCCACCTAACGTTATCCGTCTTATTGCAGATATCGGCGACTATATGTATTCGTATAACGATGATGTAGTTTTCGTGCATCAGTATATTAATTCTACTACATCTCAAGAGGGTATAAGCATAAAGCAAGAAACAAAATACCCCTCAAACGGTGACGTTGCAATAACAGTTAATGCGAAAGCTCAAAAACAGCTTGCATTCAGAGTGCCTTATTGGTGTAAAAGCTTCACAGTTAATAAAGAATATAAAATCGAAAAAGGCTACGCTTACGTTGATATATCAGGCGAAGAGAAAATTACAATTTCATTTGATATGACACCTAAATTTATCAAAGCAAATAAGCGTGTTCACGATAATGCAGGCAGAGTAGCTCTTATGAGAGGCCCCGTTGTTTATTGTCTTGAGGGAAAGGATAACGGAAAAGACCTTGAAAGTGTAAGGGTAGATATAAATTCAAGCTTTAAATTATCCGATTGCGAATTTATTTTACCTGCCCTTGAAACAGTAGGTTACCAAGAAAAAGAAAACGATATGCTTTATTTTGAGGCAACTGACGAGTATGACGAAATACCGTTAAAGTTTATCCCTTATTATGCATACGCAAACAGGGGAGAAACTGAGCTTTTAGTTTGGATTCTAAAAAAGTAAAAATCAAGCAAAAACCAACGTCTGAGGACGTTGGTTTTTGTTAAATAAATGTCAAAATGGTTTGAAAACTGGTAGGTTTTTGAACGAATTTGTGAATAAAATAACTATTGATAAAATAAGAGGTTTTTATTGGTTATTTTGGTTAAGTTTTAGAGGTATTTTTGTACATCCCGATTTATTGACATTGCATAGTAGGATATATTATAATACTGTGGTAATGTTGTGTACTATGCACTAATTTACCTATTTACAGATGATTTAGCACACAACAATCAGAAAGGTAGGTCAGAATAATGGCTTTTTCACTTCACGGTGTTAACGTTCCTCATAGAAAAAACACCGCTACAATTCCCGCTGTAAGAATGCCTGTTCCTAAAACAGTTTCTATTCCTATGGTGATGCATATAGGCAAACCCGCTAAGCCTGTTGTTAAAGCAGGTGACCACGTTGATATAGGTACTCTTATCGCAGAGCAGGATGGGTTTATTTCTTCACCCATTTATGCGAGCGTTTCAGGTACTGTAACTAAAATTACAGATATGCTTGTTTCTACGGGTGCATTTGTACCTGCAGTTGTTATAGAGTCTGACGGTGAAAACACTAAAGCAGACGTAACACCGCCCGTAATAAATTCAAAAGAAGATTTTATTGAGGCTGTTAAAAAGAGTGGCCTTGTTGGTCTTGGTGGTGCAGGCTTCCCCACTTACGTTAAATTTAATACAGATAAACCTATTGAGCATTTCATTATAAACGGTACGGAGTGCGAACCTTATATTACAAGTGACACCCGTACTATGATTGACGATGCTGACGATATTGCCGAGGCAATAGAAATAGTTGATAAATATCTCAACGTAGGTCAGTTCATTATCGGCATTGAGAAGAATAAAAAAGAAGCAATCGAAAAAATGAATGCTATTGCCGCAAAAAACAGTAAGGTTGTTGTGAAGGTGCTTCCTTCAAGATACCCGCAGGGTGGCGAAAAGGTTCTTATTTTCAATACAACAAAAAAGACAGTTAAAGCAGGCAAGCTTCCTATTGACGTTGGTTGTATCGTTTGTAACTGTACTACAATGGCGTTTATTACTAAATATCTTAAAACAGGCATGCCTCTTGTTGAAAAAACAATAACTGTTGACGGTGCTTGTGTAAAAGAGCCTAAAAACGTTATTGTTCCTATAGGTACAGCTCTTAAAGACGTTTTCGATTTCTGCGGTGGCTTTAAAGAAGTACCTCAAAAAATTCTTTACGGCGGTCCAATGATGGGTATTTCTGTTCCTGATGCAGACGTCCCTGTGCTTAAGCAGACAAATGCAATTCTTGCATTAAATAAAAAAGAAGTATACGCTCCCAAGCAGACTGCTTGTATAAGATGCGGTACCTGTCTTAATACCTGCCCCTTGGGAATTAATCCCGAGGCAATTTCAAGAGCGTATGATTTAAGAGATATGCCTAAGCTTAAAAAAGCAGGTATAGAGGTTTGTATGGAATGTGGCTGTTGCGCATATAACTGTCCCGCAAGCAGACCCCTTGTTCAAATCAATAAAATGGCAAAAATCGCTTACAGAGAATATAAATCAGAGCAAGAAAAGGAGGCAAATAAATAATGGAAAATTTACTTCATATTTCTGTGTCTCCTCATATTCACGGAAAAAAGACAACAAGAAGCTTTATGCTTGACGTTGTAATTGCTCTTTTACCCGCAACTATCGCGGGCTGTGTAATCTTCGGATTGAGAGCTCTTCTCGTTGTTGCGGTTGCTATTGCTTCTTGCGTAGCATCAGAATTTGTTTTTAACCTTATTCTTAAAAGAAAACAGACGATTGACGATTTCAGTGCTATTGTTACAGGCTTGCTTCTTGCATTGAATCTTCCTGCAAATATTCCTATATGGCAGGTAGTTGTTGCTTCTGTTTTCGCAATGATCGTTGTTAAATGTGTTTTCGGCGGTCTTGGTTGTAATATTGTAAACCCTGCAATTACCGCAAGAGTGTTTATGCTTGTAGCTTTCGGCTCAATGACAACACAGGCTTTCCCGAAAAATCTTGATTCAGTTTCAGGTGCAACACCTCTCGCTGATTTAGCGAACGGCACAACCCCCGACCTTATGGATTTATTCTTAGGTAACGTGGGCGGTGCAATTGGTGAAACCTGCTCATTGGCACTTCTTATCGGTGCCGTGTACTTACTTATAAAAAAAGTTATTTCATGGCATATTCCGATAAGCTATATTGCAACGGTATTTGTTATTTCTCTTATTGTAGAAGGCTTCGACTTTACAAAGGCTCTTGCTTGGGTGCTTTCAGGCGGCCTTATTATCGGTGCATTCTTTATGGCAACAGACTACGTAACCTCACCTACAACTCCTAAAGGTAGCATTATCTATGGTGTTGGTGCAGGTATAATCACAATACTCATTCGTTTCTGGGGAAATTATCCCGAGGGTGTTTCATTCGCAATTCTTATAATGAATATTCTCAACCCCTATATTGATGCTTTAACAGGTCGTAAGGTTTTCGGAGGGGATAAGAAATGAAAAATTATATTAAAAGCGTAGGTGCTTTAACTGTAATTTGTGCCGTTATTGCAATTTTACTTGCTTTAACCAACTCAATTACCGCGCCTATTATCGAGAAAAATGCAAACGCCGCAGCAAACGATGCTTTGCTTATAGTTTTACCTGACGGTGAAGAATTTACCTCTGTTGATTTATCAGTATACGAGCTTCCTTCAACCGTAACAGAAGCATTTACAGAGAAAAACGGCGGTGTTGTTGTTAAGCTTACAACTTCAGGCTACGGCTCTGATATGGTTATTATGGTTGGTATTGACGGTAGCGGTACAGTTACAGGCGCTACCTGCCTTTCAAGTAACGAAACCTTAGGATATGAAAAGACCTACGGTGAAAATACAGTGGGTGCAACTGTTGATACGGTTGACGGTATTGACGTTATTGCAGGCGCTACAAAAACAACTGCAGCATACAAGGGTGCAGTTAAAGACGCTCTTAATACAGCAGTTATCCTTGGCGGTGGCTCTGTAGACGTAAGAACTGAGGAAGAAATTCTTGCCGATAATCTTAACGGTGCTTTACCCGAGGGTGAGGGCGAATTTGAAAGCGTATTTGTAGCGGAAGCTATTGATGAAAGAATTACTTCAGTTTATAAAGCAGTAAACGGTAAAGGCTACGTATTTGTAGTTGGTGAAGCTTTCATAGGCACAGATGCAGAGGGTAACGTTGTTACAGCTGCAGATGATACAGTTAAAGTTGCAGTTTCAAGCAGTGCAGTCGCTATTATTAATTCTGAAATAACAGAGCTTGATGTTTCAGACTACGAGATGCCCAAGCAGATTGAAAAGGCATATAAAACCGCAAGCGGAAATTACGTTTTCGATTTGAAAGCATCAGGCTTCGGTATCAACGGTGATGAATACTATAATCCTTCGGGCGAGTATATTAAAATCAAGATTTCTGTAACTGAGGACGGTAAAATTATTGCTTGTCAGACAGTGTCACAAAAGGAAACTGACGGTATAGGCTCCGCTTGTGAGGACGTAAGCTTCTATTCACAGTTTAACGGCAAAACAGAAGCCGATTACGGCGATATTGATGCAATCAGCGGTGCTACAATTACTACAAATGGTTATAAAACCGCGGTTTCAAAGGTATTTGAAGCAATTAAGATATTGAAAGGAGAAGCCTGATTATGAAAAAAGACGGTAATTTATCAGTAATGTTAAAAGGCTTGCTCCGTGAAAACCCTGTTTTCGTTCTTATTCTCGGTACTTGTCCAACTCTTGCAACTACAACAACAGTTATAGGTGCTATCGGTATGGGTCTTGCTGCGGCGGCAGTTCTTATTTGCTCAAATGCAGTTATATCTCTTCTTCGTAAATTTATTCCCGATACTGTACGAATTCCTTGCTATATTGTCATTATCGCAGGCTTCGTTACAATCGTAAGAATGTTTATGCAGGCATATCTTCCTGATATGTATGAGCTTTTAGGCGTTTACCTTGACCTTATTACAGTTAACTGTATCATTCTCGGTAGAGCAGAAATGTTTGCAGGTAAAAACTCTGTAGGTAAATCTGTTCTTGACGGTATCGGTATGGGTCTCGGCTTTACGTTAGCTCTCGTTGCTATGGCAACTGTCCGTGAGGTGCTTGGTGCAGGTAGCTTTGCAGGAATTGAAATTCCCTTTATGAGCACTCACACAATTGATATTTTCATCAAAGCTCCCGGTGGCTTGATGGTTTACGGTTTCCTTATTGCCCTTGTAAACGTTATTACAAAAGGCAAGGCAATAAAGAAAAAGGATTTCTCTTGTGCAGGTTGTCCGTCAGCAGGTGTTTGCAACGGCGGTTGTGCATCAGCTAAAAAGGAGGGTGAATAATGGATACTTTCAAAGGTTTAGTTGTTATTCTTATGTCCTCTGTGCTTGTTAACAACTACGTTCTTAGCAGATTCTTAGGTATCTGTCCCTTCTTAGGTGTTTCTAAAAAGCTTAATCAAGCGGTTGGTATGGGTATATCGGTTATATTCGTTATGCTTATGGCAACAGCAGTAACCTGGCCTATTCAAATGTACGTTCTTAATACGTTAGGCCTCGGTTACGCTCAGAATATCGTGTTTATTCTTGTTATTGCCGCACTTGTTCAGTTTATTGAAATTGTTTTAAAGAAGTTTATTCCTTCTCTTCACAAGAGCTTAGGCGTTTATCTTCCTCTTATTACAACGAACTGTGCAGTTCTCGGTGTAACAATCAATAACATTTTAGACGGTTATAATTTCGTTGAATCAATGGTAAGCTCTTTAGGTTGCGGTCTTGGTTTCCTTCTTGCTATGGTTCTTTTCTCAGGTGTTCGTTCACTTATCGATGAAAGACTTGTTCCCAAGGCATTCAAAGGTCTTCCCGTAACCTTGATAGCAGCTTCCTTCGTTTCACTTGCTTTCTTCGGCTTTGCCGGAATTGTTGATAATTTATTTGCTTAAGGAGGAGTAAGTTAATGGTAGTAGATATTTTAACAGCTCTTCTTGTTGTAGCAGTTATAGGTGTTGTAGCAGGTATTCTCCTTGCAGTTGCGTCTCACTTTTTCAAGGTTGAAGAAAACGAAACTGTGAAAAAGGTTCGTGAAGCACTTCCCGGTGCTAACTGCGGTGCTTGCGGTTACGCAGGCTGTGACAGTTATGCCGAGGCAGTAGCAAACGGCAAGGCAGAGCCTAACCTTTGCATACCGGGGTCAACCGTAGTTGCTCAGCAGCTTTCTGAGATTCTCGGTGTTGCAGTTGAAACAGAAGAGCCTAAGGTAGCATTCGTTACTTGTAACGGTAACTGTGATGCTACAAGTAATAAAGCTATATACGACGGTCTTGAGGGCTGTAATTCTTCAAAAATGCTTTACGGCGGCCCTGCAACCTGCGTTTTCGGTTGTATCGGTTGCGGTGACTGTGCTGAAGCTTGCCCCGTTGACGCTATTTGCGTTTACGGTACACTTGCTCACGTTGACCCCCGTGTTTGTATCGGTTGCGGTAAATGTGCAAAAACATGTGCAAAGGGTATTATTAAAATGATTCCCAAAAGTGCAAAAACAGTTGTTATGTGTAGCAACAGTGAAAAGGGCGCAGTTGCAAGAAAGAATTGCAAAAATGCCTGCATCGGTTGTAAAAAGTGTCAGCTTAATTGCCCTGAAAAAGCAATTACGGTTGAGAATAATTTTGCAATAATTGACCAGGATAAATGTAACGGTTGCGGACTTTGTGTTGAAAACTGTCCCACCAAATGCATTAAAACAGTTGACTTCGCCAACGGACGTATCGGTTAATAATGAAAAGAAACGAAAATAAAAAGAAAATACGCAATGATATTATCCTTGCCGCCGTTATTTTATTAATAGCGGTGGCAGGGCTTTTGCTTATGAATTTAAATAAAACCCAAGGCGATTTTGCGGTAGTGAAAATAGACGGTGTTGAAAAATACCGATATTCTTTAATTGAAAACGTAACGGTAGATATCATAACGGGTAATGACGATGAAAACGCAAACACCCTCGTTATAAAAGACGGCGAGGCTTTTATGAAAGAGGCTGATTGTCCCGATGGTATTTGTGTGGCACACAGACCAATAAAAAACACGGGCGAAAGCATCGTCTGTTTACCTCATAAAATAGTTGTGGAAATTCAGTCAAATGATAACGTTGATGAATTAGATGCGGTGGCATAAACGAAAAATATTCTAAAAATCAAGAAGAGGTGTGATTATGAAAGAAAAAACGAAAAAAATAGCTTTTTTAGGCGTAATCACATCCGTTGCTTTAATTTTAGCTTACGTTGAAGCAATTTTACCGCCTTTATATGCGGCGGTGCCTGGTATAAAGGTTGGGCTTCCCAATATAGTTATAATATTTATTCTTTACAGATTTGGGGTAAAAGAAGCGGCTATGGTTTCGGGGATAAGATTACTTATCGTTGCTCTTTTATTCGGTAACGTTATGACTCTCGCTTATAGCACCGCAGGGGCTGTTTTAAGCCTTTTAGTTATGACAATTCTTAAAAAGATAAATAGCTTTTCAACTGTCGGTGTAAGCATTGCGGGGGCAGTAGCTCACAATTTAGGTCAGATAGCGGTTGCTATATTGTTACTCGAAAGCACTCAGATAGGTTACTATATGATTATCCTTGCAGTTACGGGCACAATAGCGGGTATATTTATAGGTCTTGCAGGAAATGCTATTATAAAAAGAGTGGATTTGAAAATATAATTATTATATTTCTTTTTTAGTATTGACATTTTGTTAATTATTTGTCATAATGCACAAGGTTAGGAAAAAACCATTAATTAGAAATAAAAAACAAAAAAGGAGCAAATTATCATGAAAAAGATTATCAGTTTACTTCTTGTTGTATTTATGGTTGTATCATTCGCTGCTTGCGGTACAAAACCCACAACAGATGAAAACAATGGCGACGATGTTGCTGCAACTTTAAAATTCGGTGTAGGTATCGTTGCAAGCTACGGTGATGCTAAAGATGCTGACGGTGACACAAACGGCGAATGCAAAGCAGAAACAACTGCAGTAGCAGTTCTTCTTGACGATGCAGGTAAATTCGTTGATATCGCTATTGATTCAGTTGATGCAAAAGCTGAATGGACATCAGAAGGAGTAGCATCAGCTGCAGAAGAAGTTAAAACAAAGTATGAATTAGGCACTGCTTACAATATGGCAGCATACGGCAAAAAGCACGACGGAACAGACGGTAAGGTTCTTGAGTGGTTTGAGCAGATTGATGCTTTCGTAGCAACTGCAAAGGGCAAAACCCTTGACGAGGTTAAGGCTTTCGTTGGTGAAGACACTTACACAACAGGCGACCTTGCAGCAGCAGGTTGCACAATCAGCGTTGGTAGCATTATGACTGCTCTTGAAGAAGCTGTTAAAAATGCAGCTGCTTCTGAGGCTACAGCTGAAGATACAGTGAAAATTGCTTTTGCAACATCAGTTGAAAATACAGATGCAACTGAAGAAAAAGAAGGTTCAGTTGAATTCGAAGAAACAATCGTTGCTGCTGTTACAGATAAAGACGGTAAGGTTGTAGTTGCTAAAACAGACTGTGCAGTAGTTACAGTTACTTTCGATACAAAGGGCGTTGCTACTGTTGATACAGCAGCTGAAATCAAAACAAAGCTTGACCTTGGTACAGATTACAATATGGCAGCTTACGGCAAAAAGCACGATGGCTCTGACGGTGCAGTTAAAGAGTGGTTTGAGCAGGCAGCAGCATTTGATGCAGCTTTAGTAGGCAAAACTGCTTCTGAATTCGCTTCACTTGCAGATGCTGACGGCTACGGCACAGGCGACCTTGCAACAGCAGGTTGCACAATCGGCATTTCCGATATGATTAAAGCAGCTGACAAAGCAGCAAAATAATTTCAATGTATAATTTAAAAGGATGTTGGGAAACCAACATCCTTTTTCTTTTATGTAATTGAATTTCTGTATAGTTTATTGTATACTCTAATAGAAAAGCTAAAGGTGGTGTTAAAATGAAAAAAACAGTTGCGGTTATATTGGCGGTAGTTACTGTTACCTTGCAATTATTTTGCTTTTCCTCTTGCGAGAGTAAGCCTTTAAAAACTAAATATAACGCAAACTATTTTGATTATTTTGACACAGTTACCGTTATAACGGGCTATACCGAAACAAAGGAAGACTTTGACAGTATTTGCGTTGAAATAGAAAATTTATTAAAAGAGTATCATCAATTGTTTACTATTTATAACCGCTACGAAGGTCTTAATAACCTTGTTACTGTTAATGACGTAAAAAACGGTGAGCATAGTGTTGTTAAAGTAGATAAGAAAATTATAGATATGCTTTTGTTTGCAAAGGATATGTATATTAAAACAAACGGCACTGTAAATATTGCTATGGGTAGCGTTTTAAAAATATGGCATATTTACAGAAACGACGGTATTGATGAGCCGTGGAATGCAAAGCTTCCCGATATGGAAAAGCTAAAAGAGGCTTCAAAGCATACTGATATTAATAGTCTTGTTATTGATGAAGAGCGAAGTACAGTTTTCATTTCTGACCCTGAAATGCTTCTTGATGTGGGTGCTATTGCAAAGGGCTATGCCGTTGAAAGGGTTGCTCAATACCTTGAGGAAAAGGGTGTAACCTCGTTTATTATTAACGTAGGCGGTAATGTGCGAACGGTAGGGCTTAACGGTGAAAACGAGCCCTTTAAGGTGGGTATAGAAAACCCCGATACAGAAAACGAAGAAAAGCCGTATATTGAGTATTTAAAATTAGAAAGCAAAGCTGTTGTAACAAGCGGCTGCTATCAAAGATTTTATACAGTAAACGGTGTAAATTATCATCATATAATCGACCCTGAAACACTTATGCCCGGTGAAAACTTTATGTCGGTATCTGTTATTGCCGATGATTCGGGGTTAGGTGACGCTTTTTCAACCGCCTTGTTTTTGATGGATATTAACGAGGGCAAAAAGCTTGTTGAAAATACTGACGGTATTGAAGCAATGTGGGTATTACCCGACGGTGAACGTGTGTATTCCTCAGGCTTTGAGGCTTACACCTTTGAATATGAAATGTAATTATAACGATTATAGTTAGTCGAAATCACTATAACGATTATAGAAAGAGGTTTTACTATGAAACTAAGAGCACCCAGCGTACCGCTTATTACAGTTGACCCGTATTTTTCCGTTTGGTCACAGGATACAATTCTTAATACTACAAAGCCTGTGCATTGGACAGGCAAGAATAACTCTATATTAGGCACAGTTACAGTTGACGGTGAAAAATATAGCTTTTTAGGTTACCATAGAGATATTCATAAATTAACTCAGGTGTCTCTTGAAATAACTGCTCTTTCTACTGTTGCAGTTTTTGAGAATGATAAGATTACCTTAACTACAAAATACACTACACCCGTGCTTTTAGATGATTACGAGCTTCTTACACGTCCCGTTTCTTATCTCGAAATTACGTACTCTTCAAAGGACAGTAAAAAGCATAAAGTGGAGGTTAAAGTACAAGCTTCGGAAGAGCTTTGCGTTAACGATCCTGAGGGCGTTGAGGTTGAAATAGAAGAGATAACCGTAAATAAAGATATTTGCGGTATGAGAATCGGTAATAAAGAGCAAAAGCCCCTTAACAGAAGCGGTGACGACGTCCGCATAGATTGGGGTTATTTCTACCTTACCGCAAAGGGCGAAAATATAAAAACCGATACCGAAAGATTTGAAGGTCTTGAAAATATTATTGTTTCTGCAGCTTTAGAGGAAAACGAAAAGCAAATGTATTATTTTGCTTATGATGACGTTGAAAGCATTGAATATTTCGGCAAGCACCTTAAATCATATTGGAATAAAGATGGTAAAACAATTCTTGAGGCTATTGGCGAAGCATCAGAGGATTACGAAAAAGTAATGCTCCGTTGCGAAGAATTTTCTGAAAAGCTTTTCAGTGACGCCGTAGAAGCAGGGGGAGAGAAATATGCAGAGCTTCTTTCTATAGCATACAGACAGGTTATCGCAGCTCATAAGCTTGTTTTAGATGAAAACGGTGATATCCTTTATATTTCTAAAGAGTGCTTTTCAAACGGCTGTGCGGCAACCGTAGACGTATCTTATCCGTCTATACCTATGTTTCTTTTATATAACCCCGAGCTTGTTAAGGGGATGATGCGACCCGTTTACCGTTATGCTCAGAGTAAAGCATGGAAATTTGACTTTGCACCTCATGACGTTGGTTGCTATCCTCTTGTTAACGGTCAGGTTTACGGTGATAATGCATTAAAATATCAAATGCCCGTTGAAGAATGCGGAAATATGCTTATTATGGAAACAAACGTTGCACTTGCAACGGGTAATGCAGATTTTGCCGAAAAGCATCTTAAGCTTTTAGAAAAATGGTGCGATTATCTTATTCGTTACGGTGCCGACCCTGCAGACCAGCTTTGCACAGATGACTTCGCAGGTCACCTTGCTCACAACTGTAATCTTTCATTAAAAGCGGTAATGGGCTTAAGAGGTATGGCAATAATAATGAAAATGCTGGGTAAAACAAAAAAAGCTGCTTTTTATAAGAGAGAAGCAAAGAAGATGGCTGATAATTGGATGGCTACCGCAATAAACAATGACGGCTCTTCGAGGCTTGCTTTTGACCAACCTGATACATATTCAATGAAATATAATATGGTCTGGGATAAGGTTTGGGGCACAAGGCTTTTTACACAAAAGTTTATGGACAACGAAATTAAGCACAACTTTAAGCATTTTAATAAATACGGTATGCCCCTTGATAGCAGAGCAGATTACACAAAATCCGATTGGCTTGTATGGACTGCTTCAATGGCATCAAAGAAAAGCACCTTTAAAGCCTATATTGAGCCTCTTTGGGTAGCTTATAACGAATCTTCAAGTAGAGTACCTTTAACAGATTGGTACGATACAAAAAGCTCGAAAGTAGTAGGCTTTCAGCATAGAACAGTTCAAGGCGGCTTGTTTATGAAGATATTAATGGATAAAAGTAAAAAATAAATAAAAACGGAGAGATGATTCAACTTGAAAATCATCTCTCCGTTAATTTTTTGAGTAATTACTTTCTTTCTTTTATAACCTTTGCGGGAGTGCCTACTGCAACTGAATACGGGGGGATAGGCTTAACTACAACTGAGCCTGCACCGATAACTGAGCCTTCGCCGATATTACCGGAATACATAACTGCAGCTCTCATACCGATATAAACGTCTTTACCGATAGTAACCTTTTCACAGTGACCGCCCTGACTGTAAATAATGCGGTTGGGGTCATCAAAAATATGAGAATAGGGGGTGAGTGTAATGTTCTGAGCAAGAAGACAGTCGTCACCGATTTCAAGACCTCTGTGACCGAAAAGAGTTGTACCTGTGCCGATATAAACGCCTTTACCGATTTGAATGTAGCCCTCTTCACGTCTTTCGGTATCAAGGTAAACTCTGTGCTGAAGTCTTACACCGTCTGAAAGTGTAATACCCTTTTCACCGCGAGCAATAAGAGTACAGTTATCACCGATTGAAACGTTGTCACCAACGGTGATGAATTGAGGGTTAATAATGTTAACACCCTTACCGATTGTTACGTTTTCGCCCATTGATTTAAATTGTTTTTTGTAGTATTCAACGCGTAAATTAGCAGCGTATTCGGAATCGTCATTCATAAAGACTGTTTTATAAAAGCTTTCTCTGCTTTCACTGTCCATATTCTTAAATGCATTTTCAAAAAAGTTTTCCACAATATCACCTGTTTTTTTATTTAGTTTCTTTTTCAGAATTTTTTGTTATATCGTTATTTTTCTTTTTAGAGCTTCCGCCCTTATCGTTCTTTTTATCAGCTTCAGTTAAGTCAGAAAGCGGTACCTTTTCACGAATATTGTCATCAGAGTAAATATAAGTGTAACCGGCGTTTAAAATATCTTTGTCTTGGTCAAGATTTTGGTTAATAGCTGTGGTTTCATCAGTGCCGTTTTCTTTGTTATTCTCTTCTTTTCCATTGTTGTCAAAGAATTCATCTTTTGAATCAGCACCGCCACCGCGAATAACCTCGCTATGCGTTTGGTTATTGTCAGGTTTTTTTGTGTCAGTATTGCTGTTATTGCTTTTATCGAAAAGTAAAACGGCACCAACAGCAAGAGTAACTATAACCAAAATTAAAACGATAATTAAAATGATTTTTTTCTTCATAAAGCTTAATCCCACTCCAATCCTGTTACGGTATCCATATCAATACCTTTTGTTTCATTTGTCTTTTTAACGAGCAAAATAAGACCTACTATAAATCCGGGAACTAAAAGAGCAAAACCGATAGTACCCATAAAATTATTTCCGAGAATTGTAACTGTAGGAAGGCTTATAACGTAAGATAGTGCAATACCGATTGCAACAACTATGAATTCTGCCGACATACAAGAGGAACGAAGGTTTGTAGGTGAGGATTCACCAACCATCATAATAATAACGTCGTTTACAGAATAGAAGCTACCTATACAAGCACCGCAAAGGAAGCCTACAAGGTACGGCTCCCAACCGAGCTTTGCACCAAGCCAAAAGCCTATAAACGAGGCAAGACAGTTTGCAGCAGTAACTATAGCGGCAGTTTTTCTACCCTTTGAGTCTGAAATAAAGCCCATAATAACCTGAGCACAAGAGCAACCGAAGGGGAAAAGAAAAAGAGCCGTTGTAACGGGGCCGATGCTTACAGCATTCATAACCTCTTCGGTAAATTTACCGTAAAAGCTTTCTGCATAACCGTAAGACATAATTACCTGATAATTAATAGAAGCAATAAAGCCTAAATTAAGAAAGGTTGCCGTAATGTAAAGCCAACGAAGCTGTTTATGCTTCATTGCAAATTTCAATGCGGGGATAAGACCGCCCTGAGCGTTACCGTTTGATTTGTTGAGAGCCTCGGCATTTCTTTCTTCATCTGTCATTCTGAGGTGCTTAAGCCTTGAATCTATAAAAGCATCAGTTTCTCTCGCAGTAAGAAGAGCAATAAGGCTTGTAACAATACCAACTATTGCGGGTATAAGGTAGATATTACGCCATTGAGAAGCCTCCTCCATAAGAAGCCTTCTGAGAACGGGTACAAGCATAACGCCCATATTGGCAATAAATTTTATAGCCGAATAAATTCTTGCACGGTGCTTTGAGGGCGAGGATTCCATTATATAAACCACGTGCATATCGTGAGGAATAAAGAATTGTACAAGACAAGCCCCTACGAAATAAAGAGCAACGTTATTCGATAGGAATATAATGAGCATCGCAAAGCTCATACCAAAGGTGTTGATAATAAGAAATTTCTTTCTTCCAAAACGGTCGGCAAAGGGGCGGTATAAAAGGCCTATTGCCTGAAACGGTACAACAAGTATAGAAAGAATTTCCAGAGCACCAACAGAGCTGTCACCGAATTTTGCAAAAAGGTCGTTTGCAATTTCGGTTTTCATTAAAGTACCTATCTGAGATGCAATTTCATCGGTAGCGTAAATGAGAGTTATAATAAGCACTAAATATGCGAAATAATAATTTCTTTTAGGACGTGCTTTTTCTTTTTCCCATTTTGCGATTTCCTTTTGCTTTTTCAATTCTTTTTTCTTTGCTTGTTCGGGGGTGAGAATTTTATTTTTCATAAAATCCCTCCTGAAAAAGAAGATTTTTAGGAATAATATCATTGTATCACAAGATAATACTAAAAACAATAAATATATTACTGTTTTATGGCTTTTCAAGAATAATAGTTTATGGTATAATAATCTTGTCAAAAGACGACAATGATAATGGAGGAAAGAAAATTGAAAAAAAGAATATTATTTGCTTTATTAGCAGTAGTAATGGTTGTTGCTCTTGCGGCTTGCGGTGGTAACACAGATGCTGATAAGGAAGATGCAAACAAAATCACAATCGAATCTCCCGCAGCACTCATCAACAGCGTATGGTCAACTTACGCAGAGGATGAAAAATTCTTCGCTACCGGTGGCGACTTTGAAAATATGGTAGACGGTGAAGCAGGTGCAGTTAGCCTTGCAGATGCAGAAGCAGTTAACTCAACTCTTCATATTGACGAAACAGGTCTTTCATACGTTAGCGAAGCAGCAGCTTTAACTCACGCCATGAATGCTAATACTTTTACAGGAGCAGCATATAAGCTTAACGATGCAGCTAATGCACAGGCACTTGTAGATTCTCTTAAAGATAGTATTACAAGTACAAGATGGATGTGCGGTTTCCCCGACACACTCATTATCTACACAGTAGCTGATGAATACGTTGTAGCAGCTTTCGGTAACGCAGAAATTATCGAAACCTTCAAAACAAAGCTTGCAACAGTTTACGGTGAAAATGCAACTCTTGACGTTGAAGAGTCTCTTGTAGAGGTTGAAGATGTTCCCGCAGAGGATATTATTGATCAGCCCGCAGCATTTGGTGGCGAAATTGTTGACGATGCAACTCCCGCTGTATAATTTATATTTGAATTAAAAAATTAAAGTAATTACAAGCAGAAAGAGGTAACAAATGCTTTTTTCGAGTATTCCGTTTTTATATTACTTTCTGCCGGTTGTTCTGATACTTTATTTTATTGCTCCTAAAAAGTTAAAAAACTCGGTGCTTTTATTAACAAGCCTTGTTTTTTACGGCTGGGGCGAACCTAAATACGTATTTTTAATGATAGCCTCAATCTTAATCGGTTACGTTTCCGGTCTCTTGATTGAGGCTTTTTCTCAGAAAAAAATATCAAAGCTGTTTCTGTGGTTAAGCGTCGGCATAAATATCGGCTTCCTTGCCTATTTTAAATATGCCGATTTTTTCATTGAAAATTTCAATGCGGCTACAGGACTTTCTGTACCGCTTCTGAGAATTGCCCTTCCTATAGGTATCAGCTTTTACACCTTTCAGATACTCAGCTATACGGTTGACGTATACAGAAAAGATGTTCCGGCGCAAAAAAACTTAATAAATCTTGCGGCCTACGTAACTATGTTTCCTCAGCTTATTGCGGGACCTATAGTAAGATATTCCCATATTGCAAAAGAACTTGAAAACAGAAATATAAACGTTGAAAACTTTGCAAAGGGTATAAGAAGATTTATTTTAGGTCTTGGTAAGAAAATTCTCATAGCAAATACCTTAGGCGAGCTTTGCGATATTTTTAAGAAATCTGATGATAAATCTGTTCTTTTCTATTGGCTGTATGCCATAGCATTTATGCTTCACGTATATTTCGATTTCTCGGGTTATTCCGATATGGCAATAGGTCTCGGCAGAATTTTTGGCTTCAATTTCTGGGAGAATTTCAACTATCCCTTTATATCAAAAAGTGCAACGGAATTCTGGCGTAGATGGCATATGTCTTTAGGTACTTGGTTCAGAGATTACGTTTATATCCCAATGGGAGGTAACAGAGTTTCAAAGCCGAAGTGGTTTTTCAATATTTTCGTTGTATGGTTTTTAACAGGCTTCTGGCACGGTGCCGCATGGACTTTTATTGTATGGGGTCTTTACTTTGCAATATTCTTAATATTAGAAAAGCTTTTATACTTAAAATATTTAGAAAAATCAAAGGTTTTAAGTAGAGCTTATCTTCTTGTGGTAGTTGGTATAAGCTTTGTTATCTTTAATGCTACCGATATGAAAGAGGCTATAAGCTATATTGGAGGAATGTTTGGCGTAGGCGATGTGCCTTTAGTATCAACAGAGTTTTTCTATTACCTTAAAAGCTTCGGTGTAACTCTTTGTATAGGTCTTATAGGTTGTACACCGATTGTCAAGAAAACGGTAGAAAAAATAAAAGAAAAAGCTTTAGGCGGAAAAATAATTGCAGTTATAGAGCTGATTTCTCTTATAGCTCTTTTGATAGTTATGACCGCTTATCTTGTTGACGGCTCATTTAATCCGTTTTTATATTTTAGATTCTGAGGAGGTGCCGTTAATATGAAAAAGAAATATATTGTAACAACAGTAGTAACGGCAGTTTTCCTTTTAAGCGTTTCTTTGTTTGCATGGTTGAAGCCCGCAGATGCATTTTCTTTATCTGAAAGAAGAAGCTTAGAGCAATTCCCGGAAATCAGCTTTAAAGCGATTGTCTCGGGTAGCTTTATGAAGGATTTTGAGGATTATACCCTTGACCAATTTCCTTTAAGAGATGAATTCAGAAAAATTAAAGCCTTTGTTGCTTTGAATTTTTTCGGTGCAAAAGAAAACAACGGTATTTACGTTTACGACGGCTACGTAAGTAAAACCGAGTACCCGTTAGATGAAGAATCCGTTGTAAAAGCAGGGGATAAGTTTGAATACGTTTATAATAAGTATCTTAAAGATACCGAAACGAAAAACTATCTTGCAATAATACCCGATAAAAACTGTTTTCTTGCTGAAAAAGGCGGAGTGCTTTCAATAGATTACAAGGAAATGATATCCCTGATTCGTGAAAACACAGGCTTTTTAGAGTATATAGATATAACGAAAAATTTATCTATTGATGATTTTTACAAAACCGATACTCATTGGAAGCAAGAAAAAATTGTTGACGTGGCACAGGTGCTTTGTAGTGGAATGGGCACTTCTTCTACACAGCAATATACAGAAAAAACTCTTGATAAGGCATTTTACGGTGTTTATTACGGTCAATCCGCTTTGCCTCTTGAGAGCGAAACGATAAAATATCTTACAAACGATGATATAGAAAATTGTGTTGTTTATGATTATCAGAATGGTAAAGAAGCTTCCGTTTACGATTTGGAAAAGGGTACGGGTAAAGACCCTTACGAGCTTTTCTTGTCGGGCCCGATTTCATTAATATCAATAGAAAATAAAAACGCAAAAACAGATAAAGAGCTTATTATTTTCAGAGATTCCTTCGGTAGCTCAATTGCACCGTTGCTTATTGACGGCTACAGTAAAATAACTCTTGTTGATATAAGATATATTCATCCTAATTTTTTAGGTCAATATATTGAGTTTAATTCGCAAGACGTTTTGTTTTTGTATAGCACTTCAGTTCTCAATAATAGCGAAACTATAAAATAAAAAATCGGTCTGCGATTCAATTCGAATTCGCAGACCGTAATTATTTTATTTAAAATTCATCATAGAAAACTGTTTCTTCAATTGGACGGGTGTTAAAATGCATTTCAATCGGCTTTGCGTTGTCAGCAGGGTAGCCCATAACGAGAAGTGCTACCGACTCGTAATTATCGGGAATATTAAAAGCTTCTTTCATTTTAAATGGGTCAAAGTGCATTACCCACGTCGAGCCTACGCCTAACTCAAATGCACGAAGCATTAAATGGGTTGTAACAATAGATGCATCAACAACACCGCATTGCTTACCGTCGTATTTTCTTGTCCAGCATTCATCCTTGTTGAAGCAGATAAGCATCGCCGTAGGACAATTGAAGTGACATTTTGTGCATTCCTGTAATTTAGAAATGCTCTCATCAGTATTAATAACAAGAATTCTTTGTGGCTGATAGTTACAGCCTGTCGGGGCAACGTGACCTGCCTTTAAAATTTCATTAATGACGTCTTGCGGTAAATGCTCGTTTTTAAAGCTTCTTACCGAAAATCTTTCTGTTGCTAAATTTATAAAATCCATTAAAGCACCGCCTGATAAATAAAGATATATTGATATATTACCACAAAAACTTGATTATAACAATAAAAAAATAACCCCTGACTACCCATCTTTCGATGCCCGCAGTCAAGGGTTATCTGGATTCAATTTTAGTATCTAACATCATTTTAACCTCTCTTTCGTTAGATTTGTTCTTATTCCGCACGGTTTCCTCAAAGGCCCAACTTTTCGAAACGATTTTCAGTACACCATCTATTATAAACTCCCGTAAGTGAGAAACACTTTTGTTTCGAAAAATCCCCTCATCAGAAAAGAAGCAGTTTTAAAAGCTTTGTGAATTCACTTTACTCAGTTACATAAACATCGGATTCGACCTTCTCTTTTATTTTTAGGATTCAGCTTTCGCTTTTGCCTTTGCTTACGTTTGCATTTTGCTTACATGAACATCGGACTCACCCTTTCAAGATTTTTGTGAACTTAACTGTACATTGGATTCACCCTCTCTCTTTCTTCGTCTATATAGTAACATAAAAAAACACCGTTTTCAATATGCATTTTTGTACAAAATCACTATAAATATTTTATTAAATCCGCAGAATTTGTGTATTTAGTCAATTAAACTTTTTGAAAATCATTGACAGCGGCTATATTTTTTTGATATACTAATCATGTTAGGTGTTTTAAAACCCGACTTTTTTATTTAATTTTAATATGTTTTTATCAAAGACCGTTATTAAGCGGTCTTTTTGCATATTTTTATTTTTGTTTTTGCGTAATTCTTTTAGCATATTTGCGTGATTGACTATATAAAATTAATTTGTTATACTGTTGTCAAATATTAGAAAGAGGTGTGCTTTATGGCAAAAAGCGTACAGGATATTATTGCTCTTATCAAAGAGAATGATATCAAAATGGTTGACTTTAAAATGGTTGATATTAACGGTCAATACCGTCACGTTACAATTCCTGCAGGAAACTTTTCTGAGGATACAATGAAAAGCGGTATAGGCTTTGACGCTTCTAACTACGGCTATGCTGTTGTTGAAAAAAGCGATATGGTTTTCATTCCCGACCCCGACACTGCTATTATTGACCCGTTCTGCTCTATTCCTACCTTATCAATGACAGGTAATGCAATGATTATTGATAATCCTCAGAACAGACCCTTGGCTCAGTACCCCAGAAATATTGTTCTTGCGGCAGAAAAATATATGGCTGATTGCGGTGTTGCTGATACAATGCTTATTCTTCCCGAGTTCGAATTCTATCTTTTCGATCAGGTTGGTTGGAACGTAAGTGCTGATAACGTAAGTGCCTCTGTTGATGCTAAACAGTCTTACTGGAACAGTGCTGTTGCTGATGACGGTGTTATCGTACCCAAGCAGAAAAACTACCACATCGCAAAGCCTTTTGACGTTACTTACGAATGCCGTAGCGAAATGTGTATGCATATGGCTGATGCAGGTATTGAAATTAACTATCATCATCCCGAGGTTGCAGCATC
>JAZROI010000096.1:0-50775 GCA_045648585.1 Acutalibacteraceae bacterium
ATTGAATATGTGGGGATAGGATACTGGAAGCCACGGCCGTGAGCATCGCCTTCAATCATAATTTCGATGAAAGCCTTGTTAACCATATCCATTTCTTTCTTACAGTCGCCGTAAGTGAAATCCATTTCCTTACCACCGACTATTGCAGGCATATCCTTAAGGTCTGCAGGAACAGTCCAGTCGAGAGTGATATTTGAGAAGGGAGCCTGAGTACCCCAACGAGAAGGTGTATTTACACCGAAAATGAAGCTTTCAAGGCATTTTTTAACCTGCTTATAGTCAAGGTTATCAACCTTAACGAAAGGAGCAAGATATGTGTCAAATGATGAGAAAGCCTGAGCACCTGCCCACTCATTCTGCATAATACCGAGGAAGTTAACCATCTGGTTACAGAGTGTTGCAAGGTGGCTTGCGGGTGAAGGGGTATTCTTACCGGGAACACCGCCGAGACCTTCCTGAATAAGCTGTTTTAATGACCAACCTGCACAGTAGCCGGTAAGCATTGAAAGGTCGTGAATGTGAATATCTGCGTTACGGTGAGCGTTAGCAATCTCTTCGTCGTAAACCTCGGAAAGCCAATAGTTAGCAGTAATAGCACCTGAGTTTGAAAGAATAAGACCACCAACTGAATAAGTAACTGTTGAGTTTTCTTTAACTCGCCAGTCTGTTACCTTAACGTAGCTGTCAACAAGCTCTTTATAGTCGAGGATTGTTGATTTCATGTTACGGATTTTCTCGCGCTGTTTTCTGTAAAGAATATAAGATTTTGCAACGTCTGCATAACCAGCCTGAACAAGAACGGACTCAACACTGTCCTGAACATCCTCAACAGCAACAAGATTGTTGCTTATTTTGGGTTCAAAGTTTGCTGTTACCTTAAGTGCAAGAAAATCAATTATGTTGTCGTTATACTGTTTGTTACAAGCTTCAAAAGCCTGTTTGATGGCTGCAGCAATTTTTTCAATATTAAAATCTGCAATTTTGCCGTCTCTTTTAATTACTTGGTACATTTTTCTCCTTCTTTCTTTATTTTTATTGTATTTTTTAAATCATTTCTTATAGACGCCAAGCCCTAGGCGCCGACTGTAAATGATAATAACAGATAGACTGTGCTTTGTCAATAGGCAACCACAAGATATTGTGTTTGTTTTTTTGTAAAAAGTAACCAAAACACAAGATATTGAAGATTTTTAGTAAAAACTGTGAAGTTTTCACATATTTGTATGTGTAGATTTGTGCAACTTTGTGTCAAAAAATGTATTTACACAAAAACGACCACAACATATTGTGGTCTAGCACAATATGTTGTGGTATACTTTTTCTTTGCAACAGATAAATCATTATAAATTTTTGTGTATATTTTATATACCTCTTATCTCTGCGGTGGGAATATATTTTTGTGCTTTTTCGAGCATTAATCTCATTGTTTTTCGGTCAACACCCTTACAGTTGCAGTCAATAAGATTACCGGAATCAACGAAATTCTGAAGATAATATTTTGGTGTATCTTTTATCCAAAAAGCTAGTTTTTCAATGTCCTCGGGGGTATGAAAATCAGCGGTAACGGTTGTACGGAATTCGTAATCTATTCCACTGTTTTGAAGAAGCCTTATGCTTTCTTCAACGGGAGTTATATCAAAATCCTTCACCCCTACCGTTTCGGCATATTTTTCAGGGCAATTTTTAATATCCATAGCAACGTAATCCGCTAAACCAAGCTCTAAAATACCTGCAAGCTTTTCGGGATAACAGCCGTTTGTATCAATCTTGACGGGAAAGCCTGCTTCTTTAATTTCATATAAAAATCGCTCGATATCCTTCTGTAATAACGGCTCGCCGCCTGTTACGGCAACACCGTCAAGAACATTTTTTCTAAGCTTTAAATGGTCAAAAATTTCTTCTTCAGTATAATGAGCATTGTCAAGCTCAGTAACTAAAAGAGCATTATGACAAAAGGGGCATCTGAGATTACAGCCACCGGTAAAAACAGTACAAGCAGTCCTGCCGGGAAAGTCTAAAAGCGTTAATTTTTGAAAACCTTTTATAAGCATTTTTATCACCAACGAAATTATATATCCAACTTAAAATTAAGTCAACCTTACGGTGCGTTTTTCCATTTTTTTGCCCTTAAAAGGTTCAATCCACAATATTTATACTAATATATAGAAAAAAGTCTGTATTTAGTGTATTTACATTTGAAAACTTTTGTGCTATAATATCGGTACATATATTAGATATTTTGGAGGAAATTATCATGAAAACAAGAAAAGCCCTTGCAGTTCTTCTTGCATTAGTTATGCTTGTTGTTCCGCTTGTTGTATCTTCATATGCAGCACCCGTAGCTTCAATCGTTACAAATGCTGACGTAATTGCATACACAGACACAGAGTATTTCAATCCTCAGGGTCTTGTTATTAACGACGGCACAACCGACGTTATTTACACTCCCGCAAATAAGGATTTCAGCTTTGTTCCCGCTCTTAACGAGCCCTTATCAGCTGAAACAACCGAAATCAACGTTTTCTATAAAAACGTTTCTTGCGGTACAATCGCTATTACTGTTACTCACACATTAACAGGTAAGTTAGAGCATATCGGCAACGGCCACGGCGAATATTGCCTTGGTTGCGGTCAGCTTTTCAACTTCGTTCGTCACACAATCGACGTTCCCGGTGATGCTGACAACTTAACCTTCGACCACGTTGAATTTGATGAAAACTTCTTCCAGAAGGAAAACATCATCCCCAACGATGACGGCGGTTTCTTTGTTCCCCAGACTCAGACAGGTACTTGCGACGTTTGTGGCGGTAAAGAAACAATCACCATCCCTCAGTCAGAAAAATTCCTTACAATCTTCGGTAACGAGATGACAGGTCTTGAAACAGACATCGTTCTTTACTTCTATCAGATAGCTGTTTCTCTTATCCAGATGCTCATAGGTATTAAATAAGGAGGAGCAAAACAATGAAATTAAGAAAATTACTTTCTGCTTTACTTGTTGCAGTTATGATTTTTTCAATCTTTGCAATCAACGTATCTGCAGACGCACCCCTTTCATTCACTGTTACAGAAACTGCATCCGTTTCAGCTAAAGGTGCTCTTATGAAAGAGCTTTTCAACATCAAGGTTTCTATTGATGAATCAAAGTTTTGTGCTTTAGACGGTTACACAGACGATTATACAATTACAATCAATTCTGCTAAGGTTAAAGACCCCGTTACAGCAGAATACTACGATTATTATACAGACCCCGACAAATTCTTCTCAATATTTGTAGGCACAGAAGAAAATCCCTTTGCAGGTGCTCTTGTTGAGGTTGATTTCACTATCGAGTTCGCATCAAACCACGTTTTCGGCGAGCTTAATTACACAATAGATATTTCAGGCTTCATGGAGCCCTACTCAATGGGCTTTGGTCCTATTGACGACGCTCTTTCAAACGTTGCTCTTCCCGTTGAAGTTAAAAGAACCGGTAATATCTGGCAGTTCCCTGCTATTGATAAAATCACTATCAACAGCGTTCCTGTAAAATCAAACTACTACGATACAGAAAAGTTTGACCTTGAAGGTACACAGGTTTACGTTGAAACAAAGGTTGCTACTGCTTACGATACAAAAACTGATACTTACACTTACGAAACAGGTAAAGCCGGTACAGTTACATATTCTGAAGCAAATTCAAATATGTTTACCTGCAACCCCTCTAAAGACGAAAAGCTTTCAGTTTTTTCAACAGAGGTTGTTACATTCTTCGCAGGTCAGTATTTAAGCCGTATTCCCGTAAACGTTGATCATAAAATATCTGACGGCTACGTTTGCATCACAACTGATTATTATACAGAGAACAAACCCGGCTATCACGCAAAGGTTTGCGAAGGCTGTGGCGAAGCTCATGATGCTCAGCCTCACGAGGTTAACCCTGATGCATGGACATCAAACAACGACGCTACATTTATGAACAACGGTACAGAATCAACAAACTGCCTTGTTTGTAACGCTGTTGTTACCCGTAACACTTTCGGTACAGCAGGCTTCAATGAAACTTTTGCTGATTACCACTTCATTCTTGTTATCTTCCAGTACATCAACGTAATTCTTAGAGTTATTAACGGTGCTGTTTGATAATTTCCTCTTCTAAATAAATTCAAACCCAAGTATCTGCCGAGTGTTCGTAAGGACACTCGGCAGTTTTATTCGTCTTACGACGAGTTGTATTGCTTCGCAGGTATATTGTGCTATACACAGTGTTATTCGCTTCGCGAGTTTAAAGGCAAAACAATATATATAATAGTATTACTTTCCAAAAGAGTTTCGATTTCCGGAAAATTCTTTTGGAATTTTTTTGTTGACAAATAAAAAAATGCGTGTTACCATGTAACTGTGATAGCACAGATATCACAGTTGTACCAGGAGGTGATGAAGTGATAATAATTGATATCAGAAGCAGGACACCTATATTTGAGCAGATAAAAGAACAGATACTAAACCTTATAAATATAGGTGAATTAAAACCCGATGACAAGCTACCGTCTATACGGCAGTTAGCAAGCGACCTCGATTTAAACGTTAACACGGTAAAAAGAGCTTTTCAAGAGCTTGAAACCGAGAGAGTTACTTACTCTATCCCCGGAAAGGGAGTTTTTATAAGTCCCGATGCCGTTGCAAACAAAATCGTTCAAGAGGGTGCAGAAAAAGAATTAACCCGTATTTTAACTTCATCAAAGGCTAAGGGTATTACTTTAGAAAGAGTAATAGAATTAGCAAATGATATTTACGAAAAGAGGGATATAAATGATTGAAATAAAATCCGTTACTAAAAAATACGGCGATTATACGGCGATTGAAAACATAAATCTCACTGTTAACGATTCATCTGTTTTAGGTCTTGCCGGCTTTAACGGAAGCGGTAAAACAACTCTACTTAACGTTTGTGCAGGAGTTTTTAAAGCAGATAACGGTGGAGTTTATCTTGACGGTGAAGATGCATACAACAACGACAGCAACCGCATTTCTCTGTTTTACGTTTCTGATAACGCATGGTTTCCTGCAGGGTCTACTGTAAAATCTGCCGCAAAATTTTATTCTTATTATTTCCCATCATTAGATTTTTCAGTTTTGGAAAAGGTTTGCGACATTTTCGGTATTAAGGTAACCGCACCCGTGAGAAGTCTTTCAAAGGGTATGACAAAGCAGGCTATTCTCGCAATCGCATTTGCAGCAAAGCCTAAATACTTACTTATAGACGAAACCTTTGACGGTCTTGATCCCCATAAGAAAGAAATTTTACGAAAGCTTCTTTTAGAATATATGAACGAAACAGAAGCTTCAGTTATAATCAGCTCTCACGATTTAAGTGAGATATCAGGCGTTTGTGATAGCATTGCAATTATAAACGGTAAAAACGTTGTGCTTAACTGCGCTATAGAAGATATAAGCGAGCATTTCAGAAAAGTTAAGCTTATGTTTACTCAGCCCGTTACAGAAAGTAAATTTTCGGGTATCAACCACAGAAACCTTAAGCTTTCGGGCAGAATGGCTACTCTTCTCGTTTACGGAAATCCGGAGGAAGAAATAGAAAAGCTTAAAAAATTAAATCCTGAAACAATAGAAACAGAGCTTCTCACCCTTGAAGAAGTATTCTCAATAGAAACGGAGGCAGTGACAGATTATGACAAAATCAAAACAATCTTTAAGTAAAAAAGTAAATCTGAATGATTTTTCAAATGCTATCTCCCCTTTAGGAGCAGTACTGACCTTTACATTTTGCCTTTTGTTTTTTATGTTTGTGTTACAACCCACAACGTATAATACCGAATTTTCTTTTGAGTTAACACACATACTTTCATCGAAGTCCTTTACCTCATATAACTTTTCCTGCTCAAAGAATGAAATACCCCTTTCTGTTTTAGGTGGTGTTATAATAGGTATCTGTCAATTTGAATTTCTTCATAAAAAAGCATATCTTACAACACTTTTAAGCTTTGGTTTGAAAAGAGAAAAGCTTTTCAAACACCGCCTTCTTATACCTCTTGTTACGTGCGTTGTTGTAATGATTATTACAGAAATAATTGCATTGGGCATAAATATTAAGGTTTTAGGCGTAACAGAGGAGCTCCCCCTAATATTCATAAGCAACTTGCTTTCTTTATTAAAATATTTCTTATTCTCTTACACGGCAACTGTTATCTCTTGTGTTTTTACCGGAAGAACAGTTGAGGCTATTTTATCGTCAATAGCCTTCATAATTTTAAGTGATATAGTAATTATATTTATTAAATACACCGCTAATTTTTCACTTTACGGTAAACCTTATACAGAAATTTTTATAGATGAAAGTAACCTTGTTGCAATTAATCCGTTAGGAGGAATACTTGCAACTATAGCAGAGGCACAAAGCATTAACAATAACTATACCTTAACTATTACCTCATCAATTATATGGTGTGTTATTTGTGTTGCCACTCTTTATATTCTCACCGAGTATTTCAAAAAAAGCTATAAAAGTGAGCGGTCAGGCTTTAAGGGGATTTGCAAACCTTTACTTGTTCTTGTTACCTGCACTTTAAGCTTTCTTGTTGCGATTGAATTTATTGCTATTGCAGATTCAACGTACTTCGGTACATATAATAAAAAGCTTATATTATTTACGCTTGCAATTATTATTAGCGGAACCTTTTTAATTTCGCCTGTAATATATTTACTCGTTTACAGAAATTCAAAAAAATTAAAATCTGCTTTTGCAGGTTCAGGGATTGCATCTGTTTTTATTCTTGTAGCTTTTGTAATATGCCTTACTGAAATATTTGGCACCTATAACAAAGCACCTGAACTTGCGGATATAGAATCAATAACAATTTCAAATCCCTTCCCCGAATTCACTACTGAGCATTATGACGGAGGATTTGCAAACACCTACACTGTTGGTGTTGAATATGCTTTCACCTTTACAGATGAAAAGGATATTCAACTTATACGCGAGGCACACGAGCTTTTCTGCGATAAAACAGATGAACAATTTAAATCAGACTTTAAGCTCCAATACAATTTAAAAAATGGTGAAACAGAGGAAAGAAATTTTTTCCACATCAACATTGAAGCTATTGAAAAAATCTTACCCTTGTGGGACAGCAAGCCTGTTAAAAGTCTCTACCAAGAAACACTTTTCCCCGACTATAAGTCTCTTGAAGATTTTTCATACGATTATTATAAATTAGGCTTCTATAAAGAGCCTTCCTGTGTTGCCGATTTCAATTCGGAATATATGGGGCTTCGCTTTCTGTCAAAGTATAGCATAGAAACAAACCTTTTAAAATGGAAAAATGATTTTACAGAAAGACAGTATATTGAGCTAAAAAACGCTATTTATAAAGATTATTGCGAAATGTCTTACAAGGAATTCTTCACACCGTCAACCGAATATTATGGCACCTTGTATTTCCAGAAGGTTTCTCCGTATGCAAACGGCACGTTTGAAGTTCCTGTAACTGCATCTATGAAAAACACAGTTGCATTTTTAGAAGGCTTACCGTTTTACAACGATCTTATGGCAAAAAAAGATGTCAAAAAAATGGCGATAACCGATATTGAGAGCTTTATGAGCTATTATAATGGTGAGCACCCGCTTAAAGAATATCACGAGGTTTGCCTTTCAGATGACCACGATTTAAGCACTTACTCTCTTTCTGATAGCAATGCACCCGTTACTATGATAACGGATAAAAAAGAAATGGAAAGAATTCTTAAAGAAGCTTATACCTTCTACCTTTTAGGAAACAGCGGTAAGCTTGTGTTTGTTGAATTTGAAAACGGTACATATATGACCTATGGTTTACCCGAATAAATTGGAGGGGTAATTATGAAAAAGTTAATTATAATACTTATCTCTTGCGTGCTTGTTACTTTAGCAGCTTTCGGAGCATATAAATTATGGTATATTCCCGTTTATTGCGATATTAAAATCGGTATTGCAAAGCCAGTTGAAGCAACGGATAAATATTGGGAAAACTATCACGTTTCCTGGAACAATTTACCTGAAAGCAAGGATTGGATGTTGACTGAATTAGTTGAAAAAAACAATGCTTTCAGAATGGACTTTTTTGAAAAGCACAAGGAAGACAATTTTCAAATAATGGTTGACGTTAATTTTGAAAACGGTAAAACTATTATCACCTATCACGGTAATATAACCGACAGTAAAACGGGCAAAACTGAAGACTTCAAGGAAGACCTCGTTTTTGATTTCATTTTAACAGAAAAAGTAACTGAATAGCCTAAAAGAAAAAACGGTGCAGATTGAAAAAAATCAATCTGCACCGTTTACTTTTTATTTAATAGCTTTTATTCTGTGTATTCAGTTAATTCAAGAACTTCCCCTGCGGCACCTGTATCTAATTCTTCAACGCCTTTAAGCTTTCGTTGAATCATATCGTTTCTGTGCTTTGCTTCATCAAGTGATTTTCCTGCTTCGTCGATTTTCTTTCTTGCTTTTTCAAGAACTGTTCCGAAGGTTTCATATTGAGCCTTTGCGGCACCTAAAATCTTTCTTACCTCGTCTGCTTTTTCATTTATAGCCATAGCCTTAAAGCCCATAGCAAATGAATTAAGAAGTGCGGTAATAGTTGAAGGACCTGCAATCATAACGTTCTGAGCCTGAAGCTTTTCAGCAATACCGCTTTTTGAGGATGCGATTTCAGCATAAAGACCCTCGGTCGCAAGGTAAAGCACCGCAAAGGGTGTTGTTTTGGGAACAACGATATATTTTTTAATATCCTTCGCTTCTGCAAGAACTCTGTCTTCAAGAGCCTTTCTTGCCGCCTGAAGAGCAACGGGGTCGGCATTATCAGCCGCATCACAAACCCTTACGTAATCTTCGAGAGGGAATTTTGAGTCGATAGGAAGATAAATATCTTCACCCTTTTTGTCGCTGTTAGGGAATTTAATGGCAAACTCAACGTGCTCAGTATTGTTTTTCGGTGAATAGTTTTTAACGTAAAGACCGGGGATCGTCTGGTCGAGAATCGCTTCAAGCTGTACCTCTGCCCAAGTACCTCTCGCTTTAACGTTTGTAAGAATTCTGTTAAGAGAGGTTACGTTTGTAGTAACGCCCTGGGAAAGCTCTTTCATTTCACCGAGAGATTTATAAACGTTTTCAAGCTGTTCTGAAACAGTTTTAAAAGAAGAGTTAAGACGGGTTGTAAGAGTCGATGTAAGCTTTTCGTCGACGGTTACTCTCATCTCCTCAAGCTTCTTTTCGTTGCTTTCTTGCATACGGGCAATAGACTCGCTAAAAGCCTTCGACTGTCTTTCAGAGCTTTGGAAATTCTGTTCCTGAATCGCTTTAAGAGAAGCCCCCACCTTTTCGGTAAGGTCAATTCGGCTTTGATAATTCTCTTTGAGCATTTCATTAAGCTTTGCTTCAACCTTGCCGAGAGCCGCCGAGGTTTCTTCTCGGGAATCTTTACTTGCTCTTGCCATTTCCTCACGATTGCGACGGAATTCCTCATAAATTGCATCGTTGTTTTTATTCTTTTTAAGAGAGAGTAAAAGAACTATGCAAATTATTGATAGTGCAATAGTTAATGCACCGAATAAAATAATTAATATTTCTGTGTTCATAATAAAATTCTTTCTTTATTGAGCTTGGTTCATAAATGTTTTAAATTTACAAATCAGTTATTCTTTCTTATTAAACCTAATGAGTAAGAGAACTACCCACCACCAAAAGCGTTGCTTTTGGTCCCCCTCCCTATCCGCCAAGGCGGACAGGGAGGTAAGGCTATCGCAAATCTTTAATTTTTTCGATAAATTCACTTATCGCGAAGCACTGGCGACTGGCGACTGGCGACTAATGACTGGCGACCCGAAGCTATATAAAGATATTGCGAGTGGTCGCAAAGTCGCAAAAGTGACGTGATATAAGGAAAATTACTTGTCTTCCCAATTCTTTGAGCGTTCTACAGCCTTGTGCCATCCCTTGAGAGCCGCTTCGCGTGTATCGTTGTCGATAGCGGGAACGAAAATGCGGTCTACCTCACGGGCTTTTTCGATTTCGTCGAAATCCTTCCAGAAGCCAACGGCAAGACCTGCCATATAGGCAGCACCAAGGGCGGTTGTTTCAACTAATTTAGGTCGGTTAACCTTTGAAGAGATAAGGTTTGCCTGAATCTGAAGCATAACGTTACTTACAGATGCACCGCCGTCAACTCTCATTTCGCTTAAAATAATATTGCTGTCTTTAGTCATAGCATCTACAAGGTCTGTTACCTGATAAGCGATGCTCTCAAGCACGGCTCTTGCAAAATGGGCTCTGTTTGTGCCTCGTGTAAGGCCTACAATACATCCTCTTGCATACATATCCCAATAAGGTGCACCAAGACCCGTAAAAGCGGGTACAAGATAAATGCCGTTTGCATCCCTAACGCTTTCTGCAAGGAAGTCACATTCGCTTGGCTCTGAAATAAGCCTTAATTCGTCACGAAGCCATTTTATAACTGAACCCGCATTGAAAGCACTACCCTCAAGGTCGTATGTAACTTTGCCGTTAACACCCCAAGCGATACCCTCAATAAGATTATTTTTCGAGTGAATTCTCTTATCGCCTGTATTCATAAGAAGGAAACAGCCCGTGCCATAGGTGTTTTTTGCCTGACCTGCATTGAAGCAAGCCTGACCGAAAAGGGCTGCCTGCTGGTCACCGATAGCGCCTGAAATCGGTATACCCGCTAATTCCTTAAGACCGGGAACGTTTTCAGAAACGTAGCCATAAACAGCGCTACTTTCCTTTACCTCGGGAAGAATATTCATAGGAATACCTAATTTTGAGCAAAGGTATTCATCCCAGCAAAGCTTTTCAATATCAAAAAGCATTGTTCTTGCGGCATTACTGTAGTCGGTAATATGAACCTGCTTGTCGGTAAGATTCCAGATAAGCCAAGTTTCAACAGTACCAAAAAGAAGTCTGTTTTCGCTTGCAAGCGTTCTTGCCTCGGGAACGTTATCAAGAATCCATTTGATTTTTGTTGCACTGAAATATGCATCTATAAGAAGACCGGTATGCTCTTTTACGTAATCCTCAAGGCCTTCTTCCTTAAGCTTTTCGCAAATAGGTGCCGTTCTTCTGCACTGCCATACGATAGCGTTATAAACGGGTTTGCCTGTTTCCTTATCCCAAAGAATTGTTGTTTCTCTCTGGTTTGTGATACCGATTGCGGCAATTTCCTTGGGGTTAATTTTTCCGTTCATTAATGCAGAAGAAAGTGAACGAAGCTGTGAATCAAGTATTTCATAAGGGTTATGCTCAACCCAACCTGAATTAGGATAAATCTGTTCAAACTCAAACTGTGCTTTTGAAATAATTCTACCTTTTTTATCAAAAGCAATTGTTCTTGAGCTTGTTGTACCTTGGTCAAGTGCTAATACATATTTTTTCATATGAAGCCCTCCAAATTATTAATCCCATTGGAAATTTGTATACTCAATAATGTGATATCTTAACATTTCAGTATCTTTGATTTTTGTTTTACCTGTTGAAAAAGAACCTACCGAGGTTACAGCCTCGTAAATATAGGCATATTCATCGTAAGAAACAGTATAACTTGTTACTCTACCGCCCGTTTCTCTATCGAGAAGAATTTCAACCTTTAAAATACAGTTTCTGAATTCTCGTGTCATAATTGGGTTTGTTGTACCGCTACTTATGATTTTTGAAAGTGTACCTGTTGATGCGGCTATCATACGTTGTGTATCTAATACTTTATCGTAGCCTTTTTCTGCAGCATTTTCCATTACGGTATCGTATAAAGCAACCTCAATTGTTGCTGTAGGTACTCCGTTTGCGGTTTCGCCCATATTAAACTTAATTCCGTAAACGTCATTTGCCGTAAGCTGAGAAACGAAGGTCTGACCCTCAACGGAAATATTGTCATAACAGCTGCTGCCTTTAGGGATAATGTCCTCAACCCTGTCAGCATCACTTTCAGTAAGCTTTTCTGTTACCATATTTGTTATTGTATCAACAGAATTGCCTAAATTTATGCCGAGAAATTCAACTGCACCGATTTTCAAGCCTCCGTCTAAATAAAGGGCTTGAGTTTCATATTTTGTAAAGCCCGCATTCAGCTTTTCTGTTTCGGGGTTTTTAATATTATTCAAATAATAATTGAAAACTTCAATTGCTTCATCTTCAGTAATATCGTCAGAATTGGTAGTAAAGCCCATAAAAGCACCCGTGGGCTTTAAAGAAGTAAGCCCTGCGGTGTAACGAAGAATCTGACGGGCGTCATATATAGTTATTTTATCGTCAGCGTTAATATCTGCATTTTCGAAAAAAGCGATATCCAGCACACTTTTATTACCCGAAGCAACCTGCAAAACTAATAAAACGTCTTCAACATCTACTATAGCGTTTCCGTTTGCATCACCCATAAGCCCCTGCACATCATGGAAAACAGCATTTGAAGCAAGGTTTACTGATAATAATGAAAAGAGTATACAAGCTGCAGTTATAACTGCCGTTAATTTTTTTAACACTCAAACGCCCCCTTACTTTATTGCTTCTAAAATATCTTTTACAGATGCGAGTACGTAATCAGGGTTTACATCGCTTTTCTCACAATCCTCAAGGGTTGTTTCACCTGAAAGAACGAGAATTGAAGTAACGCCTGCATTCACGCCTGTTTTTACGTCTGTATAAATTCTGTCGCCTACCATAGCGATTTTGTCGTAGTCAACACCCTCTCTTTTTGCGAGGATATCAATCATTGTTCTATCGGGCTTGCCTAAGAAACGAGGTCTTCTTTTTACTGCGTTTTCAAACATATCTGCAAAGCTACCGCAGTCGGGAAGATATCTTCCGCCTTCAATTGGGCAAACCATGTCTATATTCGTGGCGTAATAATCTGCACCTGCATCGAGAAGGTCGCAAACTATACGGATTTTTTTGTAATCAAGCTCGGTATCGTAGCCTAAAAGAACGGTATCGGCACCTACTCCGTCTTCACTGATATTAACGTTATAGTTTTTAAGCTCTTTTTTAAGAGATTCAGTTCCGCAAACGTAAACAAGAGAATCTTTTTTGTTTTCTTGTAAAAACATTCCCGCAGCCATACCTGACGTAAAAACGTTTTCGCTTTCGCAAGGAAAGTCAAGAGAACGCATTTTCTCGACGTAATCAAATGCATTTTTTGATGAATTATTTGTAAGGAAAATAAAGTTCTTACCCTGTGCTTTTAAGGTTTCAAGAAATTCCTTTGCACCGTCAATAGGGTCATAGCCTAAATTAACGGTACCGTCCATATCAAGTAAAAATAAAGTTATATCTTTTAATTGTGCCATAATATTACCTGCCGTAAAGTTCATTTAATTTTTTGTAATAGTTAGTATCAATAAGGTTTAACTGCTCTTTTGTAATTCTGTAAAGCCAGTTACCCTCTGCCCTACCGGGCACGTTAAGGCGAGTATCGTTACCGTAGCCAAGTAAATCTTGAACGGGAAAAATCGCAAGGCCCGCGTTACTTGCCATAATTGTTCTTATAATTGCTTTGCAACCGTTTTCATTCCACTGATTTTCGTCGCAAACGCAATATCGCATAACCTCATTCTTTTGGTCTATGGGAGTTTCCCAAAGATAGCCTAATAGCGTGTTATTATCATGAGTGCCTGAATAGGCAACGCAATTATTTACGTAGTTATGAGGCTTATGAGGAGTATCGCCACCGAAGAAGCCAAACTGAAAAACTCTCATTCCGGGGAAACCGCTTTCTTCAACAAGCTCAATAACCTCTTTTGTAATATCGCCTAAATCCTCGGCAATAATAAGCTTGTCGCCCGAAACACTTTTAAGAGCATTAATAAGCTTCATTCCGGGACCCTTTACCCATTTGCCTTCTTTTGCGGTTTTTGCATCACCCTTTACTGCCCAAAAGCTTTCAAAGGCTCTGAAATGGTCAATTCTTACACCGTCAAACAAGCTCAAAGCGAGAGAAATTCTATCCTTCCACCAATAATAGCCGTCCTTCTCCATTTCGTTCCAGTCATAAAGAGGATTGCCCCAAAGCTGACCGTCTTCTGCAAAATAATCGGGCGGTACACCTGCAACGTCGGTCATTTTGTTGTTATCGTCAAGCATAAAAAGATTTCTGCTCCAATAAACGTCAGAGGAGTCGAAGGACACGTAAATCGGAATATCGCCGATTACGCCTATCCCCTTTTCATTGGCATATTTTTTAATTTCTGCCCATTGAGTAAAAAACTCATATTGAATAAATTGCCAACCGAATTCAACGTCTTTGTCAAATGAAGTATTTTCCCAAAGAGTCCATTCCTTTTGGTTGTTTTTCTCTTTTAATGCCATAAAGCAACAAAAGTTTTTAAGATATTTATTTCCATTTATAAAAGTATCTATTTTTTCTCTTAACGTGTTATCTACTCTTTTTGAAGCATTTATTAAAAGCTTTACCCGCTCTTCTCTCAAGCGGTCAAACTCGCAGGAATACGGGGTTTGTTGCTTTGATGAATTGAGCTCTTCTTCGGTAATTAAACCGTCTTGAAAAAGCTTTTCTAAATCAACGAAATACGGATTGCCACCAAAGGTTGAATATGACTTGTAAGGTGAATTACATTCATCAACAAGCCCGAAGGGTAACACCTGCCAATATGAAAAGCCACCCCTAGAAAGAAAATCTATAAATTCTTTTGCAGCCGCACCAAAGCTACCGCAAGAATACTCTCCCCAAAGGGATGATATATGCATAAGCACACCGCTTTTTCTTTCCACAAAACAAACCTTCTTTAACTTTACAAATATATATTTTAGTATACCATAATAATAATATTTTTGTAAATAGACAAAGAGCCGAAAGCAACTCTTGTTTTATAGTAACTATGACAAAAACCCCTTGGATTAAAACAATCCAAGGGGCTGAGTTTATTTAATATTAAACTGCTTCGTCTAATGAACTTAAGAGTTCTGCATAAGCGTTTGCAAATGTTGAACCTGCGGTTTTTGAAAGAACGTTAATTTCTTCATTTTCACCGATAATTGAATGATATTCATTATCTCTGAGAACGTAACCGCCCTGGTCATTGCAAAGACCGAATGCCATAATATTGTCGCATGTTGAGAAATCTGCTGCGGGAGCATATCCCCAAGCATCGCCAAACCATGATGCACCACCAGACTCAGGACCGCCGTAAATAAGCATAGGATCAAACTCACCGGGGCAAAGGAAGATACCAACCTCGTTGCCGAGCTCCATATAGCCGATTTCAGTTACCATCTTGTAACCATCATCTGTCTTAACGATAACTGCGTTAAGAATATCTTCTTTTGCTGCAAGAGTAAGAATTTCGTTATCAACGTCAAGAAGAACTTCCTGATGCTTAACGTTAAGCACGGGGTCAAGAGTGATTTCGTTTGTAATACCCATTACCTTTGTTGCAAGAGTATAACCGTAATCGCTGATACGCTGAATATCAGTTTTGCCTTCTGCGTGAATGGGATTCCACTTATCAGCTGCTTCGCCAAGGTCTTTAGCAGTCTGAGCTTCTGTACAACTGTTGGGACAGCTTACTGTAACACCGTCTTCAGTTTTTGTGATTGTGGGAATTTCGTTACATTCAACACAAAGGTCAAAATATCTTGTACCGATAGCAAGCTCTGCACCCTGAACGAATACTACGTTAGCACCCTCTGCTTCGCGGATAGCTTTTTCAATGTAGTAGGGATAGTCAGCTGTAAGCTCGTCAGGACCTGCACCTAAGCCTGTGCAGTGAATAGCTGCTTCAAGAATCCATGTTTCGTTTGTACCGTCAATAGGATCGAAACGGAGTCTGTGAATCATCGGGTCAAAAGCCTGAGGATCACGCTTATCACGGATATAATCACCGATATCAGCTGAACCGTAGGAAAGAGTACCGGGCTTCATATTCATAACAGCCTTTTTCATAGAAAGAACAGTTTTCTGGAAAAGGTTTTCCATGAACTCTTCGTTCTTCTGAACCTTCATGCTATCAATGATACCGCCGGAAGCTGCATTACCTGTGTTAAAGATAAGAGCCTGAGCAAGAGGTACGTTCATACCGAGTGTATCAATACATGAGTGCTGATGAAGAACGGAAACGTTGATGCTGATAACGTTGTGTTCAGCAGCAAATTCAGCCATTCTTGAACGGATTTCCATAACGTCACCACGAGAGAAGCCGAAGCCGTCGATAACTGCGTTAACAACAATACCGCCAACGCCGTCACTGATTGCGAATACACGAACTCTCTGGTCGTCAAGAATTGTTCTGGGAACACGACCCATAATAGGCTCAAGAGAACCTGCGAGGAAGAAGTCACCGTTCATAGGCTCAATTCCGTCGAGGAGAGATGCACCTGCGTAACCAACCTCCCAAATTGCATTGGGGTCAACAGCTTTGTCGAAGGTTTCTTCACCTGCATAGAAATTTTCGGGAACGTATTCTTCTTCTGTTGCCCATCCATCCTCATAACCGGGCCATACCATATTGAGATATGAAAGAACAAATGAAAGAAGTCTGTCAATTAATGAATTGAAAACGTTTTCGATAGAAATGTTACCGAGTGCAGAAACGTCTAATGCACTTGCAGGAACAGTAATTACCGAAAATGCAAGAATAAGTGACAGTACAACTGCCAATATCTTTTTGGACATAGGAATTCCTCCTTTTAATTATACATACTGATTATATATCTTTTTTTACAAATAATCAACAATAATTTAAAACAAATTAAACTTTTGCTGTTTCTTTGGTGTTTTTTGCTAATTCTTCCTCAATTATTTTGTTCACATTGTTCTTACCCATATGCTTGTAAGGCCATTTTCTTAAGATAAGATACATAGGAATTGCGCCAAGGGCATTAAGAATTGCGTCACCCATTGTGTCCATAATAGCAAATCGTGCTTCAAAACGCTCTGCGTCAAGAGGAATAAGCATAAAGATATCTTCCTTGCTGCCTGCTTCTTGTATTGCAAGCTCAAGGCTCCAATGCTGAGCATCGCCGCCAAACCACTGGTCAAATGAGAATTCGAAAAGCTCCCAGCCTGAAGCGAAGATGAATGCCATACCGAAAGCTGTCAATGCTAAAATTTTAGGAGGACAAATCTGTTTATCTCTTATTTGCATTGCGGTAACAAGCTCGTAGCTTATAAACACCGCTTCAGCACAACCGAACATATGAAGAATTTTATCATATGCGGGAACGATATAATAGAAATTAAGGAAAGCACCACCGAAGGATGCAAGGAAAAACCCTAATATCGTTATGTGCTGAAAATATGCAGGAAGATTTCTCGGGAAACTTCCTTTAGGAAATGCCTGACAGATTTCAAAAGCAAACATACCTACAAGATTTGCAGCCATCTGCATAGGCTGATACATTCCAAGCTCATCAGACTCAACAAGACGAAGAATGATACCGCCTATCATCAAAAGTCTTAAAGTCCACCAATAAACAAGGTCGCGGGGCTTTACCATACTGAGTATTCTTTTAAAGTAACCTTTTTCCATATCTTTTCTCCTGTGGTGAGTGCATTAAGTTTAAACAAGCAGCTTTTACACCCACACGAATTTTATTACAGAACATCCGCTTTCTGTGTACCCATAAGAATACCAAATAAACAGCGTTTTATTTTTCTTATTTAGAAATTAAAGTTAAGATTAACTTAAAATTGTAAATTATATTAATTTCTTGTCACCAAATTTATTTAAATAGTGTTGAAAAATCAAATGATTAATTGTATAATGTAAAATGGATTTGAACGGATTCAAATTACTAACTTGGTATTGCGAGGGCTTTATATGTCAAAAAGAGAAGGCTATATTTCCTGGGACGAATTCTTTATGGGTGCGGCAATGCTTTGCGCTGAAAGAAGTAAGGACCCTAATACTCAGGTTGGTGCTTGTATCGTAAACAACGAAAACAGAATTCTTTCTGTTGGCTACAACGGCTTCCCTGCAGGGTGCGACGATGAGGTTTTCCCCTGGGATAGAAGTGCTGAAGACGCTTACGATACAAAATATCTTTACGTTTGTCACGCAGAATTAAACGCTATCCTCAACTGCAGAGGAAGAAGCCTTGCAGGTAGCAGAATTTACGTTGCGCTTTTCCCCTGCAACGAATGTGCAAAGGCAATTATTCAAAGCGGTATTAAAGAGGTTGTTTATCTTTCAGATAAATATGCTGACACACCTCAAACACGTGCTTCAAAAAGAATGTTTGATGCTGCAGGTGTTAAATATACAAAGCTTGTTCCCGAAAAGAAGGAAATCGTGCTTGATTTACGCGAGGAAAATATCTGATTTTACTTTAAAATGATTTAAAAGCGGTTTTGCCGTTTCTAAATATATTTGTTTAAAAAATATTTTTATATAGGAGTGTTCCAAATGGCTTTAGTTAATGCAAAAGAAATGCTTACAAAAGCAAAAGCAGGCCACTATGCAGTTGGTCAGTTCAACATCAACAACCTTGAATGGACAAAATCCATTCTTCTTACAGCTGAAGAGATGAAGTCCCCCGTTATTCTCGGTGTTTCTGAGGGTGCAGGTAAATACATGTGTGGCTTCAAAACTGTTGCTAACATGGTTAAGGCTATGATTGAAGACCTTAACATCACAGTTCCCGTTGCTCTTCACCTTGACCACGGTTCATACGAAGGTGCAAAGGCTTGTATCGAAGCTGGTTTCTCTTCAATTATGTTCGACGGTTCTCACTACCCCATCGACGAAAACATTGCAAAAACAAAAGAGCTTGTTGCTATCTGCGAAGAAAAAGGTCTTTCAATCGAAGCTGAAGTTGGTTCAATCGGTGGCGAAGAAGACGGCGTTGTTGGTGCAGGCGAATGTGCAGATCCCGACGAATGCAAAATGATTGCTGACCTCGGTGTTACAATGCTCGCAGCAGGTATCGGTAACATCCACGGTAAATATCCCGAAAACTGGGCAGGTCTTTCTTTCGATACTCTTGCAGCAGTTCAGGAAAAGACAGGCACAATGCCTCTCGTTCTTCACGGTGGTACAGGTATCCCCGCTGATATGATTCAGAAGGCTATTTCTCTCGGTGTTTCAAAAATCAACGTTAACACAGAATGTCAGCTTGCATTCCAGGATGCAACAAGAAAATACATTGAAGCAGGTAAAGACCTTCAGGGTAAAGGCTTCGACCCCAGAAAGCTTCTTGCTCCCGGTTGTGAAGCTATTAAAGAAACTGTTCGTGAAAAAATCGAGCTTTTCGGTTCAAAGGACAAGGCTTAATCAACTATGACTAATAAAAAGAAACGCATTATTACAATTTCTGCCATTTGTGGCGTTGTTGTATTGATTGTTGCAATTATTGTTTTGTTGCCCTATATGGAAAAAATAACGGGCAAAAATAAAGCACCCGACGGAAATTCTGTTTCGGTTTCACAGAATGAAATTGTGGATACAACAAATAAAAAACCGCTTGTTACAAACAACAAGGGTTATGCTATTCTTGTTGATATCACCGCCTTCACTTCAACGGAAACAGAAGACGGTATTACCACTATCACCTCAAAGGATAACGACAAGGTGAAAATGACTATTACACCTTTAAAAGATGTAAGCTATGATAATCTTTGCCTTGATACTATTGCTTTTTACGGTGAAATGGGTGAAAGTGCCGCTTTAGATATTGGCAGCAAAAACTCTGCTTACCGTTCTCAAACGGGTGACAAAGCAGATGACATTATTACAACAGTATATTGCGTTGACAACGGCAAGGGCGGAAGTATTGAAATAAGATATGAAACTCCCGTTTCAGCCACGGATTATTCCGATGATTTTGAAACTATGCTTTCAATGTTCACAGTAAAATAATCTAAAAAAACAAAAACTCAGGCATATTCAGCAAAAACTGAATATGCCTGTTTTCTTTTCATAAGAGCTTTTATTTTTTATTTTTCTATCATTTCTGTCGTAGCAAACGTTTCAATGGGGAATTTAACTTCTTTACCCTCTTTACAGCTTTTATAAATTGATAAAACCAATTCTAAAGCCCGTTTGCCTGCGTAAACGTCAACGTAGGGTGTGTGGTCATTTTTTATCGCTTCAATAACGTCGCGATACAGACTTGTATGTCCGTTACCGTAAAGGTTAGGGGCAACCTCTTCAACAGAACGTCTGTCACTGTCTGCCGCCTCTTCATCCTTAAACTGCCATACTTCAATAGTGCTTGCGTTCATACCGCCAAGGCGTACCATACCGTTTTCACCGAAAACAGAAAGGGTTTCTTCAAAATCTTCAACAGTGTTTACCGTGCCCTCTATCGTAGCAACTGCACCGCTTTTGAAGTTTACTACCGCTACGCCGATATCCTCTGCTTCTATGTAGGGGTGCTGACGGTTTCTTACAGAGCCGTAAACAGACTCTATTTCGTCACCCATAATCCATCTTAATAAATCAATTCCATGAATACATTGATTCATAAGAGCACCGCCGTCGGTAGCCCATTTACCTCTCCAGTCATCCTGACTGTAATAATCCTCACGTCTGCACCAACGAATATTAACGTTACCGTGAGAAAGCTTACCGAAGCGACCGTTATCAATCGCTTTTTTCAGCTCTTGCACAGCGATATTAAACCGGTTTTGATGACATGCACACGCTTTAACACCCGTTTTTTCAACGGCTTTTATAACTTTATCAGCCTCTTCAATGCTCATAGCTATAGGCTTTTCTACAATGAAGTTAAAGCCGTTTAATGCACAGTATTCTGCAATTTCTCCGTGGCAGCCACTCCATGTTGCAATAGCAACAAGCTGAGGCTTTACACTCTCCAGCATTTCCTTATAATCACTAAAAACACTAACGTTTTCAAGATTATTTTCCTGAACAAGCCTAGTAGCCTTTTCGGGATTTATATCGCACAAAGCAGTGATTTCAAGGTTATTTAATTTTGCTGCTTTAATATGACTTGCGGAAACTCTTCCGCAACCAATAAGCGCATATCTCACAAAATCACCCTCAGACAGTTACTGTTTCCTTTTCTTCCTCAATATCGTTATACGCTGCGTTATTGGGTGTAAACGTAGGTACAAGCTCTTTTATAACGTCAACAATTTCTTTGTTTGATGCCGTTTCAATATTCTTTTTCATCTCATCAAGGCGAAGGAAAAGCTTTTCGCTATCAAATTCCATAGGCCTTGCAACGTAAATGAGGTTGCTTTCAGTTTTCTGAATACCCTCTTCACTTATAAGAAGCTCTTCGTAAAGCTTTTCACCGTCACGAAGACCTGTATATTTAATTTCAATATCCTCACCGGGTATATGACCCGAAAGTCTTATAAGGTTTTCTGCAAGCTCACGGATTTTAACGGGTGAACCCATATCAAGAATGAATATTTCGCCACCCTTTGCATTTGCACCTGCCTGAAGCACGAGAGATACTGCTTCGGGAATAAGCATAAAGTAACGAATAATATCAGGGTGAGTAACCGTAACGGGACCACCCGATTCAATCTGCTCCTTGAAAAGAGGAATAACGCTACCGTTTGAGCCTAAAACGTTACCAAAACGAACTGCAACGAAATCTGTATTTGATTTCTTATTAAAGGACTGAACAATCATTTCGCAGACACGCTTTGTTGCACCCATAACGTTTGTGGGGTTAACAGCCTTGTCCGTGGAAATCATAACGAAACGCTTAACGCCGTATTTATCGGCAGTTTTTGCAAGATTAAAGGTTCCGTAAACATTGTTTTTAACTGCTTCCTTGGGGCTATCCTCCATAAGCGGCACGTGCTTATGAGCAGCGGCATGATAAACAATATCGGGGTGGTATTCTTCAAACACCTCGCAAAGTCTTTTTTCATCTCTTACAGAGCCTATAAGCACAGTTAGCTTTGCTTCGGGGTATTTTCTGCGAAGCTCCTGCTGAATTTCGTAAGCACCGTTTTCGGCGATTTCAAAAATGATAACGTTTTTAGCTACACCGCTACCTACAATCTGCCTTACAAGCTCACCACCGATAGAGCCACCGCCACCCGTTACAAGAACGGTTTTATCTTTGAGAAGTTCGAATGCACCTGAAAGGTCGGGCTTTATTTGCTCTCGTCCTAAAAGGTCGGTATAGTCAACCTTACGAAGCTGATTTTCGATGTTTTGATTTTCTTTTATAGCTGTAATTTTAGGTAAAGTCTTAAGCACACAGCCTGTTTTATTACATATTTCAAGAATCTCTTTTTTTGTTGATTCAGTAGCAGAGGGTACTGCAAAATAAATCTCGTCAACGTCAAGCTCCTTTGCAACCCTTACTATATCATCTCTTCCTCCGTAAACCTTAACACCGTAAAGCATTTCACCCTGTTTACGCTTGCTGTCGTCAATAAGAGCAACAACTATATATCTTGCAGAGTTTCTTGCATTTTTTAGCTCTGAAATAAGGCGCATAGCGGCACCGCCCGCACCGATTATCATAACCTTTTTCTTTTTACCCTGATCAAGATTATTTTCTGCTATAATTTTCTTTTTCCATAAAGAGTAGCCGATGAAAACCAAGCCTCTTGTAGCAACTATCCAAACGAAGCTAATAACTGCATCAAGGAAAGCCCAAGTTATAAAAGCACGGGTATATTCAAACCAAATGAATGAAAAACATATATACGTAATAAGCTTTGCAATCACAAAGGCTTTCGTTAATTCAGCATAATCTCTAGCAATAAAATACTGCCACATTCTTCTATATATTTTAAAGAAATAGAATGCTGCAAGCATTGTTACAATACTCAATAATCCGATATAAATAAAGTTACTTAAAAACCATTTAGGCAATCTTATAACAGCATCAAATTTTAATGCTGCTGAAAACCATATTGCAAAAAGCAATGATGCAACGTCGGCACTTACTAAAAACGCCTTCATATGATTTTTAACAAAAGTTACGCTTTTATCTAACAAATTAATCCCTCATATCTTAAAATACTGCACCAAAGTTACCTATAGGCACATCTATACAATTATACATATATTATACTAACATATAAGCATACTTTTTGCAACAGCTCAAATACACAAAAAATTATCAAATTATAGTGTATTTCGTCGAAAAAACGCCTTTTTATCCATCTTGTATCTTTAAAAGAAATATGATAAACTTAAGGCACAATTTGCATAGGGGTGATAAAATGAATAGTTGGTTAAAAACCGTATCCGACGATACTTTTATTTCGGATATTAATCTTGCGGGCACTCACAATTCCTGTGCTTGCTTTGTGAATTTCAGCTATATCACCCAATGCCAGAATAAATCAATTAAAGAGCAGCTCGATATGGGAATACGCTTTCTTGATATCCGTCTTGAAAAGGATGGGAACACGTTAAAAGCTGTTCATTCTATTATAGACTGCTATAAGGATAAAAAGAAAAATGACGTGATTTTACTCACAGATATTTTAGCCGACTGTGAAAGCTTTCTTAAAGAAAACCCATCGGAATTTATTATTGTTAGCGTTAAGAAGGATGACGGCAAAAGCGATAACGATACCTCTGACGAATTTTTCAAAGAGATTTCTGAAAGCCCAGAGCTTTGGTATTTGAATAATTCAATCCCCCGCCTTTCAGAAGCGAGGGGTAAGCTGATTCTTTTTAACCGCTTTGCAGAGAATAAAAAAAGTGAATTTTACAATGATGCTTGTTGGGGATTAAACGCTTGCGAATGGGACCATAGCGGTATCGTAACCACGTCACCTTACAGCGTTTTGAATTTCAGAAAAACTAATTCTGATGAAAAAACGGAAACTCTTGTTTTACAAGATAAATATAAAATGGACTCAAAGCCCAAATGGAAAAATGCAATTTCACCTACACTTAATGGAAATTTCTCAAAAAAAGACGTTGTTTTAAACTTCTTTTCTGCAGCAAAAGTATATCGCTCACCGAAAAGTGCTTCAAAATATATTCTTAAAAAGTTCAACGATTTAGCTTTGCAGAAAAGCAAAAAAATCGGTTGGATAATTCTTGATTACCCAACCGAAGAAGCGATCCAAAAGATTATTGATACAAATTTTAATTGCTAACTTATTTTAATATAACGGGAGTGTTACAGCAACATAACACTCCCGTTTATTTTTCAATTTATTATTTACCAACGCAGAAATTTTTGAAAACCTCGTTCACTATCGTTTCAGTTGCTTTTTCACCTGTAAGCACGCAAAGGTTTTCAACGGCACAGTCAATGCAAACGTTTATAGCATCAGGTGTGATGCCCATTTTAAGACCGTCCTCTGCTTCCTGAAGATTTTCTACCGCCTTTACAACACAGCCTCTTTGCCTTTCTGTTGTAATAAGAGGTGCAGACGGGTCAAAGTTTGCAGTGCCCACCGCCTCTTCAACCATTTCAGTAAGCTTATCCATACCTTTACGGTCTTTAGCAGAAATTTCAACAATTCTGCCACCGTTATACAAAGCCTTCACCCTTTCGGCTGAGAGCCTTTTTTCTTTATCGGCTTTATTGATTATAACTATTGACGTTTTATTTTTGCAAAGCTCTATAAGCTCTTCATCGTCCTTTGAAAGCTCCTCGCCACCATCAAGCACCATAAGCACAAGACTTGCTCTATCGAATCTTTCTTTCGCCTTAACAACGCCGATTTTTTCTATTTCGTCGTCAGTGTCGCTTCTTATACCTGCGGTATCGGCAAGCCTTAAGGTAACGTTACCTATTCTTACCGTTTCCTCGAGGACGTCTCTCGTCGTACCCGCAATTGAAGTAACAATTGCTCTTTCTCTTCCCGTAAGGGCATTCATAAGAGTTGATTTTCCAACGTTTGGTCTTCCTACAATAGCGGTATCAATACCCTCAAGAATTGCCTGACCTGCATCAAAGCCGTTTAAAAGCTTTTGAAGCTTTGCTTTTACGGTTGTTACTGTTTCAAGCATTTGACTATCTGTAAGCTCAGGGATTTCATCATCGGGATAATCCACCCAAGCTGCAAGAAAAGCTGCAGTTCTTGCAAGCTCATCTCTACACTCGTCAATTTCTCGGCTTAAAGCACCGTCAAGAGCATTAAGAGTTGCCGCTCTTGCCTCTTCACCCGAAGCAGATATTAACGACATAACCGCCTCTGCCTCGGAAAGCTTCATTTTCCCGTTAAGGAATGCTCTTTTTGTAAACTCGCCACCCTCGGCAGCAACGGCACCCGCATTAAACACCGCACGCAAAACCCTTTTTAACACAAAAAGACCGCCGTGACAGCTAAGCTCAACAACGTCTTCACCCGTATAGCTTTTAGGAGCTCTGAAAACGAGGGCAACTGCATCGTCAAGAACGGTTTCACCGTCGTGAACCTTGCCGTAAAGAGCGGTGTAGCCCTTCATATCCTGAAGCTTTTTTCCTGAAACGGAAGAAAAAACCCTGTCAGCAACTAACAGAGCCTCTTCACCCGATATTTTTATTGTTCCTAAACCTGCCGCCGCCTGTGCGGTAGCAATTGCTGCGATAGTAGACAAATTTTTCGTCCTCTCAAAAGTTGATTAATTACTGTTTACCTGTTGAGCCAAAGCCACCGTCACCGCGAATAGTTTCGTCAAGCTCTGCAACCTCTTCAACAGGCATCATGCTTACGGGCATAATCACCATTTGAGCAACTCTTTCGCCGGGTTGAATAACGTATTCTTCAGAAATTTGGTTAATAACGCCAACCATTATTTCCCCTCTGTAATCGCTGTCAACAACGCCAACTGAATTAAGAAGACCGATACCGTGCTTGATAGCAATTCCGCTTCTTGGAAAAACGAATGCACCGTATTCATTTGAGGGTAAAGCAATTGCAATACCCGTAGGGATAACTGCAGTTGCACCGCCTTTTAAAACGATAGGCTCGTCGATAGCAGCACAAAGGTCAAGACCCGCACTACCGCTTGTTGCCCTGAAGGGCACTTTTGCATTTTCACGAACTTTTTTTATCTTAAGCTTTTCCATAATTAACCCCAAATACCACTCGGTTTGTTATCAGCGTTACTGATTGCCTTAAGCCTTTCAACCTCACGCTTGTAGAAATCTCTTTCGCTTTTAGCCTGAGCTGCATCCTCAAGATACGCTTTAAGCTGCATACGAAGGTTATCGGAATCGCCACCGTGTTTTTTTGCTTCGTTTGCATACTCTAAAGCAACAAGCACTGCCGCTTGAGTTGTAGAAACACGGTTACCTCTGAGAATGTCATTCATTTTTAAATCTATTTCATGAGCTAATTCGCTCATATACTCAGTAGATTCAGTTGAAACAATTCTGTATTCTTCCCCTGCGATTTTTAATCTATGGGTTGTTTTTTCCATTTATACCAATCCTTGTAATTTATTTCATCTATAAAATTGCTATTTAAAATTATACATTGTTTTGCTTTTTTTCGCAATACTACATCTTGTAAAAATTCATTATGCGTACACAATTTATGAGTTGATATTTATTTAGTTTATTGATATAATTTTAGTAACCTAATTGGTGAAAGGATATATTATGAGCGATTTTTTAAATAACAATTATGGTAACCCTGTAGGTAGCGGTTCTCCTCAAAATCCTGCAACCCCTCCTACAAATCCTAATACACAACCACCTCAACAACCAATATATTACGGTGCATACAACCAAGGGCCTGCTTATACAAACAATCCGTATCAGCAGCCACCCCAATATGCACCCTCTCCCTCCGACGTTTATAACAATACTCCAATGGGAAATAGTCCTCAATATCATTACGGGTATCCCGGCGGATTTATGGATACAAATTATATTGAAGAGCGAAAAAGACAATATCAATTAAGAAGAACACAAGAAAAGCTTATAAAAAAAGCGGGTAACCGTGCTGGTCTTGCTCTTATTTTCCTTCTTATTTTATCTTACGCTTTTTCAATGCTTATTGTTTTCCCCCGGGTTTCAGAGCTTTACTCTACAAGCTTAACCTTTAGCTGTGCTTTTGCGGTTATTTATTCTATAGTAACAGTTGGCGGTGCTTTCTTTCTCGCTTACAGAACCTTCGCACCCGCTAAAGAAAAAGCTCCCATAAGCTACGGTAAGCCCAAGGATGCTACGAAAACAGTTCTACTTATACTTATAGGCTTCGGTGGCTCTCTCGTTGCTAACTATATCACCTCAATTTTAAGAGGCTTTGCAGAGGCTTTCGGTGTTTATTCTTCATACTCTGCAATAGAAGACCCATCAAACACGATGGACATTATTTTGATGTTTTTCGCATCTGCAATAGTACCCCCTCTTATTGAGGAATTCGGTGCAAGAGGTCTTATGATGCATAGCCTTAAAAAATACGGTAACGGCTTTGCTATTCTCGGCTCAGCTTTCGTATTTGCTGTTTTACACGGCAACGCAGTGCAAATTCCTTTTGCGTTTATCTGTGCGCTTTTTATCGGTTACGCCGTTATTGCTACAGACAGTCTTTGGACGGGTATTATAATCCACGCTCTCGTAAACTCTCTTTCCTGCGTATCATCAGTATTGATGTATTATTTCGACGAGCATACGGCAAACCTTTATTTCTATATAGCTTCCGGTGTTGGCTTTGTTGCTGGTGTTATAGCTCTTATAATCTACCTTAAGAAATACAAAGACGAAGGTATATTAAGTGACCGTGGTGAAGCAACCGAGCTTTCACTTAAAACACGTTTCGGTAAGTTTGTAAGCAGTCCCTTGATGGTAGTCGGTGTTATCCTTTTCGTTATTCAGGCAATTACTACACTTACCACAACTCCCACAACCTACTAAATTATGAATAAAGAAATTTTTATGCAAGAGGCTTTGCTTTTAGCGAAGGAAGCCTTCCACGAAGGCGAGGTACCCGTAGGGGCGGTAGTTACTATCGGCAACAAGGTAATCGGCAGAGGCAGAAACAGACGTGAAAAAGGGAAAAATGCTCTTTTTCACGCAGAAACAGAGGCAATTAACGAAGCTTGCAGAAGGCTTGGCGGTTGGCGTCTTTGGGAATGTGATTTATACGTTACCTTAGAGCCTTGCCCTATGTGTGCAGGTGCTATTATAAATTCAAGAATAAAAAACGTTGTTTTTGGGGCTTACGATAATAAAAACGGTGCCTGTGGCTCTGTTGTAAATCTTTTTACCTCTGATTTCAGCTACAAACCCTCCTATGAGGGCGGTTTTATGGAAGAGGAATGCTCCCGAATTCTTACAGACTTTTTTAAAAGCATAAGAAAAAACAATGATAATAAATCAAAAAATAAATTTCAGGTGAATAATATGGAAAGAATTGAAAGCTTTAACGTTGACCACACAAAACTTATGAGAGGTATGTATATCTCAAGAATCGACGGCGACGTTGTTACTTACGACATCAGAACAAGAAGACCTAACGTTGAAGAGGTTATGGAAACGGGTGCAATTCACACAGTTGAGCATCTTTTTGCAACGTTTGTAAGAAACAGTGCATTAAAGGATAACATTATTTATTTTGGTCCTATGGGTTGCCGTACCGGTTTTTATTTCCTTACAACAGGCATTACTCACGGTGAAGCTTTAAAATTAACTCAGGATGCTTTAAAGTTTATTGCAGATTTTGAAGGCGACGTTCCCGGTGTTAGTGCTATTGAATGCGGTAACTACCGTGACCACGACCTCGAGGGTGCAAAAAAAGAAGCAGCAGATCAGGTTGAGGTTCTCAAAAGCTGGACTACTGCTGATATGATTTATTAATTCTATTATCGTTTGGTGGTAAAGAGAAATGAAACTTTCATCTTTTTACGATGGCGACAGAACTGTTCTGTCATTTGAGGTTTTCCCTCCTAAAAAAACAAGCTCAGTTGAAACGGTGTACAATACTATCGCAGAGCTTCAGTCACTTAAGCCCGATTATATAAGCGTTACCTACGGTGCGGGTGGCTCAGCGGCTAACAATTACACCTGCGATATAGCTTCTCTTATTAAAAACAAGTACGGCATCGAGGCTATGGCTCACCTAACTTGTATTAACAGCACAAAAGCGGACGTTGACCGCGTACTCAAGGAATTAAAAGAAAATAATATTGAAAATATCCTTGCACTCAGAGGTGATAAAAACCCAGAATATGAGCCAAAAAAAGATTTTATTCACGCCAACGATTTAGTAGCTTACATAAAAGCACAAGGTGATTTCGGAGTAAGCGTTGCGGGGTATCCCGAAACTCATTTTGAAGCACCCGACGGTATGACCGATATAAGAAACCTTAAAAACAAGGTCGAGTGTGGTGCTCAAAGCATCGTAACACAGTTGTTTTTCAACAACGCTTACTTCTACAGATTCCGAGACAGATGCGATAGTGCAGGTATTTACGTGCCTATTTCTGCCGGTATTATGCCCGTTACTAACAGTAAGCAGATTGAAAGAATGGTTTCAATGTGCGGTGCGAGTCTTCCGAGAAAATTTGTAAAAATGATTCAGAAATATGAAGACCGCCCCGAAGCACTTGTTGATGCAGGTATTGCCTTTGCCGTTGATCAGATAGTTGACCTCGTTGCAAACGGCGTTGACGGTATTCATATTTACACAATGAACAACCCCTATATCGCAAAGAAAATTACGGAAAGTATTCGTGGGTTGCTTTAATTTTACAATGGGTTTAATAAAAACAAACAACTGACATTTCAAAACCGAATGTCAGTTGTTTTTATTTTTATTTCGTTTTTATTTTTATCTTTTATCTTTCTTCTTTATATACTTTATCAAAATTACTATTGAAGCGGCAAGTAAGGCGAAAACTACAACCGTCATCATAAACTTAACGGGAATAAGGTCGTAAATTTTATCGCCTAAAAGGGTTATAAGAATTATTCGGGGCATTACGCCGAAAAAGGAGATTAAAATATATCTTACGTAGCCCATATTTGAAGCGCCGAAAAACAGGCTTACAAAATCTATGGGGAAAACGGGTAAAAGCCTTGCTACGTAAAGGTACGGCGTCTTTTTATCTCGCAATTCTATAATTTTCCGACCTTTTTTTGAGGCAGAAAGCTTTTTTTCAACCGCCTCACCGCCTAAAAACTTACCGATGAAATAAGTGATGTTAAGCTCGAAGAAAATACCGATAGCATTAACTAAAAGACCGGGTGCAAAGTCAAAAGCCATACCTACCGCCATATAAAGCACCGAGGCAGGTATTACGAAAACGATTGCCTTTAAGCCGTAAACGCCGACTACCGCCGCACCCGCTTCAAATAAGGTATCAGTTTTTTCAACTAATGCTCTTACGTCAATATTAACGAGCTCGTTATATTTAAAAATAATAACAAGAAGAATTGCAATAACAAGAGTAGCTCTTACACCTATTCCGACGGCACGCTTTATTTTATTATTCAATGTACCGCCCCCTTAATTAAATCAAATATTAAAGCTCTACTTTAATTTGTTCACCGTTTTTATTCATTGATTCATCAGCAAGGAAAATAACCTTGTGACCTGCAACAGAATCGTAAATTGAGGTACAGGAAACCGAATGCTCTTCCCCTCTTATAAAACGAACGAAGTCAGAGGTTAACCTTTCGTCACCGCCTGAGTGACCCTCACTTGAAACGTTACTTAAATCTATGTATTCCTCGTCATAATCTTTACCGGGATCGGGATTGATTATTTTAACGTTTATAAATTTATTTTCAAACTCACCGTAAATCTCACCCTTTGTGCCGATAATACGGATTGTTCTCAAGGGCTCTGCCGAGCCACCTGTCATATTGTGAGTACCCGTTGCACCGTTTGAGAAATTAACAAGCACGCTCTGATGGTCTACAACGTCATTGTCGCATTTATACATACATCTGCCGTAGTCACCCTCAATAAGCACTCTTCTTCTATCTTCTTCAGTTGGGTTTTCAATGCTTTCAAGGTCACGCCAAACGTAAACCTCCCATCTGTCAGGATGGTCAAGATAAAGCCTTTTTGCACTGTAGCGGCAAAAATCAACTCTCGGACAGTCAACAAGACAACGTGTACCTGAATTTTCGGGTGCATTTTCTTCTTTAAACTGTAATTTTGAGCCTACCGAAGATACCGTTACGGGTTTATTGGGTGACATAAGCCACATCATAATATCCATATCGTGACAGCATTTTGCAAGAAGCATTGAGGTATGGCACTTTTTACTATTGCCCCATTTACCTCTTACAAATGAGGTTGAAAGATGATGATAGCTGACGTTTTCAACGGTCTGAATATTGATAACCTCACCAATAGCACCGCTGATAAGCTTTTCTTTTATTGTTGAATAAAAGGGAGTATATCTTAAAACGTGGCATATCATAACCTTGTTGTTATGCTTTTTAACAACCTCTAAAAGACGCTCCATTTCCTCATCGTTTACCGCAAAGGGCTTTTCAAGAAGCATATCGTAGCCCTTTTCAAGAAGAGGAATTGAGGTTTCAACGTGTTGCTCATCCATTGTACCGTTTATAACGGCATCGGCAAACTTCGGTGCTTTTGCAAGAGCCTCTGCAGAGTCAAAGCAAAACTCTTCTGAAAATCCGAATTTTTCCTGTACCATTTTTCTGCGGTATTCATCAAGGTCCGCAACACCAACTATTTGTAATAAATCAGGGTGTGCAAGAGAGAAATCAGCATACGCCATCGCTCTGTGACCTGCACCTAAAATTATTGCCGTTACCGGTTTTTTTGCCATATCCATCACTACCGAATTTGAAAAAATTTAATAATTTATTTTATTTCTAAGCCCATAATAATCGGACCTTTTGTTTTTAAAAGGGTTTTAAAGCCCAGCCTTTTATAAAAACGAATTGCTCCCTCATTTTCAGAGTTTGCCATAAGCATAACACCGGGCACACCTCTGTTTTTAAGTTCTTCTAAAAGAGCTTTCATAAGCTTACTGCCGTAGCCTTGATTTTGATATTCATCTAAAATATCAATATGAAGATGTGCAGGATATTTTTTGCCGAAAAACATATAGGGTATTGGGAAAAACCACGCCTCTATACCGCTTAACAGCCCGATTTCTTTAATTGCGGGCACGTCAATTTTTCTGTAAAGCTTGTTGTACCTTTTACAATCAGGCTCGCAGAGAACGTAGCCCACGGGCTTATCCGCATCGTCAACTACAACAAAGCAAGTGTCGTAGCATTCACGGGCATAATAGGTTGAATACATTTTCGCTATTTTGTTACCTACTATCGGCTCTTTTTGACAAACGGGACCCGCAGTCATCCGGCAAATATATTCAACGGGGTAAATTTCACCCTTACGAAGCTTTCTTATTTCCGCCATTATTGAGCACCTTTTGTTTTGTTATTCTTTTTCGTTACCCTTTCTCTTGTGCCGTCGGGACGTTGGATAACAGTATTATCAAGAGTGTTCTCAAGAGATTTTCTGAAGGCCGCAACGTATTCAGCTCTTAAATTTTTCTGCTCAAGAGCCTCCGCCTCGGTCAAACCCTCTTCCCTTGATTTTCTTGCAAGAAAATTAATTCTATCAATTTTTTCCTGAGTAATCATAATTTATTCCTCATTAATCATTTGTTTTCTAAACATACAAAAGATAGTATATCACATATTTTGTTTTTTTCAATGATTTATAAAACTTTATTATTCTAAAATTTATTGACACCCAATTATTAAAAATGATATTATCTTTTCGGGTGATATTATGAAAGAATTTAAGTTTTTCCTTATTACAGACCCTCATTATTACAGCAAAAAGCTAGGTGCTTATGGTGAGGCTTATGAAAGGTTTATGGATTTCGAACAGAAATGCTATGCAGAAACCCCTTACATAAACGATGCGGTAAACGAATATTTAAAAAACAGCACCGAGGCTGACACTATTCTTATCGCGGGTGACCTTTCCTTTAACGGCGAAAAGGAAAGTCATATTGAGTATTCCGAGGAGCTTCGCAAATTACAGGCTGCGGGTAAGAAAATCTATGTTGTTACCGCAAGTCATGATATAGAGCAACACCCCTTCTGCTATAACGGTGGCGAAAGAGAAGTGCCTGAATGTATATCCTTTGACAAGCTTATGGATTACTATTATGATTTTGGTTATAGCACAGCTATTACTTTTAATAAAGAGCATCTTTCATACGTTGCAGAGCTTAACGAAGATATTCGCCTTCTCGTTCTTTGTAACGATACTATTGAGGGCGCAAAACTGGCTTATGATGATGAATTTTTAGCCTGGATAAAAGAGCAGGCTCAAAAGGCACAGAAAGACGGCAAAATGATGATAGCTATGGAGCATTACCCTGTGCTCGCCGGTCAACCTATCCTTACACTTATCCCTGATGCACGTCAAAAAGACAGTAAAAAGCTTATTGAAACACTTGCAGATAATGGTGTTCATCTTATTTTTACAGGTCATATGCACAACCAGAGTATAAACTGCGTTGAAACTGAAAAAGGAAATAAGTTTTACGACGTTTGCACAGGCTCTGTTATCGGTTGCCCCGCATTTATGCGACTTGTTACAATTAAAGATGACAGCACTGTTGAGATTGAAAGCATACCTGTTCCCGAATTCAAATGGGATAAAAAAGGTAAAACAGGCGAAAAGTATCTTCAGGACCAATTTGACCGTATGCTTTACGTAATGATTAACGCCATGAGAGATGACCCTGCAAGATTTTTAGGTAAAATCGGTGCAGGCGGAAAGGAATCTCTTTACAAGCCTGTTAGCATTATCGGTAAGGCACTTTCCACCTGGACAGTTGGTAGAGTTGCGAAGCTTTTCTTCGTAAAGGCTCACCCCGAGGTTAAAAACGTTAAGTTTATTGACGCGGCAGTTGACCTTGTAAGGTCAGTATTCTACGGCGACCAGCCTTATACCGAGGATTCACCCTTTGGCTCAACTCTTTTAAAGGTTTTAAGAAGACTTAAGCCCGTACTCAATATTTTAAATAAAAAGCTTAAAGGCTCTCAGGGTGAAGAAATTGACCTTTACGAGATGCTCAAGCACTCCGCAGGTAACTACGGTATTTCAGACCATAATGCGACGATTAAATTAAAATAAACGCCATATAAAAAAGCCCGAATCAAAAGATTCGGGCATTTGTTTTATTTAGAATGCGATTTTTTCTTCGATATACTTTTCAAGGTCAGCAATTGAAATTCTTACCTGCTCCATAGTATCTCTGTCACGAACTGTTACGCAACCGTCTTCAACGCTGTCAAAGTCGTAAGTAATGCAGAATGGTGTACCGATTTCGTCCTGACGGCGATATCTTTTACCGATTGAGCCTGCATCGTCAAAGTCAACGTTGAATTTCTTTGAAAGAGCTGTAAATACCTCTGTTGCCTGCTCGTTAAGCTTCTTTGAAAGAGGAAGAACTGCACATTTGAAGGGTGCAAGAGTAGGATGAAGTCTGAGAACAACACGGGTATCGTTCTTTTCTGCGTCAACAACCTCTTCGTCGTAAGCCTCTGTAAGAATTGTAAGGAAAAGTCTTTCAACGCCAAGTGAGGGCTCAACAACGTAGGGAACGTATCTTTCGTTTGTTTCGGGATCGAAATAGTCAAGGCTCTTGCCTGAGGTGTTGATATGCTGAGTAAGGTCGTAATCAGTTCTGTCAGCTACGCCCCAAAGCTCACCCCAACCGAATGGGAAAAGATATTCAAAGTCTGTTGTAGCTTTTGAGTAGAAGCAAAGCTCTTCGGGGTCGTGGTCACGAAGACGAAGGTTTTCTTCTTTAATGCCGAGAGAATAGAGCCAATCACGGCAGAAGCCTCTCCAATATTCAAACCATTCAAGGTCTGTGCCGGGCTTGCAGAAGAATTCAAGCTCCATCTGTTCAAACTCACGAACGCGGAAAATAAAGTTACCGGGTGTGATTTCATTACGGAATGATTTACCAATCTGAGCAACGCCGAAGGGAATTTTCTTTCTTGTTGTTCTCTGAATATTTGCAAAGTTTACGAAAATACCCTGCGCAGTTTCGGGACGAAGATAAAGCTCGTTTTTGCTGTCCTCTGTAACACCCTGGAAGGTTTTAAACATAAGGTTAAACTGACGGATATCTGTAAAATTGTGCTTACCGCACTGAGGACAAGCGATAGCGTGCTCCTTGATGTAATCCATCATCTGCTCATTTGACCAGCCTGCAACGTTTGTGCCGTCAAAATCTTCGATAAGGTTATCTGCTCTGTGACGAGTTTTACATTCACGGCAGTCCATAAGAGGATCAGAGAAACCGCCTAAATGACCTGATGCAACCCAAGTCTGAGGATTCATTAAAATAGCACTGTCAAGACCTACGTTGTAGGGGTTTTCCTGAATAAATTTCTTTCTCCAGGCGTTTTTGATGTTGTTTTTAAGCTCAACGCCTAAGGGGCCGTAGTCCCAAGTGTTTGCAAGACCGCCGTAGATTTCGCTACCTGCATACACGAAGCCTCTGCCCTTGCAAAGAGCAACAAGCTTTTCCATTGATTTTTCTGTATTTTTCATACAATCTATCTCCCTTTTGAATAATTACGTTTTGTTATTCTGTTTCAAGTTTATTCTGTGAAACTCGTTGTCCAAACTGACTATAATACATATCTGCATATAGTCCGTCTTTTTTGAGAAGCTCCTCGTGAGTACCTCTTTCTTTAACTGCACCGTTATCTATAAAGAGGATTTCATCCGCTTTTTTAATTGTTGAAAGTCGGTGTGCAATTACGAAATTTGTTCTGCCCTTCATAATTTCATTCATCGCTTCTTGAACAAGAAGCTCGGTTCTTGTATCAACAGAGCTTGTTGCCTCGTCAAGAATAAGAATTTTCGGGTCCTTTAAGAGAGCTCTTGCTATAGTTAAAAGCTGTCTTTGACCTTGTGAAAGGTTTGAACCGTTTTCATCAAGAATTGTATCGTAACCGTCGGGAAGAGCTTCAATGAAGCTGTCTGCCCTTGCGGCTTTTGCCGCTTCTATTACTTCGTCATCGGTAGCATCTAACCTACCGTAACGAATGTTATCTTTAACAGTGCCGTTGAAAAGCCATGTATCCTGCAATACCATTCCGTAAAGAGAGCGAAGCTTGTCACGCTCAATATCGCGAATGTCAACACCGTCTATTGTTATTTTACCATCGGTAACGTCGTAAAATCTCATAAGAAGATTAACGAAGGTTGTTTTACCCGCACCCGTAGGACCTACCAATGCCACAAGGCCGCCGTGCTTAACGGTAATATCAAGATTTTTCATAAGAGGCTTTTCGGGCGTATATGAAAAAGATACGTTTTCGAATTTAAGCTCTTTTTCGAATACTATTTCGTCGCCTTGTTTATCTTCAACCTCTACAGGCTCGTCAAGAAGCATAAACACTCTTTCCGAAGAAGCCATACAAGACTGAATATTATTTACGATTTGAGCTAATTGTGAAATAGGTGACGTAAAAAGCTTTGAATAAGTAATAAAGGTAAGAATACCGCCTATTGTAAAGCCTTCGCCCATATCGTAAATAACGTTACCGCCTATTGAAAATACGCCGTTATTTACTATAAGGTAACCTCCAATAACGGCAATAAGAATATAGCCGATATTATCAATAAGATTTATGAACGGTGAAATTGCACCCGAAACGTATTGAGCCTTACAGCTTACTCTTGTAAGCTCATCATTAATATCGTTAAATTCGTCAATAGCTAACTGCTCCTGACCGAAAAGACGAACGATTTTATGACCCGTATACATTTCCTCAACGTGACCGTTAAGCTCACCTGTTCTATCCCACTGGGCTTTGAAGAGTCTTTTTGAAATCTTCATTATGCTTAAGGCAATTGCTGCCGCCGGAGGAACAATCGCAACGATAACAAGTGTTAAAAACCAGTTTGTTTTTAACATCATCACAAATACGCCTACGATAGTTATAAGCGATGTGAGAATTGATACGAAGTTATGCTGAAGAGTGTTGCTTATATTGTCAACGTCGTTGACCATTCTTGAAAGAATATCACCTTTTGCATTTGAATCGAAATACTTTAAAGGTAATTTTGAAAGCTTGTCATTTATATTTTCACGAAGCTTTCTTACGATTTTTGCAGTTATACCCGCCATTGTATATTGCTGAATGAACGAGAAAACCGCCATACCGCCGTAAATAGCAAGAAGGATTAACAGAGTAGGAACAAGACTTTCGGGTGAAATTACTCCGCCGTTGATTTTTATGCCTACCTGCTCGTTAAGCACGTCAAGAGCCGTACCTATATAAGAGGGACCCACAACGTTACAAACCGTACTGAGAATACAAGTAATTATAACAAGCACGAAGGAAAGCTTATGAGCCTTAAGATAACCTAAAAGTCTTTTTGAGGTTTTGAAAAAGCTTGTTGCCTTTTCTTCACCTTTTTCGGTTTTTCTGTAAGAAGAGTATCTTGTTGTTCTTGTCTGGCGTCTTCTTTCAAGAATTGCTTGTCTTTTAGGATCAAGATTTCTTTTATTATTTGTCATTGCTCCACCTCCTCTGTGCTTAACTGAGATGTAACAATATCCTTGTACACTTCACAAGCTTCAAGAAGCTGTTTATGAGTACCTACTCCAACTACCTGACCCTTGTCAAGAACTATAATTTTATCAGCATCTATAATCGTGCCTACTCTTTGGGCAACTATTAAAATTGACGCTTTCTTCAATTTATTTCTTAAAGCACTACGCAATCTTGCATCCGTTGCAAAATCCAATGCTGAAAAGCTGTCGTCAAATATGTAAAATTCTGCTTTTTTAACTATTGCTCTTGCAATACAAAGCCTTTGCTTCTGACCGCCCGAAAGATTTGTTCCGTTTTGAGAAACCAAGCTTTCAAGACCGTCGGGAAGCTTTTCAACAAAGTCCCTTGCCTGAGCAGTTTCAAGAGCTGACCATAATTCCTCGTCGGTTGCATCCTCTTTACCGTAACGAAGGTTATCGGCAATAGTACCGCTGAAAAGGAAAGCCTGTTGAGGAATATAACCGATTTTGCCGTAAATCGTTGCAAAATCCATTTGACGCACGTCATAGCCGTCAACTAAAACCGCACCCGAGGTAACGTCATAAAAACGGGGTATAAGGTTAAGAATTGTAGATTTACCAGAGCCCGTACCACCTATAATAGCAGTTGTTTCACCCTGCTTTGCAATAAAGCTTACGTCCTTTAAGGTTTCGGTTTCTTCACCGCTGGGTGATTTATAGCTGAAGCAAACGTTTTTAAACTCTATGCAACCGTCGTTTTCGTATTCACTTTCCTTTTCTGAAACCTCCATTTCGGGCTTCATTTCAAGGACCTCGTTTATACGCTTTGCAGAGATATTTGCTCTGGGAATCATTATGAACATTGCCGCCGCAGTTGAAAGAGCGACAATTATAAACACAAGATAAATGATAAACGCCTGTAAATCGCCTAAGGTGTTCTGAATTTCTATGGGGTCGGTAAGACGGTTAATTTGAGTGTAGCCCACTGCAACAAGAATAATTATAAGAAGAAATACGAGAAGAGTAACAATAGGAATAAGCCCTGCAAAAATATGCTGTACCTTAACTATCATTGAGGTAAGGTCATCGTTGGCTGCTTTAAATCTGTTGTCCTCATGCTTTGTTCGGTTAAAGGCTCTTATAACTCTTATACCACCGATTTTTTCGCGGATAATAAGGTTAAGCTTGTCCACTCTCTTTTGAATTTTATCAAAAAACGGAATAACCTTTTTGGCAACTATAAACGCTATCAAGGCAATAACGGGTGCGACAATAAGAAGCACAAGAGAAAGACCCGGATCCATAATAATTGCCATTACAGTACCGCCGATAAGCATTATCGGAACGGAAATTATCGTTCTTAAGGACATAAGAACAAGGTCTTGTATCTGACGGATATCGTTTGTTGTTCTCGTTATAAGTGACGGGATACCGATTTTATCAATATCACCCTGAGAGAAATTTTCAACCTTGTTGAAAATATCGGCTCGAAGCTCACCTGCAAAGCCCGTTGAAACCTTACTTGAGCAATAGCTGTTCAAAATAGCTATAAACATCGCAATAACGCAACATACAAGCATAACTATACCGTCATGCTTGATTGAATGTAAATCTCCTTTGTTGATACCCTCGTTGATAATCTGCGACATAAGTAGCGGAAACGCAAGCGTCATAACGTTATTTACCGCCGCAAGAAAGAGAGTAAACAAAGCAAATTTTCTATGAGGTTTTAGATATCGCAAAAGCTTTATCATAACACACTCTCCGTTTGCAATGTTCTTTTTGAATGCATGTGCCTAAAGCACAAAATTACACATAATAAATATATCAAAAAGACATCTTTTTCGCAATAGTTTTTTCCTTATTTATGTAATTATTTATATATTCTTAATAATTGAAATGCATTCTTTTATCTTTAATCTTGACACAAAAGTTAAATTAATGTAGAATACTAAACTGTTATATTATGTAATTTCAAGGAAATGAGTGTGATGTTATGCATTGGTCCGAAATGATAGCAGACCGTATTATCAGACGTAATCCCGATAAGGAAGAGTATGTTTGTGCCGCAGGTATCAGCCCCTCAGGCTCAATTCATATCGGTAACTTCCGTGATATCGCAACAAGCTACTTTGTTGTAAGAGCTCTTATTAAAAAAGGTAAAAAGGCAAAGCTCCTTTTCTCTTGGGACGAGTTTGACCGTATGAGAAAGGTTCCCGTTAACGTTGCAGCTATTGACAGCGATATGGAAAAATATATCGGTTGTCCCTACGTTGACGTTAAAAACCCCTTTGATACCGAAGAAAAAACTTATGCTGAATATTTCGAGCATGAATTTGAGCGTTCAATCGTAAAATTCGGTATTGATATGGATTATCGTCATCAGGCAGAAATGTACAGAAGCGGTAAATATACAGAGCATATTCTTCACTCACTTAAAAAACGTGGTGAAATTTTTGATATTCTTGCTTCACACCGTACACAGCCCGTTCAGGAAGGCGAAAGAGAAGCATATTACCCCGTTAGCATCTACTGTTCAGAATGCGGTAAGGATACAACAAAAATTCTTTCCTTAAGTGACGATTGCACTCAGGCTGAATACACCTGCCAATGCGGTCATACAGGCTCATTTGATTTCACAAAGGACTTCAACTGCAAGCTCGCTTGGAAGATTGACTGGCCTATGAGATGGATGTATGAGGGTGTTGACTTTGAACCCGGTGGAAAAGACCATGCAAGCCCCCACGGCAGCTACGATACAAGTAAGGATATTGCAAAGAAAATCTTCGGCTATGAGCCTCCCCTTTTCCAAGGCTATGAATTTATCGGTATCAAGGGTACAACAGGTAAAATGTCAGGCTCATCAGGTCTTAACCTTACTCCTGACACTCTTCTTAAAATCTACGAGCCCGAGGTTATTCTCTGGCTTTACTCAAAAACTGAACCTCTTAAGGCATTTGACTTCTGTTTCGACGACGGTATTTTAAGACAGTACTTTGAGTTTGATAAAATGTATACCGCTATTAAGGACGGTACTGCAACAGATGCTCAGAAGGATATTATGTACAACACAACAGTTGGCGACAGAGTGCTCAATACTGTTCCTATGAGTCTTCTTGTTCAGTTAGGTAGCGTTGTTGACTTTAACGTTCCTATGCTTGAAACTGTTTTCGAGAAAATCGGTACTCCCTACAAGCACGATGAATTTGCAGAAAGACTTGACAGAGCAAAATATTGGCTTGAAAACTGCGCACCCGACCAGGTTAACCGTTTACGTGACGGCAGAAATTGGGAGGTTTACGAAACTCTTGGCGATACACAGAAAGCAGAAATCAAAGCTCTTTTCGAGTACATTTCTGCAGGTGATTACGACCTTGATGCTCTTAACAAAAAGCTTTACGCTATCCCGAAGGAAATCAACGGCGAGGATTTAGACGAAAAAGAGCTTAAATCAATTCAGGGTGCATTCTTTAAGAACGTATACAAGCTTCTTATTGATAAAGAAAAAGGCCCTCGTCTTTACCTCTTCCTTTTTGCTATCGACCCCAAGAGATACGTTGGTCTTCTTGATTTCTCATATCCTAAAACAGAGGAAGAAACAAAGGCTGAAGAAATGAAAAAGGCTGAAGCAGAGGCTGCAATAGCTTCTGAAAATGCTGACAAGCACGTTTACGGCGAAGCAGACGCTTTCGTTCCCTTAAAAGAAAATCAGGTTTCTATTGAAGATTTTGAAAAGCTCGATTTAAGAGTTTGCCAGATTCTCAAGGCTCAGGAAATCAGAAAATCTCACAGCTGCCTTAAGCTTACACTTGATGACGGTAGCGGTGAAAACAGAGTTATCGTTTCTTCAATTAAGAGCGAATACACCTGTGAACAGCTTGTAGGTAAAAAGATTATCGTTATTGCAAACCTTGAGCCTGCTCGTTTTGCAGGTGTTCAGAGTAACGGTATGCTTCTCGCGGCAACAAACGGTGCTTGCGGTTGTCAGGTAGTATTTGTTCCCGATTGCGTTCCTGCAGGTACACAGATTAAATAATATGACAAGCTTTATTCCCGTTACAGAAGAAAGCTTTGACAAGGTTTATAACAAAATGAAAGCGGCGTTTCCTCTCGAGGAACGCCGCGACAGTTTTGATGAAAAAAATTGCCTTAACGATAATAAATTCAAGCTTTTTGAAATTTTTGACGATGAAAAAGAGGTTGGCTTTATTGCCATTTGGATTTTTTCGGAATTTATTTTTATTGAGCATTTAGCTATAGATTCCGATAAACGAAACGGCGGTTACGGCTCAAAAGCATTAAACCTTGTTAAAGAAAAATACAACAAGCCTTTAATTTTAGAGGCAGAAGCACCCGAAACCGAGCAACAGATTAAAAGAATAAGATTTTACGACCGTCACGGCTTTAAGGTTAATGATTTTCCGTATATGCAACCCTCTTACCACGGTGGCGAGGGTGTGCCTTTAAAAATATTAAGCTATCCAAGGCTTATTTCACAAGAAGAATTCGATAACTTTATAACCCTTACAAGAAAATACGTTTACAAAATTTCAAGCAAATAAAAACTGCGATTATTCTACTTATTGAATAATCGCAGTTTTAATTATTTAATTTTCTTCCGTCTTAAATACGGTAAGCTTATGAAGTGCTCTCGTTGACGCCATATAAAGATATTTTTTGTTTTCGTCACCGCTAAAGCCACCGTTATCGTAAACTATAACGTTGTCAAATTCAAGACCCTTTGTTAATGCAACGGGCATAACTATCGGGTTATGAGAAAGCTGGCAGGATTTATTATCGCAAATTCTAAGACCCTCAACAGCTTCTTTCAAATCGTTATAAACTGCAATTGCATCTTTTAAAGTGCGAGTTATTATGCAGGTTGAGAGGCTTTGGGATGCATAGTTTTTCGTAATTTCTTTAAGAGCAGTTAAATCGCCGTTTTTATGCTTTACACTATCCCCGTCTCTTTCAAAAATTTCATATCTGCTTTCTTCGGGAAGAAGTGAAAGAGCAAAAGAATTTATCTGCTTTGTTGAACGGTAGCTCTTATTCAGCTTTAAAAGCTTTGCATTGTAAATAGAAGCCATTTCTTCACTATTCGTTGTGTTAAGCTCGGGGATAATAGCCTGATTAGTATCCGCTAAAAGAGTTACCCTTGCTCTCGGGAACATTTTAAGAATAATAGCGTGCTGCATATATGACAAATCCTGTGCTTCGTCAATAAGAATATGCTTAACACCGTTAAGGACAGCAGACGTGCCTAAAACAGTTTTTACGAAAACAACACCTAAGCTATCCTCAAACTCAAGAAAACCTTTATCAAGGGCTTTTTTAGTTTCTAAAAGCTCAGGGCAATTATTTTCTTCTGCATAAGCACTTACTAAATTCCAATAAACTGCAACAGGGTCAACAAGTGTAGCTTTTTTTATCATTTGAGTAGCGTTTTGCTTTAAATCTCGTCTTTCGGCCTTGAAAAGCTTTGCAGTATCCTCGTCAATTTCAGAATCTGCATCAATTTCAAGATAAATTTCTTTTCTGTTGTTTATAAAATACTCGTCAATAACACCGTTAACGTAGCTTGCAAGACGTTCTCCTCTTGATTTCTGACTGTTTTCCGTATCAGAGAAAAATCTGTCTAAAAGAGCTTCTTTTGACATTACTGTTTTACCGAAAAGAGTTATATCCTGAAATTCAGGCTCGATAAAATCTGCATTTTCGGTAAGATAATCTGCAAATTGCTTGCTTAATTTGATTTTTGCACTTTTGGCTCTTACTTTATCACCATTGATTACGCTTTCGGCAAGAGAATAGTAATCTCCCGTTGTAACGGTGGGAAGCTCTGCTGCAAAAACAGTATAAAAAGATGCGTAATTTATAGGCATTTCGCCAAGCTCGGGGATAATATCCGCAACGTAGCTTGAGAAAATATCGTTATTTGAAAACATAAGAATTTCCGCAGACGTTAATTCTGTACGGTTGCGGTAAAGAAGGAAAGCAAGACGGTGAAAGCCAACCGAGGTTTTACCGCTACCCGCAGGACCGCAAACTAAAAGATTTTCGTTTTCGCTATAACGAATAACCTTGTTTTGCTCGCGTTGAATACTGTTTACTATGACCTTAAGATGCTCTGAAGAGGATGAGGAAAGCACGTCTCTTAAAATATCATCGTCAATTTTCAAATCACTGTCTACGTAATAATAAAGCGTGCCGTCCTTGAATTTAAATTGTCTTTTTAAAAGAAGCTTGCCGTTCATTCTGCCTCGGGGTGCTTCAAAGTAAGCCTGACCGTCGTCAAAATCCTCATAGAAAAGCGAGGCTATCGGTGCACGCCAGTCACAAACGAGCATTTCAAAGGTATCGTGCTTTTGAAGAGTGCGAAGACCGATATAAACTGTTTTTTCTTTTAATGCACCGTCAGCTTTGAAATCTACCCTTGCAAAATAAGGTGCATTTTTTAATTTCTTATAAAAATATATATCGTTAGCGGCTTCGGCAGAATATTGCATTTTTTGTTCCATTTCGTAATGAATCTGTGTAAGCTCCATTCCCGAATACATACCGCCGTTAGGGTTATCTCTGTTAAAATCCTCGCCCTGCTCTTTAACGTCGGCTTTATATTCTTCTATAAGCTCACCAAGACGAACAATTTCACTGTCAAGAAAGCTTTTTACTTCCTCTGCTTTAAGGTGTTCAATTTTCATATCCTCTGAAAACATATAAAACCTCCGAAAAACTTAAATATTACCTAAGGCAATAAAAGTGATTGTACTACAAACTCAATTTATATGCAAGTCTTGTAAAATTAAATGTAATATGCTATAATTGGTTATAGAGAAAAGCCCATTTTGAGCTTTTCTCTATTTTATTGATATAAATACTTTTCGTGGTATAATGGTTCTAGTATTTTGTGAGGTGATTAAAGTGCTTGTATACATACTTATTTTAATTGCAATAATTTGTTCAGGACTTACAGCCGCAAAGAAAAATGAATTTTTTAAAGATTATTGTTCACCGAAAAACACCGCAACAATAAACGGTATTTTTTCTGTGCTTATATTTTTGAGCCACTCCGTTCAATACGTAAAGCTTGACGGCGTTTTAGATGCTCCCTACTTTGATTTAAGAAGCTTTTTAGGTCAGCTCGTTGTTGTAACCTATCTTTTTTATTCGGGCTACGGAATTATGGAGTCTGCAAGGAAAAAAGGCACCGCATACATAAAAGCAATGCCTAAAAACAGACTTTTTAAATTATGGTATCATTTCGCGATAGTTGTAATTCTTTATATCATAACCGCTTTTATTACGGGCAGAAAATTAGATTTAATAAAAACAATTTTCGCATTTACGGGTGCTACGAGCGTTGGTAACAGTAACTGGTATATGTTTGTTACCTTTGCAATGTATATTATAATAATTATCTCTTTTCTCGTTTTCAAAAAGTCAAACAAGCTTGCCCTTGTGGGTGTATTCGTTTTAACGGGTATTTTCGCATACGTGGAGTATAAATTAGGCGTGCCTTCAAGATTTTATAACACTGTTTTCTGCTTCCCTGCAGGTATGCTTTTCTCTGAATTAAAGCCTTATATCGACAAAGCTTTAATGAAAAACGATATCGCTTGGTACACGGGCTTTACTGTAATCGGTGGTCTTTTCGTTTTCTTTTCTCATAACAGAGCTGATTCTGTTATTCACCACACTCTTTTTGCAATTTTAGGTGCACTTCTTGTAACGGTTGCATTTATGAAAATCAACGTTTCAAGCTCAATCCTCGATTGGTTTGGCGAGCATATTTTCAGCTTCTTTATTTTACAAAGAATACCTATGGCGTTACTTAAATTTGCAGGAGTAAACAAAATCCCCGTTGCATTTATCCTTTTATCTTTCTTCTCAACGGTTTTACTCGCAATGCTTTTCGATACGGCTATGGATAAGCTGGATGGGAAGATTTTTAGGAAGAGGTAAAAAATAAATAGGAAATGAAGATGCCAGATGCCAATTCCCAGATGCAGAGGCATCGCGAGATAATAGATAATAGAAAAGGGTCTGCGACGGCAATATAATTTGCTATCGCAGACCTGTTGGTTTTATTATTAATTAAATTGATGAGATAGCTTTACAATGCCGACCGCAGGTCCCGACACTCCTCACTCCTAACTCCTCACTAAAACGAAGAGGGTCTTAATTCTCTTCCCCGAAATCAGCAATATATGCTTCCATAAGCTTTTGGGGCCAATCTGAAACGGGCTCTAATTTACCTGTAAAGAAGCGGAGTGTTTTCGGCTCGTGAACGAAACGAAGGCCACCGATAAGGTGTCTATGGTCGTATAACCATTTTACTCTGTCAATTACATACTCTGTTTGAGAAAGGGTAAAAACTCTTCTCGGGAATGCAAGACGCACCATTTCAACAGATGCAATATGCTCCGTGCCATCGGGGTTTCTTTCTTCTGAAAGAGTGCCTCTTTCCATACCTCTGATACCACCGCAAAGGTAAAGGGCTGCTACTAAAGAGCCTGCGGGGTACTGCTCTGCGGGGATATGGTCTACAACCTGACGGGCATCAATATGAGCACCAAGACCGCCACCGGGGGTAACCATAGGCACGCCTAATTTATCAAGCTCTTTAACACAATGGTTTATAAAAATAGGACCTTGAGAAATTATATCCATATCCATTGTTTCTTCAAAGCCGATGATAAGAGCTTCCATTTCTTTAACACTCATACCGCCATATGTAAGGAAGCCCTCAAACATTGTGATATAGTCTTCCATAGCGTGAAACATTTCTTCATCTCTTATCATAATTCCGCCGCCACGACCGAAGCCGAATTTACGGGCAGAAAAATATACGATGTCGAAAAGGTCTGCTATCATTCTTGTAATTTCGCGAATAGATTTATCCTTCATTGACTCTTCTCTTGTTTTAATGAAATAGAGGTTGTCCTGAAGAAGAGAAGCGTCAAGAATTGTAACGATACCGTGTTTTTTTGCAAGGTCGGTTGCTTCTTTCATATTTTCGTACGAAATAGGCTGACCGCCGATAAGGTTTGTACCTGCCTCAAGACGCATATATGCAATATTTTCTGCACCCTCTTTTTCAATACAAGCCTTTACTTTGTCGAGGTCGATATTTCCCTTGAAGGGAAGGTCACTTTTTACTACAAGCCCTTCATCCTTAACAAGCTCTTCAACTCTACCGCCAAGACGGGTTACGTGTGCCTTTGAGGTTGTAAAGTGGTAGTTCATAATTACACAGCTACCGGGCTTTACAAAATGCTGTGCGATGATATGCTCACAAGCTCTACCCTGATGAGTAGGAAGAAGATGCTTTATACCAAAGATTTCAGTTAATTTATCGTTCATTCTGTAGAAGGTTTCGCTACCTGCGTATGCATCGTCGGCACGAAGCATAGCCGACTGCATATTATCACTCATAGCGTTAACGCCTGAGTCAGTAAGCATATCCATAAAGATATCGCCATTATGAAGCATAAATGTATTAAAGCCTGCTTCTTTTAATTTATTAAGACGTTCCTTAACGGGTAATAAGGAAAGCTTTTGTACTATTTTAACCTTATGCATCTCAACGGGCACAGGTGTTCTGTTGTAAAATTTAATTTCTGCCATTGTTTTTTCCTCCGAGGGTTGTTTTTCTATGGGCTATAGTATATAATACATTTCAAAATAAATAAAACAAATAGTTTTGATATCCGCTATCGAAATTTTCGATATCAAAACCCGAGGTGTTTTTATGGAAATTCGCAATTTAACTACGTTTCTTCACGTTGCCGAGCTTAACAGTTTTACTAAAGCAGCGGAGCTTTTAGGCTACACTCAATCAACGGTTTCTTTCCAGATAAAACAGCTTGAAACAGAGCTTGACTGCCTTTTATTTGAAAGAATAAACCATACTATTACTCTTACTGAAAGAGGAAACGAGCTTTTAGCCTACGCCCAAGCCGTTTGTCGTTTAACTGAAGAATTTAAGCAGGATATTTCCGAAAGCTCGTCGCCAAAAGGCTATATTCACATTGTAACCCCCGACTCTGTATGCGAGGATATGCTCTCTCACAATTACAGGAATTTCAGAAAAACTTACCCCGATATATCCTTAAAATTCACCACCGCTGATACGGGTGATATGTTCAAAATGCTTGACCGAAACGAAGCGGATATGGTTATAACTCTTGATAACAGAATCTTTCAAAAGGATTACGTTATAGCAAAAGAGCAAAAAATCGGTATGCATTTCGTTACCAATTCTTCTTCTCAATTTGCAGGAAAGAAAAATCTTTCAATAAGAGATATTAAAGGTGAGCCTTTTATTCTTACAGAAAAAGAAATGGGTTATCGCAGAACGTTCAACAGAGAGCTTGCGAAAATGGATATTGATATTGTCCCTGCCCTTGAGGTTGGGCGAACTGACCTTATAACTTTACTTCTTGAAGAGGGCGAGGGTATTTCTTATTTACCCGATTTCGTTACGGAAGAGCACGTTAAAAAAGGCTCTCTCGTTCGTCTTGACGTTACTGATATAAATATAGAAATATGGAAACAGCTTATTTACCACAAAAACAAATGGATATCAAACCCGATGAAAACGTTTATTGAATACGTTAAAAATGCGGAGTTTAAATAAAACAGATAAAAAAGACTTGCGAGAGTTCACACCTTCGCAAGTCTTTTTTCATTTTTATTAGCTTTTATTTTTTCTTTCTGCTTATCATTACTGAAATCTTGTTGATAATAAGAATAATTATTGATGCAATTAAAGCAAACAAAACAGAAAGTAAGGTTATGAGCATTTCATTAACTGCTGCAAAAAAGATTTTTTCGCCCCATAATCTGCTGCCGATAAAATCAACTATAAGAGAAACTAACGAAATCGCAAAAACAATTATGCCCGTAACTAAAGGAACGATATTATACATATTTTTGTATTCCTCGGGTGCATTTTTATATACACCTGAGCGTTTTGGGATAAAAATTCTTTTATATTTTTTGTCCGTTAAATCAATAGCTCTTTTGATTTTCATATCGGGATGATAAGCACCGTTTCTTCTTGCAACTAAAATCAAAATAATAGTAAATAAAATAATTATATCCATCGTTAACTCCCCTTAATTCAAAACAAAAACAGAACGATTATTGGGTTATTTCGTAGAAAACTACCTCGTGACCGCCTAAGGTAATATCAAGAGTGATTTTGCCGTCTTTTACTGTTACAGTTTCCTTTTGTGGCTCTAAAACTGAGCATTCACCATATTTTTCACGAAGCTCATCAAAATAAATTTTTCTTGCATTTTCGTCTGCAAGGGTTACTGTACTGTCAATTTCGGGGTCATCGGGTGACCAAGCGAAGCAATCGTCACCTATTCCGTAGGTTTCTCTGTCCGCTATCCATTCATCAAAGTAGTTACAGTTATTGTCTATTTTGTAAACGGTAAGCTGAGCCTTGCCATCTTTTAATTGAGGCACGTTTACGTTAAAGGTTATTTCAGCCTCTGTATTGTATTCTAACTTATTTTTGAAGTTATAAGCCATAATGTGAAGCGTGTTATCCTCTTCGTTAAAGGCTGACACCGCATCAACCTCACCGCCGAAGATAATGCCCTTTTTATCTGCCTTTGTTTCTACAAGAGTTGAACCTGCCATTTCGTAGGCTCTTTTTGCAAAGTGGTAGCTAACTGTTGGGTTGCCGCCGAAAAATCCGCCTGAAAGGTAAGACCAAGCAGAGAAATAATCAATGTTATTTTCAAACATCTGCTTTGTAAGGCGGGCATTGTAAGCCGCTTGATAAAGATAACCTACCGTTCTTGTTAAAAGCTCGTCGTTATCCTTACCGGAATTCATACCCACGAGAAGCCTACCCTCGTCAATACCGTAAATAAGGTCGTTAAAGCCGTATTTTTCAGCGATATCTCTTAAATAATCAATTGTTTCGGGAAGAGTTTTTCCATCTGTGTATTCTTCGGGCGAATAATCGTAGAATGATGCAGATAAATAACAAAGTCTTGTGCCCGTTTTACCTGTTTTATAGTTTTTACCCTCAGCACAATGCTTTATAAAGATTTCTTCATCCCAAAGACCCTCTGTAACGGTCATTGAATGAGCACCCACGAAAACGTCTTTGCCGATAGCATCAATAAGTGCCTGAACTGTATAATCATAAAGCTTGCAATATGCTTCGGCGGTTTTATCGGGGTCTTCACCCTCTGTGATAAACCAATCAGCGTTTTCATATTCAGTCATAACGCCGAAACGCCATGAAAGCACCTCTTCTTTGCCGAATTCCTTTACAAGAGCATCGGCAAGAGCGTATATGTAATCGTAATAAACATTGTAATCATCGGGCGGGTACGGATTCATACCAAAGCCATGGTCAGTTGTTGCTTTTTTTGAATACTTAAGTGGCACGCTACCTAATTTTAACATAGGCTTTGCACCGATATTTACAATACCGCGACAGTTTTCAATAAGCACTGTAAAATCGTAATCGTCAAGCACGGTTTTATCAAGAGGGTCTTTAAATAAATCCCTCGCTTCAGTACCGCCTGAGCATTGCATAAACTGAACGTATTCAACGAATTCAAAAATATTATTCTCTTCATTTATCTGAGCGTTAACAAAGGGGTTACCCTCTATTGACCAGATGTTTACGTTGCTTACGGTGTTTGAAAGCACGTTGCCTTTTTTCTCTGCATCAACGCTAAAGGTATATTTGTTAAATACCCCTGCACCTACAGCACCTAAAAAAGCACCGACGATTATAATAACAGGAATAACAACGCATAATACTTTTTTTAATATTTTCATAGCTACCGCCTCTTATTTTTTATCTTTTTCAAGATTATCTAAAACCTTTTTATAGGGCATAAGCATACCCTCGTTTACCATATTGCCTGCTTTTTTCATAAGCTTGGGTGAGCTCATCAAGCTACCAATTGCATACATAGCAAGCATTGTACCTCTTTTTTTCTGAGGGAAATCATACTGACCGTGAGCCTTAAAGAATTTATGGTCTGCTCTCATCATACCCTGCATAAGCCAGATTAAATCTCTGAAAATCTTCATTCCGCCTATACCGTAAAAATTCTGAGGCGGTACGTATGCATTTTCAAGAGCAAATTCAAGAGCTTCTGCAAGAGCATCTATTTCGCTATCGGGGTTGACCTCGTCGGTAGCAACGCCTGCGAGGAAGTTTGTTCCAACCTGAGCCCTACCCTCAACTATCATCTGAAGATTAAACTCTTCGTTATAATTACCGCTGATAAGATAACCCACGGGCATACCCATTGTTACGGTTCTGTGGCCGTTACAGAATTGACGGTCGTCATAAAGCTTAAAGGATGCACCCATTGAATGGTCTTTGATTGAAAA
>JAZROI010000097.1:0-5563 GCA_045648585.1 Acutalibacteraceae bacterium
CCGAAGAAGCTAAGTGGGTTAAAGCCAGAGAAATCAAAGATATTTCAGGCTTCACTCACGGTATCGGTTGGTGTGCTCCCCAGCAGGGTACTTGCAAACTTACTCTTAACGTTAAAGAGGGCGTTATTCAGGAAGCTCTCGTTGAAACAATCGGTTGTTCAGGTATGACTCACTCAGCTGCTATGGCATCTGAAATTCTTCCCGGTAGAACAATCCTTGAAGCTCTTAACACAGACCTTGTTTGTGACGCTATCAATACAGCTATGAGAGAGCTTTTCCTTCAGATCGTTTACGGTCGTACACAGAGTGCTTTCTCTGAAGACGGTCTTGTTGTTGGTGCAGGTCTTGAAGACCTTGGTAAAGGCCTTCGTTCACAGGTTGGTACAATGTACGGTACACTTGCAAAAGGCCCCCGTTACCTTGAAATGACAGACGGCTATGTTACAGGTCTTGCTCTTAACGAAGATAATGAAATCATCGGTTATCAGTTCGTAAACTTCGGTAAAATGATGGATTTCATCAAAGCAGGCGACGATGCTAACACTGCATTTGAAAAAGCAAAAGGCCAGTACGGCAGAGTTGCTGATGCAGTTAAAATCGTAGATCCCAGAAAGGAATAAGGAGGATTTTACAATGGCTTTATTTGAATCATATAACAGAAGAGAAAAACAGATTCTCGAAGTTATCAATAAATACGGCATTAACACAATTGAGGAATGTGCTGAAATCTGTAAAGCAAAAGGCTTTGACCCCTACAAAATCGTTGAGGGTATTCAGCCTATCTGCTTCGAAAACGCAAAATGGGCTTACACAGTAGGCTGTGCTATCGCAATCAAAAAAGGTTGCACAAGAGCTGCTGATGCTGCTGCAGCAATCGGTGAAGGTCTTCAGTCTTTCTGCATCCCCGGTTCAGTTGCTGACCAGAGAAAAGTTGGTCTTGGCCACGGTAACCTTGGTAAAATGCTTCTTGAAGAAGAAACAGAATGCTTCGCTTTCCTTGCAGGTCACGAATCTTTCGCAGCTGCTGAAGGTGCTATCGGTATTGCTGAAAAAGCAAACAAGGTTAGAAAGAACCCCTTAAGAGTTATCCTTAACGGTCTTGGTAAAGACGCTGCTCAGATTATCGCAAGAATCAACGGCTTCACATACGTTGAAACAGAAATGGATTACTACACAGGCGAAGTTAAAGAAGTATTCCGTAAAGCATATTCTGACGGTCTTCGTTCAAAGGTTAACTGCTACGGTGCTAACGACGTTACAGAAGGCGTTGCTATCATGTGGAAAGAAGGCGTTGACGTTTCTATCACAGGTAACTCAACTAACCCCACTCGTTTCCAGCACCCCGTTGCAGGCACATACAAAAAAGAATGTGTTGAAAAGGGTAAAAAATACTTCTCAGTTGCTTCAGGTGGCGGTACAGGTCGTACTCTTCACCCCGATAATATGGCTGCAGGTCCCGCTTCTTACGGTATGACAGATACTATGGGCCGTATGCACTCAGACGCTCAGTTCGCAGGTTCTTCATCAGTTCCCGCTCACGTTGAGATGATGGGTCTTATCGGTGCAGGTAACAACCCCATGGTTGGTATGACAGTTGCTTGCGCAGTTGCTATTGAAGAAGCAATGAACAAATAATTAAACTAAAATGAGCCTGTCCGATGGACAGGCTTGTGGTTTTTTGAAAGAAGGAAATTATTATGTCAAAAGTACTTGTTGAAACATCTGCTCGTCACGTTCACGTTTCAAGAGAAGACCTTGATATTCTTTTCGGTGAAGGCTACGAGCTTACAAATAAGAAAGACCTTTCACAGCCCGGTCAGTTCGCTTGCGAAGAGAGAGTTGCTGTTGTAGGTCCTAAAAATCAGTTTGCAGCAGTTTCAATTCTTGGTCCTACAAGACCTTCTTCTCAGGTTGAACTTTCAGCTTCTGATGCTCGTTCAATCGGCGTTGCAGCACCCGTAAGAGAAAGCGGTGATATCGCAGGTAGCGGTGCTTGCAAGCTCGTTGGTCCTAAAGGTGAGGTTGAACTTAAAGAAGGCGTTATCGTTGCAAAACGTCATATTCACCTTACACCCGATGCAGCTGCTGAATTCGGCGTTGAAGATAAAGAAATCGTTAACGTAAAAATTGAGTCTGACGGCCGTTGCCTTATCTTCGGTGACGTTGTTTGCCGTGTTAACCCCAACTTTGCACCTGCAATGCATATCGATACTGACGAAAGCAATGCTGCTTTTGCAACACCCGGTATGATGGGCGAAATTATCAAATACTAATTTTTGATATACATAAAAAATCTTCGAAGCACTTTAAGTGTTTCGAAGATTTATTTTTTATCCTGTCCATTTATTATATTTTTGATAATTTCTTCTTTGTTATCAGAATTTCGGTAGTGTAATAAAACTTGAATTTCATCCCAAGATAATTGTGAAAGCTTCAAAATGCTTTCGTCGACCTTATCATCATCGTCTGTTTCGGGTCTTTTCGGTTGCGAGTTGAGGGTGAGACGGGGAGTGAAACCGTAAAACTCATCAACAGTTACGTTGTAGAAAAAAGCAAGTCTTTCTATTTGAAGAATGCTTGGTGAAGTAGTGTCGTTTTCAAAGTTAATGTAATCAGTTTCTGTTATACCGAGAAGCTTTGCGAGAATTTCACAAGAGATTTTGTTGTATTCACGAAATTGCTTTAATCTGTTACCTAACACGTCTTCACCTCAAATCTTTTATTTTAGTAAATAGTAGCATACTTTTCCCTAAAAATCAACAAATTTCGACAAACGTAATTTACTTGTGAATTTGTAGGTTTACTGATGCTTTATCTAGTATATCAAAAGCTATTAAATAAATTATAAAAAAGAAAAGCTGTCTGTATTTAAACAGACAGCAATCTCATTCTAAACCTAATAACCAGTTAACAGAAACTCCTAAAACCTCTGATAAAGCAACAAGCTCTGTGTCACATACTGAACGGATTTGACCCTCAAGCTTTGAAAGACCTGAAGAATTGAGGTCAATACCTCTGATTTGAAGCTGTGTGAGCAGGTCTTTTTGCTTCATGCCTATTTCTTTTCTTCGTTCTTCAACTCTTGCTCCGCAGATATTTCTGTCGCCCATCGGTTGTTTTCTGATTCGCATAAATAGAAGACCTCCTTAAATTATTAAAGTAAATATACCATAAAAAAATGCGAGTTTCAATACTTTTTTTTATTAATTGTGTGATTTGCAACAAAAATGATAAATTTGTTACTTATTTTGTATATAAATCAATTGCCATAGTTGTTTTGATGTGTTAAAATATAAAGTATAAAAAGTGTTTTTGGAGGCTTATAATGGATTCTGTTAAGAGCTTTTTTGCTGACTACAATTGCTTTACAACTGCAGAAGGGTTACTTTCTTCAGGTATGGCGGACGTAACTGTAACCTACGATATGTTTTTTAGAGAAATCCCCGATAACGGTGGATTTGCAATTATGGCAGGCTTAGAGCAGCTTGTTTCTCAGCTTTCGAATATCTCATTTTCACAGGATACTCTTGAAATGTTAACGGAAGATGGCTTTTCTGAAAAGTTGATAGATTACTTACGTAATTTCAAATTTTCTTGCGACGTATTTGCAATGCCCGAGGGTACACCCGTATTTCCTAATGAGCCTATAGTTAAGGTTAAAGGTCCTGCAATACAAGCTCAGTTAATTGAAACTATTCTTCTTAATACAATAAATCATCAGACTCTGATTGCGACTAAGGCTAACCGAGTAGTCAGAGCTGCTTCGGGCAGAAAGGTTATTGAAATGGGTGCCCGTCGTGCTCAAGGCAAGGATGCTGCAATTGACGGTGCCAGAGCTGCGTATATCGGTGGCGTGAATGCAACCACTCTTTACTCTGCAAATAAAGAGTATTCAGTTCCCATTTGCGAAATGATGGGTCATGGCTGGGTGCAGCTTTTTGACAGTGAGCTTGAAGCGTTTAAAGCTTATCTTTCAGAGCATGGTGACGAGGGTGCCCTTGTTGTTGATACTTATGATACCCTTGATAGCGGTGTTAAAAATGCGGTAGAAGCCTTTAATTCTGTACTTGTGCCTAACGGACTTCGCCCAGCGGGTATAATTATTGATAGCGGAGATATGACTTATCTTTCAAAAAGAGCAAGACGTTTTCTTGATGAAGCGGGTTTCCCTGATTGTGATATTTATGCTTCAAATTCTCTCGATGAAACTCTTATAAAGGATATGCTTAACCAAGGGGCAAAAATAGACGGATTTATTATAGGTGAAAAGCTTATAACTTCATCTTCTTCGCCTGTTTTTGACGGAGTTTATAAATTAGCTCAAACCGAAAGAAATGGGGTTAAAAGCCCTGCTATTATGGTAAGTGATAACGTTCATAAAATAACAACACCTTGCTCGAAGCGTGTGTGGCGTCGTTTGGATATGGAAAGCGGTAAGGCTGTTGCCGACGTGCTTACCCTTGATGATGAGGATTTAAGTAACGAAAAAACATATTCTCTTTTCGACCCCGATTTCACTTGGAAAAGAAAAACGGTTGATAATTTCGTTGCAAGAGAAATGCTTGTTAAGATTTTCGATAATGGCGAATGTGTTTATAACAGTCCGTCGCTTGAGGAGATACGCGAATATTGTACTGAGCAGGTTTCAACTCTTTGGGAAGAGGTTACAAGATTTGAAAATCCTCATAAATATTACGTCGACTTTTCAGGTAAGCTTTGGGGAGTGAAGCAGGCTTTAATTGAAAAAGTTATAAAAACCGGGGAAGAGGTACAGTGATGTCCGGCAAAATTAAGCTTGGTCTTACAAGAAACAGACTTTTTGAGTTTTGCAACTGTGTTTCATTTGTTGGTACGGTTGAAAATGCTTTTGATGAAAAAAAGTTAGAAAAAGCTTTAGAAATGCTTTTTTTAAAATACCCGATCTTGAGCAGTAAAACCGAGTTAGCTAAAGTTAATGGCGAAGCATACGTTGCACTTGAAGCAGTGAAAGCTGAAATAAGTTTTATTAATACTTCTTGTGAAGGTTTTGTTTCTGAGAAAATTAATAATGGTATTGATTTCGCTAAAAAGAATTTTGAGTTTTACGTTTTAAACAACGATACGCTTTGCGTTTTTGCTCATACAACCGTTGCTGATAATTACTTTTTGCTTACTTTAGCATCAGATTTGTTGATGCTTTATAATAAAGAAACGTTTTCTGTGGAAGAAAGTTCTGTGTGCCTTTTTTCAGAGCTTGCAACAGTGCCGTTAAAAGCTTTCTCACCAATTACGGAAAAGCTTTCTACCGAGTTGGAAATGAAATGGTTGAGTAAGCCATCGAACTTTGACGGTGATGATTATAAAGCTGCCCAAGAAAAATATTATAATATTGAAGGCGAAGAAGCTTTTATAAAATTAACTGCCGATTTTGAAGTTTTAAATAAGCTTAAGGCTTTTTGCAATCGTAATAAAACAGATTTATCTTCTGTTATTGCGTTTTGTTATTATGAAGCCCTTTGTAAGAATGATATAGGTAATAAAAAACATAAAAGGATTTATTTTCAAACAAACAGACGCTGCATTT
>JAZROI010000098.1:0-13494 GCA_045648585.1 Acutalibacteraceae bacterium
TGTAGAAGCAATGGCACTCTGCGGTTACGCAACAGGTGCTACTGAAGGTTACGTTTACGTTCGTGCAGAGTATCCCATCGCTGTTGAACGTTTACAGAAGGCTATTGACGATGCTCGTGCATACGGTCTTCTTGGTAAAAACATCTTCGGTTCAGGCTTCGATTTCGATTTGTTCATCCGTCTTGGTGCAGGTGCTTTCGTTTGCGGTGAAGAAACTGCCCTTATGACTTCTATCGAAGGTAACCGTGGTGAGCCCAGACCTCGGCCTCCCTATCCGGCAATCAAAGGTCTTTTCGGCAAACCCACTACCGAAAACAATGTTGAAACCTTCGCTAACGTTCCTCAGATTATCCTCAATGGTGCTGAATTCTTCAACACTATGGGTACTGAAACCTCCAAGGGTACAAAGGTATTTGCTCTCGGTGGTAAAATCAACAACACAGGTCTTGTTGAAGTTCCTATGGGTACTACACTCCGCGAAATTATTGAAGATATCGGTGGCGGTATTCCCAACGGCAAAAAATTCAAGGCTGCTCAGACCGGTGGTCCCTCAGGCGGATGCCTTCCTGCAGACCTTCTTGATATCGAAATCGACTATGATAACCTTGTTGCTAAAGGCGCAATGATGGGTTCAGGCGGTCTTATCGTTATGGACGAGGATGACTGTATGGTTGATATCGCTAAATTCTTCCTTAAATTTACTGTTGACGAGTCTTGCGGTAAATGTACTCCTTGCCGTGTAGGTACAAGAAGACTTCTTGAAATCCTTGAAAAAATCACAAGCGGTAAAGGTACTATGGAAGACCTTGAGAGAATGGAATACCTTTGTAACTATATCAAAGAAAACTCTCTCTGTGGTCTTGGCCAGACTGCTCCCAACCCTGTTCTTTCCACATATCAGCGTTTCCGCGATGAGTATATCGCTCACGTTGTTGATAAAAAATGTCCCGCAGGCGTATGTAAAGACCTTCTTACCTTCAAGATTGATGCAGATAAATGTATCGGTTGCGGTATTTGTGCAAGAAACTGTCCTGTTGAAGCTATCACAAGAACAGATTACATTGCTCCCGGTCACAAGCTTGCATCATTCACAATTGACACAGATAAGTGTGTTAAATGTGGTGTTTGTATGGGCAACTGTAAGTTTAAAGCTATAAGTAAGTAAGGAGGAACTAATAATGGAAAATGCAGTAAATATTAAAATTAACGGTTTTGATTATCAGGTTCCTTCCGGTTCTACGATTCTTGAAGCCGCACATTCAGTAGGTATTGAAATCCCTACACTTTGCTATCTTAAAGAAATCAACGCAATCGGTGCTTGCCGTATTTGTGTTGTTGAAGTTAAAGGTGCAAGAAGCCTTGTTGCAGCTTGTGTATTCCCCGTAAACGAGGGTATGGAAATCATCACAAACTCACCCAAGGTTATCGAAGCAAGAAAAACAACTCTCGAGCTTATCCTTTCAACTCATAAGAAAGAATGTCTTTCTTGTGTAAGAAGCGGTAGCTGTGAATTACAGAAGCTTTGCCATGAATATGGCATTGAGGATGAGAATAAGTTTGCAGGTGATTTTGTAAACTACGCAATCGACAATAGTGCTACTCATATGTACCGTGATAATGAGAAGTGTGTTCTTTGCCGTCGTTGTGTTGCAGTTTGTGATAAAACTCAGGCTGTTTCAGTTATCGGTGCAAACGCTCGTGGTTTTGATACTCACATCGGTTCTGCTTTTGAATACGGTCTTGGTGACGTTGCTTGTATCTCCTGCGGTCAGTGTATTACAGCTTGTCCCACAGGTGCTCTTGCAGAAAGAGATGATACTCAGAAGGTATTCGATGCTATCAATGACCCCTCAAAGCACGTTATCGTTCAGACTGCTCCCGCAGTTCGTGTAGGTCTTGGTGAAGAGTTCGGTTATGAAATGGGCTCTATCGTTACAGGTAAAATGGTTGCTGCTCTTAAAATGCTCGGCTTTGACCGCGTATTTGATACAAACTTTGCAGCTGACCTTACAATTATGGAAGAAGCAACTGAATTCCTTGGCAGATTCAAGGAAGGCAAAAATCTTCCTCTTATCACGTCTTGCTCACCCGGTTGGGTTAAGTATTGTGAGCACTACTATCCCGAATTTATTCCTAACCTTTCTTCTTGTAAGTCACCTCAGGGTATGTTCGGTTCAGTAGCAAAAACTTTCTATGCTGAAAAAATGGGTATTGACCCCAAAGATATCTTCGTTGTATCAGTTATGCCTTGTACAGCAAAGAAATTCGAAGCTGAAAGAACAGATTATTCAGCAGTTAAGGGTCTTGCAGATATCGATGCTTCAATCACTGTAAGAGAACTTGCAAGAATGATTAAAAAAGCAGGTATCAACTTCAAGGCTATTCCTGATGCTGAATTTGATGCACCCTTCGGACTTGGTTCAGGTGCAGGTACAATCTTCGGTGCTACAGGTGGCGTTATGGAAGCTGCTCTTCGTACAGCTTACGAGGTTGTTACAGGTAAAGAGCTTACAGACCTTGCAACATTCAAGGCTGTTCGTGGTGTTGAAGGCGTTAAAGAAGCTTCTTATGATCTTGACGGTGTTACAGTTAACGTTGCAGTTGCTTCAGGCCTTGCAAATGCTAAAAAGGTTCTTGAAATGGTTAAATCCGGCGAAAAGAAATATGATTTCATTGAAATCATGGCTTGTCCCGGTGGTTGTGTAAACGGTGGCGGTCAGCCTATCGTTCCCGCTTCTGTTCGTAACTTTGAAGACGTCAGAGCTCTTCGTGCAGCAGGTCTTTACAATGACGATGCTAACCTTCCCGTAAGAAAATCTCATAATAACCCTGATATCAAGGCAATCTATGATGATTTCTTCGGTGAGCCCGGTAGCCACAAGGCACATGACATTCTTCATACAGGCTATACTGAAAGAAAAGTATACTAAAAAACCGCCATATTTAGCGTGTATGTCATTTTTCTACCCGCTCGACGTATCTTGATACGCCTTCGGGGTAGATAAAATGCCATCTACATCTAAATCTGTAAATTTTTCCTTCCCCCGAGTTTTTGCTTGGGGGATATTTTTTTATTTGTATTTATTTTATTTCTGTTTTGTGATATAACATTATTATCAGTAAGGCGGTGTTTATTTTGAGTAATGGCGATAAGCTTTTAATTGAGCCTGTAGCATATATAAAAAACGGATATAAAGAAAAATTCGGTGTGCCCCGTCAAAGCGGGTTAGCACCGTCAGTAAAATCTGTTGTTGAATTTTGCGATGGCTATAAGGATGAAAATATGCTGAGGGATATTGAACAATATTCGCACCTTTGGCTTGTTTGGGGCTTTTCTCAAAATAACGGACAATGGTCACCAACCGTTAGACCGCCCCGTTTAGGTGGCAATAAAAGGGTAGGGGTTTTTGCAACACGCTCACCCTTCAGACCTAATTCCTTAGGGCTTTCTTGTGTTAAGCTTGAAGAGGTTGCTAACGGTAAAAACGGAAATTTACTTATAGTTAGCGGTGCTGATTTAGCAGATAACACGCCTATTTATGATATAAAGCCGTATCTTCCTTACGTTGACAGTATTCCTGAAGCTAAAGGCGGATTTTCTGACGATTACAAGGATTATGAGCTTGAGGTTACTATTCCTCAAAATTTAAAAGAAGCTCTTACACCCTTACAGATAAAAAATCTTACCGAGCTTTTAAGCCTTGACCCGCGACCCTCTTACCAAAATGATGAAGAAAGAATTTACGGTCTTAGCTTTGAAGATATGCAGGTGAAGTTTAAATACACCGACACGAAAATTCAAGTTGTTGATATAACAAGAGGTTAAAAATGTTTTATATTAAACCTGATTTTTACGATAAATTCAAATGCATAGCAGAAAAATGCACCGATAACTGTTGCATCGGTTGGGAAATAGATATTGACGAAAATGCATTAGAAAAATACAATGCTATTGAAGGCAGCTTTGGTGAAGAATTAAAGGAAAGAATAATTACCTCCGATGACGGTAATAAATGCTTTAAGCTTTGCGAAAACGAAAGATGTGCATTGTTAAATAAAAACAACCTTTGTAAGCTTATTATTAATTGCGGTGAAGACTATCTTTGCGATATCTGTCGCGAGCACCCCCGCTTTTACGAATGGTTTGCAGGCTTTACTGAATGCGGATTAGGACTTTGTTGTGAAGAGGCTTGCCGTCTCTTGCTTGAAGACGAAAAACCGTTTTCTTTGATTCAGGAAAGCGACGGTGAAGAGGTTTTATTGGAAACCAAAGAAGATGTCGTAGAGGCAGATACATATATTTTCATTTCAGGTTTTAGGGATAGCCTATCTGATATTCTTTTTGATGAGAAAATAGCTTTCGAAGAAAAGCTTGTGAAAATTCTTTCTAAAACAGAAAGCTTTTGCAACGAAAAATGCAAGGTGCGAGATTATGAAAAAAGTCTTGCTCTCTATAAGAAAACCGAGCCTATAAACGATGAATGGGTGACGTTTATTGGTGAATTAAACGATAGCTATAAAGAGATTTTGCAAAAGGAAATTGAGTTTGATAAAATAAAAGAAAATAATATGCTTTATTCAAAAATACTCGCATATATTATTTACCGCCATTTGTCGAAAGCGGTTTTTGACGGCAGTATAAAAGAACGAATTGAATTTGCTGTTGAAAGTGTAAGGTTTATAAGGCTTTGCGATATGAAAGCTTTTGCTGAAAAGGGATATCTTACCTTAACGGACAGAATAAACAATTTAAAAAATTGGTCGAAACAGATTGAATATAGCGAAGAAAATACTGATTTGATGATATAGCCGACGGGAGTCGAACCGTGCGGTGTTCAACTCTCGCCGGCTATACGGAGGATGTTAAAATGGCAAAACAAGAAAAAACAAATGTAATGAGGCTTCTTGACCAAAAGAAGATACCGTATGAAATGCACGATTATTCAAGGACTGATGCTATAGCAGGTGAGGACGTAGCCTCTGTTTTAGGTGAAAATCCCGATACGGTTTTTAAAACTCTTGTAACAGTAGGAAAATCAAAACAAAATTACGTTTTTCTCGTGCCCGTCAACAGAGAGTTGAATTTGAAGAAAGCGGCAAGTGCCGTTGGTGAAAAAAGTATAGAAATGATAAAATCAAAGGATTTATTAGGTCTTACAGGCTACATTCACGGCGGTTGCTCACCCGTAGGAATGAAAAAGGTTTTTCCAACGGTGATAGATGAATCTGCCAAAAACAGTGATAAAATATTTTTTAGCGCAGGTAAAATCGGTTTTCAGGTTGAGCTTTTAGTTTCCGACGTTGAGAAAATTATTAAATATAAATTTGCAGATATTACAGAATAAATAAAAGCGTTTCAGTTTTATAACTGAAACGCTTTTATACTTGATTTATAAGATTTTTTCTATATCCGAAAGCTTTGTAACTATGTAAGTAGGTGTTATATCTTCCGGTATAGCATCGTTGTTTTTATTGAACCATATAGTTTCTAATCCGTAATTATATCCGCCCTTGATATCTGCAGAAAGGCTGTCACCAATAAGGATAACAGTAGCTTTATCGGGGGAATTTAACTTATCAAAGCAATAGTCAAAAAACTCTGTTGCAGGCTTCGGAATTCCTACGTCTTCAGATACGAAAATCTCTTTAAAATATTTATCGAAATTACCGATTTTCAGACGACTTTCCTGAACAAATCTAAAGCCGTTAGAAACAATATATAAATCGTACTTTGGGTAAAGGTAATCTAAAAGCTCGTATGCACCGTCAACAGCATAAGCTCCTTTAGCAACGCCTTTTTCAAAAAGTTCTTCAACTATATGACCGTCGAAATCAATACCTAATTTACCGAGTATAATATTCCAACGGTTTTCGCGAAGTTCTGCTTTAGTGATTTCACCGTTTTCAAGCCTTTTCCATATTTTTACGTTTTCGGTAATAAAAGTGTGGAAAACGTTGTCTGAATAGGGCAACTGAAATTTATTGAAAATATCAATTATGGAATGTCTTGCACATTCGTTGAAATCAATTAAAGTATTATCAAGGTCAATAAGAATTGTTTTTTTCATAAATTATACACTCAAAGCCTTGTTTAATAATGCCTGATACGTTTCAGGGGTTACTGAAGTTGCGTACTCACCATTTGCGGCGTGAATTTCAATTTCAGTAGGATCCTTTGCTCCAGTCGAAAAACGTTCTGCTTCATTTGCGTCTAAAACGTTACAAACACCGTCGCCGTTAACGTCACCCGAAACGATTACAGTAAGTTGGGAGACCTCTTCACCATCATTTGAAACATTAATTTTTGTGCCAGTACCGATAAAACCGTTGTCGTTATCAATATCAACAGTGGTTGAATTAAATACCGAAACAAGTTCTGTAATGTCGTTGCACAAAAGACTGTCTGTAAACAATAGAGCCAAGTAATAGTCAATTTCACTATTCTCAGTTTGTTCAACCGAGATAATAGGGATTATAGTATCTTCCAGATATTCACCACAAACTGTACACTCTTTATGCTTATAGCCCTCTTCATCGAGAGAAGGACCATAATCAATAATCCAATCACCTGTTTTATGACGAGCTAATTTTTGGGTGTTAGTAGCTTTTGTTGTTGCGGTAAAGCTTGGAGAGTTGTTTATCTCGCAAATAAATTGACAGTTTTCAAACTTGAAACCGTATATACTGTAATAACTGCCACCTGATAAATCAGGAGTGAACACAGTTGTAGTTGTGTTTGTTGCGGGGTCATACTCATAAACTGCTGTTGATAATGAATATAATAGCTTTCCATTATCGCTTGAAAGGCATGCAAAGTTATTTGTATAAACAGTGGTTGCAGATGCTCTCCATTGGCATGAAACAGACTTGAGAGAGGTTGTGGTGCCGTTACTGATTCTTTTTAAAGACTGAGCAACGTTGTCAATATAATAAAAGTCGTCACCAATCAACTGGAATTCAGTAGTTGAGTTTTGCCAGTAATAGTTGTCAAAGGTTGTGTCGGTAGGTGAGGTGTTATAATCAACGTAGCCATCCTCTGAAATGTGCTCTGTTTCGACGATTCCGTTAGTAGACCTTAAAAAATTTGTGTGCTTAACGTAGCCGCTTCTGTCACGCACAGGGTCATCCCATGTAACGTCAACGTGGTAAGTAGAATTATTAACATAAACGATATTCCAAGCATGGTTAAGAAGGTCAGAACTGCAGTATTCGCTATCAATGCCAACCTGGAAAAGAAGATAATCGTAAGCAAGTGCGTAACCCATACAAACTGCAGTTTTGTTCACAAAAGCACCATAAGCATTATAGGCAGAACGTGGTAAACTCTGGTTAAGATAATTTTCATAATCGTATTCACACCAGATAGCCAATCTATCGTGAAGAAGAAGTGATTTTTCAACGTCAGTAAGATTGTTGTTGCCCTTGATGCCATCTAAAAGTATCTCGGCATTCTGTTTTAATTTGTTCAGCATAGTAGGATATTCACTTGCAGTATAGTGGTAAGTGGTGGGTTTGAGTGAAATAATTCTACTGCTACTGTAGGAATATCTCATATTACCAATATGGAATAATTCTGGCGTTTCGTACCAGATGTAATTCACTACTGCATTCACAATGCTTGTAGGAAGATTGAAGTGTGAGATATTAAGCTCGGTAGGGCAGGTAGAAAAACCAGTGATAAGATATTCTCTGAATTCATCTATATCAACGTATGATTTTAAACTGTTAACATTAGGACCTGCAGAATTATACAATTTAAGCTCTAAAACATCGCTGGTGTGTATCTCGTTTTGTAGGGCACTTACTGATAATGGTGTACTACAAGTTATAAATAGAGCTAAAAGTAAACACAATATTTTCTTTGAATAGGAAAACATTCAACCACTTCCTGAAAAATAATCTGAATTTATTATATGATTTTTTGGGAACCCAGTCAATTATAAAAGTGTACAAAAAAACCACTTGCGTTTTTCACAAGTGGTTTGCAAATTATAGTAATTCAATGATTTTGTTTGAGATTTCTTCTACCCAATCACCCTCAAACAACTCGATAACGCCTGCATCAACCGCAGCCGCAAGCTTGTTGTTCATAGGGATTTCTGCTACTGTATCAACGTTATACTCTTTGGCAATTTCTTTTATATTGCTTTCGCCGAAGATTTTATGCTTCGTGTTACAGTCGGGGCAAAGGAAGTAGGACATGTTTTCTGCAAAAGCAAGAACGGGGATATCCATAAGACCTGCCATTTTAACAGCCTTTTCAACAATCATTCCAACTAACTCTTGAGGAGAAGCGACGATAACTATTCCGTCAACGGGAAGGCTCTGGAAAACTGTAAGAGGAACGTCACCAGTTCCGGGGGGCATATCAACAAACATAAAGTCAACGTCATCACAGATAACGTCGGTCCAGAATTGCTTTACTGCACCTGCAATAACGGGGCCACGCCATACAACAGGGTCTGTATCGTTTTCAAGAAGAAGGTTTACAGACATAATTTCGATACCTGTTTTTGATTTGCAGGGGAGAATACCGTTTTCAGTGCCCTGTGCTTTTTCTTTAATACCAAATGCTTTCGGGATTGAAGGGCCTGTAATATCAGCGTCAAGAATAGCGGTTTTAAAGCCTTTTCTTTGAGTTGATACTGCTAAAAGCGAGGTAACGAGAGATTTGCCAACGCCACCCTTACCACTTACAACACCAATAACCTTTTTGATTTTTGAAAGCTCATGGGGTTGCTCGCGTAAGCTTTCGGGTTCTTTTCGTGATGAGCAGTTCTGAGAACAAGTGCTGCAGTTATGAGTGCATTCACTCATTTATAATCATCTCCTAATTAATTTTCTAAAAAGATTAAAATTCAAAACAATAAGTATAATAACACACTATTTTTTAAATATCAATGATGATTTGAAAATGTTAATATGTTATATATAGTATACAAAAAATCGGGCGTTATATAAATTTTTTTGAAATTGTAAAATTGTTATTAGCTATTGACTTTTTTGTCACATTTTTATATAATGTCTTGTGCAACTGTCTTGGTACAGGTGCGTCATAATATATAAAATACAGGTTTATATTTACTTTAACACTTCTCATACTTCGTAAAAAAGCCTGAAAAATAGATAGGAGAATAAAAAATGAAAAGAACTTATCAGCCCAAGAAAAGACACAGAAAGATGGAACACGGTTTCCGTAAAAGAATGGCAGACAGAAACGGTCGTAAGGTGCTTGCTCGCCGTCGTGCAAAAGGCAGAAAGCAGCTCACATATTGATTATTCTTTCAAATTAGGAGAATAATGTGTCAGATTTTGTTACACTCAACAGTAACCCCGATTTTCGTCGGTTGTATAATAGAGGCAAGGCTGTAATTGATCCTGCGTTGGTTATTTATTACTCAAAGAACCGCGCGGGAATTTGCCGTATTGGTATAACAACGAGTAAAAAGATCGGTAATGCAGTTGAACGTAACCGTTCAAGAAGAGTTATACGAGAAGCTTTCAGGCATTTATGCCCTCAGGTTTCCCCTTGCTACGATATAGTAATAGTAGCTCGTTCAAAAACGAAATATCTGAAAAGCACCAGAATAGAAGATATTATGCGAGAGATGTTTACCCGCGAGGGTATGCTTAAAATCGAGAGTGAAGAAGAATGAAAGACTTTCTCATAAAATTGATTAAGTTTTATCAAAAACGTATTTCGCCGTTATCTAGCCCGAAATGCCGTTTCTATCCCACGTGTTCTCAATATGCACTTGAAGCGATAACCATTCACGGTGCATTTAAAGGTTCAATTCTTGCAATAAGGCGTCTTATGAGGTGCAATATTCTTTTCCCGGGTGGGGTAGACCCCGTACCCCCGAAGAAAGAGAAAAAATAATCTCTTTCTACAAAAACAGGAAGGAAATTAACTTCAATGGATTTTATTAGAGATATTCTTGCAATACCCTTCGGTTTTGCTCTTAGCTTATTTTATAATCTTACGGATAGCTATATTTTAGCAATTATTTTGCTTACCGTTATTATAAGATGTGCTCTTTTACCTGCTTCAATCAGTCAGCAGAAAAATTCTGCAAAGCAGGTTCGCCTTCAGACAAAGGTTAATAAAATCAAACAGAAATATGCAGGCAATCAGCAGAAAATACAAGAGGAAACTCAGGCTCTTTATCAGCGTGAGGGCTTTGGTGCGGCTAATATGGGTTGCGCTCCTCTTATGATTCAGATGATTGTTATGATTGGTCTTTACGGTGTTATCTATACACCTCTTTCAAGCGTGCTTCGTTTTAGCAACGGCACAATTGAAAAAATCAAAACAGCAATGAATATTGCTGCTGAAGCTACAGGTAAAAATGCTAACGAAGCAAGAATGGTTGAACTTAAAATTCTTGAAAACTTCGAGAAATTTGCGGATAAGCTCGGCGGTGTAATCAGTGCTGAAGATATGGAAGCTCTTTCAGGTCTTAAGGATAAATTCCAGATTTTTGGTCTTGACCTTGCTGAAACACCTACAACAAAAGAGCCTGGCCTTATCTGGATTATCCCGATTCTTGCATTTTTAACTGCTATGATGTCTTCAGTATATATGTATATAAGACAGCGTAAGCAGAATCCCGAAATGGCAAAAAATCCCTCAATGGGTTGTATGACATTTATGTCACCTTTTATGTCACTTGTATTTACATTTATGTTCCCCGCAGGTGTAGGTTTCTATTGGGTAATTTCAAACGTATTATCCTTCATCCAACAGGTGATTCTTACAAACATTTACAGCCCTAAAAAAGTTATAGCTCAACAGATGGTTGACGAAACGGTTACAAGACGTTCTAAAGAGAATAATACGAAACGTCGTGTTGAGATCGAGAAGAAATAAGGTGAAATTATGATAAAAGAAGCTATTGGCGTAGCTGCAACGGTTGACGAAGCCAGAAAAATGGCTGTTGAAAACCTTCACGCACCCATTGATGCAGATGTTAAAGTAGAAATTATTACTTTCCCTAAAAAGAAAGTTTTAGGCCTTTTCGGCGGTAGTGATGCTAAGGTAAAAGCTTCCTACGATGACGGTGTTGAAGAAAAGAAAGAAACACCTAAAAAGGTTGAAAAGAAAGCTGAGCCTGCAGCAAAGGCTCCTAAAACAGAGAAAAAAGCAGAAAAGAAGCCTCAACCTAAAAAAGAGGCTAAAAAAGAAGCTCCCAAGGCTGAGAAAAAAGCTGAGCCCAAGGTAGATTTATCTGCTATTGAGCCTAAAGAAAATGAAGCAACTGAATATCTTAAATCAATTCTTGTTGGTATGGGCTTTACTGACGTTGGCGTTACAGCAAGAGAAGCTGAAGAAGATATTTACTTTGAAATCACTTGCGGTGAGGATTATGGCAACATTATCGGTAGACGCGGTGAAACACTTGATGCTTTACAGTATCTTACACGTCTTTTTGTAAACCGTGCTGATGACAACAATAAGAGAGTTGCTCTTAACGTTGGTGATTACAGAGCACGCAGAGAAGACACTCTTAAAGCACTTGCTAAAAGACAGGCTACAAGAGTTGTAAAATACAGCAAGAGCTTTGCTCTTGAGCCTATGAATCCTTATGAGAGAAGAATAATTCACACTGCTATTCAGGAAATTGAAGGCGTTACATCTCATTCAGTAGGTGAGGGTGACAGACGTAGAGTTGTTATCACTCCCGAAGGTGGCGAAAAGGGCGGTTACAGAGATAGAGGCAACCGCAGAGGTAACAGAGAAAGAAGAGCGCCCTACGTTCCCGAAACTCCCAAGGAGCCAAGAGAACAGAAGGTAGATGCTGCTGCATCTTCTCGTTACGGCAAAATTGAGCCTAAAAAGGTAGCTACAGAAGAAGCTGCTGAATAATTTTGTTGACAAAATCTGAAAACAGGATTATTATATAACAAATTAAAGATTTTAACTCATTGACGGAGAAAGTAAGGGCAAAATCCCTTTTTAGAGAACGTACCGGTTGGTGAAAGGTACGGAAGGCTTTACCCCCAAGACCACTCCCGAGTGCTATGCGAAGCGAAAGATAAGCGTAGCCGTTCGGTCGCGTTAAGACCTCTCGAGTGGCAACACTATCTTGTGTTGCAATTTGGGTGGAACCGTGGAGTTATTACTTCATCCCAATTATTATTCAGGTAATAATTGGGATGTTTTTTTTATATTCAAGAAAGGATTGATATATATGGTAAAAATCAAACTTCGTGACGACGTTAAAGAATATGAAAACGGCGTTAGTGCTGCGGACGTTTGTAAGGATATTTCAATGGGTCTTTACAGAAACGTTTGTGCATGCTTAATTAACGGAGTAGCGGCTGATATCCGCACAGAAATTAATGAAGATTGCGAACTTGAATTCGTTACATTTGACAGTGAAGAAGGCAAACACGCTTTCTGGCATACTGCTTCTCATATTTTAGCTCAGGCTGTAAAACGTCTTTATCCTAATGCAAAGCTTGCTATAGGTCCTGCTATTGATAACGGCTTTTATTATGATATTGACAGCGAAGCTTCATTTACTCCTGAAATTCTTGAAAAAATCGAAGCTGAAATGAAGAAAATCGTTAAAGAGGATTTACCTCTTGAAAAGTTTGAGGTCGAGCCTTCAAAGGCAATCGAACTCATGAAGGAAAACGGTGAAATTTATAAGGTTGAGCTTATCGAAGAGCATGCAGGTAAAAACGAGCCTATCAGCTTTTATAAGCAGGGTGAATTTACTGACGTTTGTGCAGGTCCCCACATCCCTTCAACAGGCAGAGTAAAAGCATTTAAGCTTACAGCTTGTACAGGTGCTTACTGGAGAGGCGACCAGAATAACAAAATGCTTCAGAGAATTTACGGTACAGCTTTCCCTAAGGCTGCAGAGCTTGAAGAGCATCTTGCCCGTGTTGAAGAAGCTAAAAAGCGTGACCACAATAAACTCGGTAGAGAGCTTGAAATCTTTACAACTGTTGATACAATCGGTCAGGGCCTTCCCATTCTTCTTCCCAAGGGTACGTTTATTGTACAAACTCTTCAGAGATTTGTTGAAGATGAAGAAGCAAGAAGAGGTTGGGTGCGTACAAAAACTCCTCTTATGGCAAAGAGTGACCTTTATAAGATTTCAGGCCACTGGGACCATTATAAAGACGGTATGTTCGTTTTAGGTGATGAGGAAAAGGATGATGAGGTGTTTGCACTTCGTCCGATGACTTGCCCGTTCCAATATCAGGCATACCTTAACAGGGCTCGTTCATATCGTGATTTGCCAATGCGCCTTGCTGAAACATCAACACTTTTCAGAAATGAATCTTCAGGTGAAATGCACGGACTTATCCGTGTTCGTCAGTTTACAATTTCTGAAGGTCACTTAATGTGCCTTCCCGAACAGCTTGCAGACGAATTCAAGCGTTGCCTTGACCTTTGCATATTTATGCTCAAAACACTTGGCCTTTATGAAGATGTTTCATATCGCTTCTCGCAGTGGGATCCTGCTAACACGGAAAAAT
>JAZROI010000099.1:0-2364 GCA_045648585.1 Acutalibacteraceae bacterium
GCTAAATACCTTAAGGCATTTGACGATTGGGGCAACATTTATACTCAGGAAGAGAGAGACGGTCACAACCACGTTTCTTGGGACTATAAGATTGATGCTTCAACATGTATGTTCCCTGAACAGACATGGCTCATCAAAAACCTTACTCACGGTTATGCTATTGAAAACGGTACTGTAGATATTCTTATCTGGCTCCTTACAGCTGATGCTCAGCCCACAGTTCATACAGATAAAGAAAACTATCCTCAGTTCATTCTTTACAATACATACAGAAGAAAGCTTACACCTATCAATACTCAAGGTATTATTGGTGATATTGATCAGAGTGGTGCAGTAAGAGCTGAAGACGCAGTACTTGCTCTTCAGATTGCATCAGGTCAGATAGCAGCTACAGACACTCAGCTTGCATTAGGTGATATTGACGAAGACGGCAGTATCTCAATTGAAGATGCAAGAGAGATTCTCTACATGGCAGCAGGTATTTATTAATTAAAGCTTTAATTGTCGCTCTCTAAACGGGAGCGACAATTTTTTTGTTCCAAATAAATTTGCAATATAGTACACAGTATGATATACTTAAATAAATATATGAAAACGAGATGATATAAATGGCTGCAAAAATGGGTAAAAAAGAGAATGCTTTGCAAGCAATAAAATTTGCGTGCTTTTCTGCTTCCGCAGGAATTATTCAGGTTGTAAGCTTTACGTTGCTAAACGAATTATTGCCTACAACGGATAGTACAAACGCAATAGCTCAGTGGTTTTTTAATTCTGAATACGGCGGAAGCTATCTTGTAGCGTTAACTTTATCTGTTTTATGGAATTTCACCTTTAACCGTAAATTTACTTTTAAATCTGCGGCGAATATTCCCGTTGCAATGATTAAAATTTTCGCGTTTTACTGCGTGTTTACCCCGGTTTCTACAATCCTCGGCGAAATGGTGGCACAACGTTTTACCGCGGGCTACGTTGAATATTTAATACTTGCTGTAACAATGGCTACTAACATGGTATCCGAATTTTTATATTGCAGATTTTTCGTGTATAAAAACAGTATGAATACTCTCGATTCAAACAAAGAAAAGGAACCCTCAAATGTCTGATAACAAGAAAAATGCAACTAGAATCTGCCCCGTTTCAAGAAAATGCGGCGGTTGTCAGCTTATGAATATGACCTATGAAGATCAGCTTGCTTTCAAGCAATCAAAGGTTATAAAGCTTTTAGGTAGCTTTCATAGAGTTAATAAAATAATCGGAATGAATAATCCGTTTCACTACAGAAATAAAGTTCAAGCAGCCTTCGGAAGAACAAGAAACGGTGAAATAATCTCAGGCGTTTATCAGTCAAGCACTCATAATATTGTGAAAACTGAAAGTTGTCTTATTGAAGATGATAAAGCTGATGAAATAATTCTTACAATCAGAAAGCTTGTAAAAAGCTTTAAATTAACTGTTTTTGATGAAAGAAATCAAAGAGGCTTTCTTCGTCACGTGCTTGTTAAGCATGGCTTTAGCACGGGCGAAATAATGGTAGTTTTGGTAACCGGTACAAGCAATTTTCCATCAAAAAATAATTTTATAAGCGAGCTTTTAAGGCTTCATCCTGAAATTACTACCATTATTCAAAACGTTAATAATAAATATACGAGTATGGTTTTAGGTGATAAAGAAACTGTGCTTTACGGCAAAGGATATATTGAAGATATTCTTTGCGGTTGCACCTTTAGAATTTCGCCGAAATCCTTTTATCAGATTAACCCTATTCAAACTGAAATTCTTTATAATAAAGCAATAGATTTTGCAGAATTGAGTGGCAAAGAAAGAGTTATAGATGCTTATTGCGGTATTGGTACAATCGGTATAGTTGCCTCGAAAAAAGCGGGTGAGGTTATCGGTTGCGAGGTTAATCCTGATGCTATAAGAGATGCAAAGGTAAATGCAAAAATAAATGACGTTAAAAACATTCAGTTCATTTGTGCAGATGCAGGGGAATTTATGTTAAGTCTTAAAGAGCAGGGCGAAAAGTGCGACGTGCTCTTTATGGACCCACCAAGAGCAGGAAGCGATAAAAAATTCCTTTCAAGTGCCGTTGCGCTTATGCCGGAAAAAATAGTTTATATATCGTGTAATCCTGAAACACAACAACGTGACCTTAATTATCTTACAAGAAACGGATATAAGGTTAAAAAAATTCAACCCGTTGATATGTTTCCCTACACCAACCACGTTGAGTGCGTCTGTCTGCTGTCAAGAAAATAAATTTAGGAGGATATTATGGCGAGAGAAATTCAACCCAAAGACACAACAAGGAATATGGCATATGAACTTTGGATGAAAGCGCCGAATCCGATGGTTACTTTCTTT
>JAZROI010000100.1:0-10154 GCA_045648585.1 Acutalibacteraceae bacterium
GTGATGAGGATTGTAATCTTCGGTTCTATGTAGAAATTCATTCTGATGAAGATGAAATATCTGCAAAAAAATCAATTGAGAAACTTTATCAAGAGTATTTATACATAGATAAAGATACACTTCTTTCTAATGTAAAACAACGAAGAAAGGAATTTATTAAGCAAATTACAGATTTTTTCAAGCCTTTAGGCTTTCGCAAAAAAGGAAATCAATGGAGAAAACAGCTTTCAGAAAATATTACGCTTCAGTTCTGGGCGGATAAAGACCCTTATTCAGATTTATATTATTTTGAAGTTGACGTTTTTTCAATTAATCCTCCTGGTGGTTTATGGTGTTATGATATAAGATTAGATACACAAGGTACAGAAATATTTGACTGGAAAAAAGCATCTCAACCTAATACACGATTTGATTGGCAATTGCAATCAACAGATGATTTACTTGAAATTATCAAGTATGCTTATGAGAAAGAGATGAAACCATTTCTTGAAAATGAACTTAGTGAAATGGGTAAACAACCTTATATATGGGATGTTTGTATGTGTCAAAGGAAGCATTGCCCAAATTGTTGGATTGAAAAAAATATTGGGAAGCAAGAGGGATAGAAAGATAATATGTTGCAATTAATATATGTAACCTAGGTATATAAATTGTTGACAAATCTAAAAAAAGTGATATTATAATAGTAACGAAACTTCAGGGCGGGGTGCAAGTCCCCACCGGCAGTATAGTCTGCGAGCCTTTATGGTTGATTGGGTGAAATTCCCAAACCGACGGTATAGTCCGGATGAAAGAAGATTTCTGTAATAAATTTTTATTTATTTGAAACCTTTTATTATTCGCCCTGAGTCTTTCGGGGCGATTATTTTTTTGAAAGGTGATTTTATGAAAAAATCAAATTACACAAGCAAACAGAAGCTTCAAAGACTCACAACTGCAGCGGTTTTAACTGCGCTTTCATTGGTGTTAATGGTAACAATCCGTTTTCCGTTGTTTACACCGTTTTATGAAATGGAGTTTGCAGATTTACCTCTTTTAATCTGCTCTGCTGTTTTAGGTCCTGTTTACGCTCTTGTTTCCCTTTTAGTTGTTTGTATAATACAAACTCTCACTGTTAGTGCTTCAAGCGGTATTATCGGCTTTTTTATGCATTTTTTGTCATCGGGTCTTCTTATTTTGACACTTTACTTTTTAAGAAAAGCTATCAAGGGTGTTAAAGGTGTTGTTATTTCGGGTATCTGCGGTGCAATTGTTGTTGTACTTGTTATGATTCCTATGAATATCTGGTTAACGTCAGAATTTATGCAGCTTCCGTTTAATGAATTTATTTCGGGTTACCTTGGCGTTTGTATTGCTTTTAATCTTGTAAAAGCGGGCTCAAATATTGTTCTTTTCAGCCTTCTTTCACCAACTATCAAGAAGCAATACAACAAACTTTTTAAGATTCAAGAATAATAGCTAACCAATAACATATAATCATACAAACGAAAGTGAAACAATGAATTGTGTACCTGTTGATTTCGAAATTGTATATCTGTTGATTTTCTGAAAACTATTGACAAATCAAGGTAAACTTTATACAATTTATTAGTTGTAAATTTCGTTTGTATTTTTTACAAATAAGAGGTTTTGTTATGTTTGAAAAAGTAAGAGAAATGATTTCAGAGTGCTTTGATATAGACCCGGACGAAATCGCTTTATCAACATCTTTTAAGTCTGATTTAGGCTTTGACGAGCTTGATATGGTTGATTTAGTTATGGATGTTGAAGATACTTTTGAAATTGAGCTTCCCGACGAGGATTTAGAAGAAATTAAATCCGTCGGTGATTTAGTTAAGTTTATTGAAGAAAATAATTAATAAAGAGGAAGAAAAATGGCAGATCAGAAAAAAATGGTTGAAGCAATAACTTCTATGGAGGTTGATTTTGCTCAATGGTACACAGACGTTGTTAAAAAAGCAGACCTTGTTGACTATTCAAGTGTTAAAGGCTGTATGATTATCCGTCCTTACGGCTATGCTATCTGGGAAAATATTCAAAGAATTCTTGATACAAGATTTAAAGAGCTTGGTCACGAAAACGTATATATGCCTATGTTTATCCCCGAAAGCCTTTTACAGAAAGAAAAAGACCACGTTGAAGGCTTTGCTCCCGAGGTTGCTTGGGTTACTCACGGCGGTAGTGATAAGTTAGAGGAGCGTCTTTGCGTTCGTCCTACTTCAGAAACTCTTTTCTGTGAGCATTATGCAAAGGTTGTTCAGTCTCATAGAGATTTACCTAAGCTCTACAATCAGTGGTGTAGCGTTGTAAGATGGGAAAAAACAACCCGTCCTTTCCTCAGAACAAGAGAGTTCTTATGGCAGGAGGGTCATACAGTTCACGCAACTGCTGAAGAGGCAATTATTGAAACTGAGCAGATGCTCAACGTATATGCAGATTTCTGTGAAAAATCTCTCTGTATGCCCGTTGTAAAGGGTAAAAAGACTGAGAGTGATAAGTTCGCAGGTGCCGTTGCTACATACGCTATTGAAGCTCTTATGCACGACGGTAAGGCTTTACAGGCTGCAACCTCTCACTATTTTGGTGACGGCTTTGCAAAAGCATTTAATATGACTTATCAGGATAAAGAAAATAAGCTTTCTTACGTTCATCAGACCTCTTGGGGCTCAACTACAAGACTTATCGGTGCTATTATTATGTCACACGGCGATAACAACGGTCTTGTTCTTCCGCCCGACGTTGCTCCTGTTCAGGTTATTATCGTTCCTATTGCTCAGCATAAGGAAGGCGTTCTTGATAAAGCTTACGAGCTTCGCGATCGCCTTGCAAAGCAATTCAGAGTTAAGGTTGATTCAAGCGATAACTCTGCAGGCTGGAAGTTCGCTGAATATGAAATGAAGGGTGTTCCGATTCGTCTTGAAATCGGTCCTAAGGATATCGAAAACAATCAGTGCGTTCTCGTAAGACGTGATAACAGAGAAAAAGTATTCATTTCTCTTGATAACCTTGAAGAAGGTCTTACAACAACATTGAATGCATATGCAGAGGCTATTTACAATAAAGCTCTTGAAAACGTTAAAAACCGTTCATACGCTTGCACTTCAATTGATGAAATCAACGAAAAGCTTGCCGCAAACGGTGACGGCTTCGTTAAAGCTATGTGGTGCGGTGAAGAGGAATGTGAAGATAAGGTTAAAGAGCTTACAGGCGTTGGCTCTCGTTGTATTCCTTTCGAGCAAGAAAACCTTTCAGAAACATGTGTTTGTTGTGGTAAGCCTGCAAAGCATATGGTTTATTGGGGTAAAGCTTATTAATTTATTGAATTATAAAACAAATAAAACTCTCTTGGTACAAAGCGTATCAAGAGAGTTTTTTTGATTGTGTTAATATTTAATTTATAATTAATGTTAAATTGCTCATAGGATAAGAACAACAAGGGTGAATTATACCAAAACTTGAATCGGCTAATCGTCTGGAATCAACGTCTTTAGGTATAAAAACGTTACCGCTTGTAAGCTTTGAACGGCAAAATCCGCATTCACCTGAACGGCAAACCGATTGAACTGCAATACCCTCACGCTCAAGAGCAACAAGCAAGGTTTCTTCTGATGAACAGGGGATTTTACCTATTGTTTCACCGTCTTTTATTACCTTGCATAAAAAGGTCTTTCCAATGGCATCCTTCGGGAAATCGGGGAGTGATGAAGGGTTTTTAATCTGTCCACTTAAGCCGTAACGGATAAATTTCTGTTCGAGCTTTAATTCTGCAATCTGCGGTGTAACTCGGTTGTAAAGAGGAGTAGAGCCGTTAACAAAAACACTGTATCTTGTAGCGGATACGTATTTTTCAATTAAGGTTTTTGTAATAAAGCCTCTCTCGCATTTATCAGCTCTTTCGTCACTTAAAACGTAAATTACTCTGAATTTGTTGTTTTCTGAAGCAAGCTCGTTTAAACGGTCCATCATTATTGCTTCATTTTTCTTTCTTGCAGAGTAAAAGAGTGTTAAATCAATATCTAAAGTACCGTCGTTAATAGCCTCAGCCATTGATAAAAAGCTTGAAATACCGTATTCATCAGTTAGACCCACAATGTTTTTAGAATCTCTTAAGGGTTGATAGAATAAGCTACCATAAGGTGCGGTAGCTTTTACCTTAGTACCCTTAACCCAGTTATTATGAATAAAAGGTGATACAAATCCGTTACTTTCTTTTTTAACGAGTATAACGTATTCATCGTCTAATGAACGTAAAGGCGATGAGCATAAGGTGTAGGGCCTTGTAACAACTGCTTGGCCAATTTCAAGAGTAACGCTTATAAATTGACCAGGACGGAAGTAAGCGAGCTTTGCAGTACCTAATGAAGCATCAGGTCCCAATATATATGCTTTGGTATCTCTCGAAACGTCTACAACGCTTTTTATAATTAAAAATTGAATTGATGGGTGTAAAAAGTTTGCTGTTGAGTTTACCGCATAGTTTGCATTTATTGGTGAATTGGGCGCTTCTTCAATAACGCCTTTTCTTAAAGAGGGGATATTTATAAAGCTTTTGATATCTTTAAATGAAGAATTTACTACAACCTTATTTTTCATCAGATAAATCCCCCTTATCTGTAGAAATTATATCGTTAAGCGTTGCAAAAGCAACGTTACGACCTGAAGCAATTGCCGAGCTCATGCCCGAAAGCTGAACGTCCCAGCCACCGCAAAAACGAAGACCTTTAGTGTCACAATCTGTTTCTTCAGTCATAATTCGCGGTATTATACCGTCCCAATCGTCACCGTAATAGCCGTAAACTGTGCCTTGAGGTGTAGCAGTATATCTAGCAAAAGTAACGGGAGTTGCAACCTCTAGTTCTTCAATAGAGTTGTGAATTGTAATACCAGTAGCACTTTCGTAATTTGCAATTAAACGTGCCGCAAGCATATCTTTTTCATTGTAATACTGTTCGGGCTCAACGTTTGCCCAACAGTTATCCGTGTAAAGAGTTGTAAGACAAAGTATAGTTGTGCCGTTAGGTGAGCAATCGGGGTTAGCTATATTTAAACAAACAGCCGCAAGAGCATTGTTTGTATCAATCGATTTCATTAAATTAAACTGCTTTTCAGTATCAACTGTATCAGTGATAAAAACAGAATAATCCTTTATACCTAATTCTTCGGGGCTTCTGTTAAGACCAAGGTAAACACATGCTCCTCTCGCACCAAAGGTACGGGCATTTGTTCTTTTAACTGCTTTTTCGGGTAAATCCTTCGCTTTAATCATTTTGCCGAATGCAGTTGTGGGTGAGCAGTTGCATATAATATGGTCACACATTATCTTTTCACCGCTTTTTAAAATAACTCCTTTAGCTTGTCCATCTTTAAAGATAATACGTGAAACGTGGGAGTTATAACGAATTTCACCGCCAAAATCCTCAACAACACCGGCAAGAGCCATGCTCATTGCGTGACTACGGAATTTAGGAACAACTGAGCCATATTTAACGTAAGAATAAACCATTGAAATATAGTGAATAAAGCTCAATCTGGAGCAATCAACTCCAAGGTACATCCAATATGCGTTTAGAACATCCTGGGCTTCCTGAGGGATTTTAAGTGCATTAAACACTTCGTTTACAGAGTAGGGGGCGGTTCTGATAAAATTGCCATGCTCTTTTAAAATTTTTCGTAATGCTTTAAGTGTGATTTTACTGTCAAAATCTGAAAAATACTGTGTGGAAGCTTCAATTTCTTCCGCTAATTTGAATAGGCGGGTTACAGAAGGTTTACTACCGGGTACGTAATTTTCCAAGGCGTTAATAAATTCATCAACACCTACGGGCATCGTAACGTCTACAGTTGAATCAAAGCTTCTCTTTGATATTAAACGGTAGCAATCGGGAACCTTGGTCCATTTAATTTTATCGCTTATATCAAGGTAATCAAAAATTTTGCGTGTGTCACCAAGCCCTGCGGTATCAGTAAAACCACAAAGCTGATGTAAGGAAACGTCAAATTCAAATCTACCCCTTACAAAGCTTGAAGCAAAGCCGCCGGGAGCATTATGATGTTCTAATATTAAAACCTTTTTACCTTCTTTTGCAATGCAAGCTGCGGCGGTAAGACCGCCACAACCTGCACCAATAACTATTACATCATAGTTTTTTTCTGACATTTTACTTAATCTCCGAAAGTTTTACGGGTCTGCCTTCATTAGCTGATTTTTCAGCAGCAAGAGCGATTTTAACAGACTGAAGACCTGCATGGATACCAACAGGTGTTTCTTTATCGTTAATACAGCAATCAACGAACTGTCTAACTTCTTCTGAGAATGAGCCCATGTATCTCTCAAGGAAGAAATAAAGGGGCTTTTCACCTGTAACGCCGTTAGCATCAGAAATAACTGCAGTTGAGAGTGTATCGTTTGTAGTTGCAACCATACCCTTTGAGCCGAAAAGCTCTGCTCTCTGATCGTAGCCGTACATAGCCTGACGAGAGTTGTCAATAACTGCAAGAGCACCGTTTTCCATCTTCATTGAAATGATGGCTGTGTCAAAATCGCCGTATTCACGAATGCCGGGGTTAATAAGAGCATCAGCATAAACGTAGAGCTCTTCAACATCGCTGTTTGTAAGGAAGCAAGCCATATCAAAATCGTGAATTGTCATATCAAGGAAGATACTTGCCGCACAGTAACCAACGGGTGGAGCCTGAGGGTCGCGAGATGTGATTTTAAGAATCTGTGCGTCACCGATTTTGCCTTCGTCATAAGCTTTTCTGACTGCAGCAAAGTTGTGGTCGAAACGACGGTTAAAGCCAACCTGGAATTTAACCTCGGGGTGAGCTTTAAGCGCATCAGCAATTTCAAGGATTTTATCAACTGTGTTTGCAAGAGGCTTTTCACAGAATACGTGTTTGCCTGCATTAATAGCTTCGATAGAAATAGGAGCGTGAGTATCTGTTGAAGAGCAAACAAGAACTGCATCAATTGTTTCGTCTTCAATAATCTTTTTGTAATCTGTGTAGATTTTTTCAACGCCGAAGCCCTCGCAGAATGCTTTTGTTTCGTCATTCATAAAGGGGTCTGCAATAGCAGTTACAGTAGCATTTTTTACGTGATAAGAAATTGATTCAAGGTGAACCTTACCGATTCGGCCTGCACCGATAATACCAATGTTAAGCATATTTATTGTTCCTTTCAAAATTACTTTTATTCAATTAGATAGTGCCGTCCCAAGTAGAAACTTCTTTTTTCTTCATTTCATCTTCATCAAACCAACGTGTTGTTACACATTTGCTTTCAGTAAAGAATCTGTAAGCATCTTTACCAAGACAGTGAAGATCGCCGAAGAAAGAATCCTTATGACCTGCAAAGGGGAAGAAGCCAATCGGTACGGGGATACCAACGTTAACACCAACCATACCGCCGTCTGTATGACGTGTGAATTCACGTGCATAGTGACCGTTCTGTGTGAAGATAACAGAGCCGTTTGCATAGGGGTTAGCGTTCATAACCTTAAGACCTTCGTTAAAGTCTTTAACACGCTTAACGCAAAGAACGGGTCCAAACACCTCATCTCTGCCGATAGTCATTTCGTCTGTAACGTTATCAAAGATTGTAGGACCTACGAAATAACCGCCTTTAAGCTCATCGGGAAGAACGGGGTTTCTACCGTCAAGAACAAGTGTTGCACCTTCTTTAACACCCTTTTCGATGTCAGCAACAACCTCGTCATAATGCTTTTTGTATGTAATCGGGCCTAATTTAGATGTTTTATCAACTGATGCACCAAGCTTAATCTGAGAAGCCTGTTTCTTTAATTCAGCAACAAATTCATCAGCGATAGATTCCTGAACAACGCAAGCTGAAAGAGCCATACATCTCTGACCTGCACAACCGTAAGCAGAGTTAATGATACCTGCAACTGTTCTTTCGATAGGAGCATCTTCAAGAATAAGAGCGTGGTTTTTAGCCTGACAAAGTGCCTGAACGCGTTTGCCAGCTTTAGCAGCTCTTTCATAAACGATTTTGCCGACGGGTGTTGAGCCAACGAAGGTAATACCTTTGATATCGGGGTGGTCAAGAAGAGTGTTTATTTCATTTCTTGAGCAGGTGATAACGTTAACAACACCGTCAGGCATACCTGCTTCCTTGTAAAGCTCTGCAATTCTTAAAGCAGTTCGAGGAGTAAATGATGCAGCCTTGAGAACGATTGTGTTACCGCAAGCAACGCAAGTAGGAGTCATCCAACCGAAAGGAATCATAGCAGGGAAGTTAACGGGAACGATACCTGCGAATACGCCCATCGGTTCGCGATACTTAACTGTATCGAAGCCTGTTGAAGCGTCCATCATGCTTTCGCCCATCATAAGAGAGGGAACCTGAGTTGCAAGTTCTGTGCCTTCTTTAGCTTTAAGAACATCACCTTCAGCTTCGCTCCATACTTTGCCGTTCTCTTCAGCAACGATTCTTGTAAGCTCTTCCATATGTTCAATAAGAAGATTTCTAACGTTATAAAGAATCTGAGCTCTCTTTACTGCGGGAGTTGCTCTCCAACCGGGATAAGCAGCTTTAGCAGCTTCAACAGCTTCAAGAACCTCCTCGTTTGTACAACAGGGGGCATAGCCTGTTATTTCACCTGTGCTCGGATTATGAAGGTCATACCAAACATCAGTTTTTGATTCAACGAATTTACCGTTGCAAAAATATTTAAGTTTTTCTACAGACATTTAAATTCACCTTTCTTATAATCCTGCTTTTTCAGCTATATATTTTCTTGCTTTTACTGCATATTCGAAGGGGTTAGCTATTGCAGGGTCTTGCTCTGCTTCAACAAGAACGTAACCTTCGTAATTGTTTTCTGCAAGTACTTCGAAAATGGGTTCAAAATCAATCACACCGTCACCGGGAACTGTAAAAGTACCTTTTCTTACACCCTGAAGGAAGCTTTCGCCCTTTGCTTTAACGTCTGCAATAACGTCAGGACGGATATCCTTAAGGTGAACGTGCTTAATGCGGTTAACGTATTTTTTAAGTATGTACATATAATCTTCACCGCAATATGCAAGGTGACCGGAGTCAAAGAGGAGATTGAAAAGTTCAGGGTCTGTGTTTTCCATAAGTCTGTCAATCTCAGCAGCAGTTTGAACAACTGTACCCATATGATGATGGAAGGTGAGGGTAATACCCATATCCTTTGCAACCTTACCAAGCTTATTAACGCCTGTGCAAAGGAGCTCCCATTCTTCATCATTCATAACGTATTTATCATCAAAAATTGAAAGATCTGTACCCTGAATTGAGTGGCCCTGCTCGGAAATACCAACAACCTTTGCACCCATTTCCTTGAGGAAGGTAATGTGCTTGATAAATTCTTTTTCTGTTTCTTCGTAAGGTTTAGTTGTTAAAAAGGTTGAAAACCAAGCGTTACAAATCTGCATACCGCGAAGGTCAAGAGCTTTTTTAAGCACCTTTGTATCCTTAGGGTATTTGTTACCAACTTCACAACCAGTAAAGCCTGCAAGTGCCATTTCAGAAATGCACTGCTCAAAAGTGTTTTCTGCTCCAAGGTCCGGCATATCGTCATTTGTCCATGCGATAGGAGCAATACCGAGTTTTACTTTGTTTTTGTCAAGCATTAGAACTTCCTCGCTTTTCTAAGATTTTCTTCTTTATTTTTATAAGCAGAGTTAACTGCTTCTTTTTCTGATGTTGAAGCAATACCAACGTGCCACCAAGCACCGTAACCGTCTGTCATAGATTTTGGTAATACTTTGATATCAATTAACGTAGAAACGTTTTGCTTTTTACTGTCAATAAGTGCTGCTTCAAGCTCTTCAAGAGTTTTAGCGGTATACGTCTTTGCGCCGTAAGCGGCTGCATTCATAGCAAAATCAATGGGCATTAAATCGCCTAAAAGATTTCCGTTTTCATCACGCTTACGGAATTCTGTTGCAAGGTTACCGATACCGTTTGACATCTGAAGATTGTTAATACAACCGAAGCCTGCGTTATCAAATAAAAGAACGTTGATTTTCTTGTTTTCCTGAATTGAGGTTACAAGCTCACTGTGAAGCATTAAATAGCTACCGTCACCGCAGAAGGCATAAACTTCCTTGTCAGGTTCTGCCATTTTTGAGCCGAGAGCACCTGCAATTTCGTAGCCCATACA
>JAZROI010000101.1:0-30841 GCA_045648585.1 Acutalibacteraceae bacterium
TGTGTTTCTTGCAGAATCTGCAGTACTTTTTCATCTCCAACCTGTCGGGGTTGTTTTTCTTTTCCTTCATAGTGTTGTAATTACGCTGTTTACATTCTGTGCAGGAAAGTGTGATTTTAACTCTCATAACGGCACCTCCATCTTTTGATTAGCCTCCCTCTCGCCTCGGTGCAAAGGGCGTATCCCATCGCTTGCCGAGAGGTTTTCTTTGTGCTAAAATCAGGGCACAAAAAAAGAACCCTCTTTTGAGAGGTGATGACATTATAGCACGCCCTTTTTTAATTGTCAACAGTTTTTTATAAATATTGCAAACGAAGCAAACAAGCTATATTTTCAAAAAATCACCTGTAAATAAACTTTTTTTAAAAATACTATTGGCATATGTGATTTTTTGTTCTATAATGTGATTTGATATACAATAATATATATGGAGGGATTCTTTTGAACGGCAATTATTCTGTTCAGCTTGATAAAATAATCAAAGCACACTCCTTTGAAGTTTTATATCTTCCCAATAAACCTGCAAAAGAACTTGTAGTTCGTTCTCAGGAGGTTAACCGTCCCGGTCTTTTATTTGCCAGCGGTTACGATAAATATTTTGATAAAGAAAGAATTGAATTCATTGGTCTTGCTGAAACAAGCTATCTTCAAGAGCTTGATGAAGCAATAGCAAGAGAAAGGCTTGATTTCTTTTTCAGCTTAAAACCGCCCGCAGCAATTGTTACCCACGGTTTAGATGCTTCTCCCCTTATGCTCGAATACGCAAAGAAGCATGAAGTACCTCTTTTACGCTCCCCTGTTCCCACGTCAGAGATTATGGCAACGATTATTTCGTACCTTGGAACAGAGCTTGCAGAACGCATCACACGTCACGGTGTTATGGTTGAGGTTTACGGTGAAGGTATTCTTATTTTAGGTGACAGCGGTGCAGGTAAAAGTGAAACTGCCGTTGAGCTTATCAAGAGAGGTCATCGTTTAATAGCAGACGATGCCGTTGAAATCAAGAAGGTTTCTTCTAAAACTCTTATAGGCTCCTCCCCCGATAACATCCGCCACTTCATTGAGCTTCGCGGTATCGGTATCGTAAACGCAAGAAACATTTTCGGTATAGGCTCGGTTAAGCTTACTGAAAAAATCGATATGGTTATTCAGTTAGAGCAGTGGGACAGCCAAAAAGCTTATGACCGTTTAGGTCTTGAGGATGAATACATTTCTATATTAGGTATAAAAGTTCCTTCTACAACAGTTCCCGTTAAGCCCGGTAGAAATTTAGCGATTATTATTGAAATTGCCGCTATGAATAACCGTCAGAAAAAAATGGGCTACAACGCTGCAAGAGAGCTTATGCAACAGTTGGGTATGGAAGACCCCGACGTTCAGCCTAAAGAAGTAGATGCATGGAATTAACGAGGGTGTCCTCATTATATCAATATTAAACATTAAGGAGTTTTTATTATGTACAGAATTGGTGTTGATTTAGGCGGTACAAATATCGCTACAGGTGTTATTGACGAAAATTATAAAATTATCGGCAGAGGCAAAGTAAAAACACGTGCTCCCCGCCCTGCTGAAGAAATTTTCGACTCTATTAAAGAAGCGGTTGATATGGCAGTTGCTGAAGCAGGAATTTCTTATGATGATATTGTTTCAGTCGGTATCGGTACTCCCGGCTCTGTTAACAAAGATACAGGCGCTATTGAATTCTCAAACAATCTTAAATTCCACAACGTACCTGCAAAGCAGATGCTTGAAGAAAGATTAAATAAACCTGTATACCTTGAAAACGATGCCAATGCTGCAGCTCTCGGCGAAGCAGTTGCAGGCTGCGGTAACGGTGTTAAAAACTTTGTTGCTATTACCCTTGGTACAGGTGTTGGCAGCGGTATTATCATCGACGGTAAAATTTATCGCGGCAGCAACTTCTGCGGTGGTGAAATGGGTCATATGGTTATTAACGTTGACGGTATTCCCTGCAACTGTGGCAGAAAGGGTTGTTGGGAAAAATATGCTTCTGCTACCGCACTTATTTCTCAGGCAGTAGAAGCTATGGAAGGCAACAGAGACAGCCTTCTTTGGGAAACCTGCGAGGGTGACCTTAACAAAGTTGACGGTAAATCAATTTTCGATGCTCTTGACAAGGGAGACGTTATTGCAAAAGCAGTTGTTGACAAATATCTTTACTACGTTGCTATAGGTCTTGCAAACGTTATCAATGCTCTTCAGCCCGAAGCAGTTTGTATCGGTGGCGGTATCAGCGGTCAGGGAGAAAAAATTCTTAAGCCTATCCGTGATATAGTTAAAGCTGAGCGTTACAGCGTATATGCTGACAAACAGGCTGCTATTCTTCCTGCTGAATTAGGCAATGACGCAGGTATTATCGGTGCAGCATTACTTGATGAATAATGAATGACGGTGATTAATATAAACCCCGAAACTATTTATATAACACTATATAACAAAGCTTTAGAAATAGGTTGCAAAGCAACGTTAAACGAGTCTCTTTGCAACCATACCTCTTTCAAAACAGGCGGTGCTTGCCCCATTTTAGTTGAACCCTGCTCAACTAATCAGCTCATAGAAATACTCGAATTCATTAAAGCTAATAGTATTCCGTATACAGTTATAGGTAACGGAACAAATCTTTTAGCTCTTGATTGCGGTCTTGATAAAGCTGTTATAAAAATCAGCGATGCTATGAGCGAGCTTTCTCTCGTTGATGATGAAACAATCCTTTGCTCCGCAGGTACGAAAATGGTTACTCTTTGCAAATTTGCTTTAGAGAATTCTCTTTCAGGCCTTGAATTTGCCTACGGTATACCCGGTACCTGTGGCGGTGCTATATTTATGAATGCCGGTGCTTATGGCGGTGAGGTTAAAGACGTTATAACAGAAATAACCCACATCACGCCCGATTTAAAGCTTGAAACAATAAATGCAAGTCAAGCACATCTTTCATACAGACATTCTATTTACAAAAGCAACGGTTGCATTATCGTTTCTGCAAAAATAAAGCTCCAAAAAGCAGATAAAGATGATATAAAAGCTGCAATGGATGATTTCCTTTCAAGAAGAAAAAGCAAGCAACCGTTAGAATACCCAAGTGCAGGTAGCACCTTTAAAAGACCCGAAGGTCATTTTGCAGGTGCACTCATAGAGCAGTGCAACTTGAAGGGCTTTTCAATAGGCGGTGCTCAGGTCAGCGAAAAGCACGCAGGCTTTGTTATAAACAAAGGCGGTGCAACCGCTCAGGATATCCTTGATCTTATGGCTCATATTGAAAAAACAGTTAAAACAAATACCGGTGTTACGTTAGAACCGGAAGTTATTATATTGAGGTAAATATGTCTTTCTCATCGGATGTAAAAAAAGAACTTTCACAAAACATTTCCTCCGCCTGTTGCTACAAGGCGGAGGCTTTCGGTATGCTTTTATTTGGTCGTTCATTTTCATTGAGCGAAATATCTTTAATGACAGAGTTCCAGTCTGTAGCCGAGCATTATTGCTCAAGCATACGTGACCTTACAGGTGTGACACCTAGTATGACTTGTACAAATGCGGGGAATTATAAAATACTTATCCCTACAAAAGCCGAACGAATTAAAGTTTTAGAATATTTCGGCTATACGGGTAAGGAGCTTTCGTTACGAATTAACCTTTCAAATCTTGAGCAAACAAATAATGATTGTTGTTCAAGAGCATTATTGAGAGGTGCTTTCCTTGTTTGCGGAAGCGTTACTGACCCAAACAAAGAATACCACATTGAATTCAACGTTCAAAAAGCAAAACTTTGTGCAGATTTAATGCAAATCATCGACGATTTAGGTCTTAAGGCAAAACAGATAATCCGAGGCAATAGCTATGTTATTTATAGCAAGGATGCAGAATCCGTTGAAGATTATATCGGCACTATGGGAGCTAACAATGCTTTTATGGAAGTTATGCAAGCCCGTGCTATGAAGGATATTAAAAACCAGATTAACAGGCGAACAAATTTTGAATCTGCTAATATGAGCCGTTCAATTGAGGCGGGGCTTAAGCAGGTCGCGCTTATTGAAGAAATTCTTGAAAAAATAAAGCTTGACGATATGACCGAGGACCTTGCCGAGCTATGTTCCTTACGACTTGAAAATCCCGACGTTTCTCTTGATGAGTTAGGCAAGCTTATGAATCCTGAGCTTTCACGTTCTGCAGTAAGCAGAAGGTTTAAAAAACTTGAGAAAATTGCTGCGGAGTTGAAAAACAAGTGAAAGAATTTACAATAAATAAAAACGATTCAGGGCAGAGGTTAGATAAATACATCACAAAATCCGTACCCCTACTCCCTAAATCGCTTATGTACAAGTATATAAGAAGTAAAAGAATAAAAGTCAACGGTAAACGTTCTGATATTTCATATAAGCTTAATGAAAATGATGTCGTTTCAATGTACATCAACGACGAGTTTTTTGAAAAAGCAAAGCCGAAATACGATTTTTTGAGTGCAGGCAAAAACTTAAACATCGTATACGAAGACGAAAACATAATTCTCGTTGATAAGCCTACAGGAATTTTATCTCATCCCGATGAAGATAATTATACCGATACCGCAATAACAAGAATTAAACGTTATCTTTACGAAAAAGGCAATTATAAGCCCGACGAGGAAGCCTCATTCGCTCCCGCACTTGTAAACAGAATTGACAGAAACACTTCTGGAATCATTATTGCCGCAAAAAATGCCGAAAGCTTACGTATTCTAAACGAAAAACTAAAAAACAGAGAACTTCACAAACTTTATTTGTGCGTAGTTATAGGAAAGCTCAAAAGCAATAGCGGTCTTGTTGAGGGCTACCTTGAAAAAAACGAAAAGCAAAATAAAGTCTATATAAGCGATAAGGCTACCGATAAATCAAAGCACATTTCAACTAAATACAACGTGCTCGGGTTTAAAAACGGACTTTCACTTTTAGAGGTTGAGCTGCTTACAGGAAGAACACACCAAATCAGAGCTACCTTCTCTCATTTAGGTACGCCCCTTTTAGGTGACGGAAAATACGGCACGAATGCTCAAAACAAACAATTCGGCGGATATAAAAAGCAATTTCTTTATTCATATAAATTAGCCTTTGATTTTAAAACCGATGCTGGTATTCTTAATTACCTCAACGGCAAGGAATTTGAAGTAAAAGACGTATGGTTTAAAGATGCCTTTTTTGACGGTACAATTTAACAATATTAAATTAAAACAACCGACAGTAACTGAAGCAATCAAGTTACTGTCGGATTTTTTCTTTCATTATTAAATTACAACGTTTTTTCTTCTTTACCTTTTTTCTCAACCTCATCCATAGTTATTTCGTTATTTGTTCTTGGCTTGTTGAGGTAACCGATTTTAAAGAAGATTGCAGGGAATATACTTGAAACAACCATTGCGGGCACTGCTACGTACATAACCGCATCTGAAAACAATGAATAATAAAGATATGACGGTGCATTTATTATTCTGTAAATATCGAGCCATTGCTCGTTAAAAAACGATGCAACTCCAAATACCGTAACCAAAATATTGATTATAAAAACAAGCTTTACTGTAAGCTTTTTATCGCCCTTATTCTTGCGAAGTCTGCCTGCAACATAATAAACAAACGGCCCCGCAAGAAACGTACCGATTAAAATCGCCCAATAAACAACACCGGTAAACCTTCCTGCAAAATCGAATTCATTAGAAAAATAAGTGTAATTATATATATCGCATAAAATTGTATGCACAATCAGCAAAAACACAATTGAAAACATAGTTTGCTTAGATTTTTTCATCGTAACAATTCCTTTTGTTTTAGTATTGGTATAATATCACAATAAAAACCGATATACAAGTTTTTTATAAAATTGTAATCTTATTTTAACATTTTATACATTTTCAAAACAATTATGAAAATAAAAAACAGAGGCTCTTGCGAACCTCTGTATATTTTTGTGATTAGTGCGTCAGATTTGTGATTTTGATGCCCCGAAGCGTACAAAGGTACGCGAGTTTGGGCATATAAATCGCAAATATGATGTGCTAAGCGCAAAAAGATTAGTCTGCTGTGTAGGGAAGAAGAGCGATATGTCTTGCTCTCTTGATAGCTGTTGTAAGCTCTCTCTGATGATAAGCACAAGTACCTGTTACACGGCGAGGAAGAATCTTAGCTCTATCTGATGTGTAACGACCGAGCTTTGCTGTATCTTTGTAGTCGATTGTTTCTACCTTCTCAACACAGAAAGCGCAAACTTTTTTGCGGCCTCTTTTGTTGGGGCGGCGATCATTTTTATCGTATGCCATTGTAAATTTACCTCCTGTTAGAATCAGAACGGCAGATCGTCATCGTCAGCCATTGCTGCGAAATCATCTGCACTGCCGTTTGAGAAAGACGGAGCAGCTGCAACGGGAGTTCTGGGAGCACCGCTTGTGCCTGATTCGCTTTTTGAACCGCAGAAGCTTACGTTGTCGGCAACAATTTCAAAGGTTGAACGTTTAACGCCGTCTTTTTCGTAAGAGCCTGTCTGAATAGCACCCTGAACAGCAATCATAGAGCCTTTTGAAAAATATCTTGAAACGAACTCTGCTGTCTGTCTCCATGCAACAACATTAATAAAGTCAGCTTTTCTTTCTTCACCTGCTTTTACAAAGCTACGTTCAACCGCAACTGTAAATCTTGTAACAGCAACACCTGAAGGAGTCTGGCGAAGCTCGGGATCAGCTGTAAGTCTACCCATTATAACTGCACAATTAAGCATCTTTCACACCTCTTATTTTTTAATAACTAATGAACGAAGAACACCGTCTGTAATTCTGAGAACACGGCTAAGCTCTGCCGGATAATCAGCATCACAAGTGTGATTATAAAGAACGTAGTAACCGCAGTCTTCATCGTTGATGAGATATGCAAGCTTACGCTTACCCCACTCGTCAACGCTGTCTACAGTACCGTTCTCAGCCATCATTGCCTGGAATTTAGCAGCAAGCTCTTTTGCAGCCTCTTCACCGTTTTTAAGTGAGTAGACAATAATTGTTTCGTAACTGTTTAACATCGTTTGCACCTCCTTATGGGCTCCGGCTCTTATAGATGTATTTAAGAGCAAGGAAAATTCATGTGGACATTCCACAACAGTTGTGAATTATAACATCTTAATTTCAATATGTCAAGAGGCTATTTAAATTTCCCTCTTGACTTTATCCCAAATTTGAATATAATACTATATGTATATAATCCTTGGCTATGAAGCAAGATGATTTACTGATAAGTCATTCAGAGAGAAAGCGGTTGGTGAAAGCTTTTTGACCTCTTTAAATTTGCTACTTGCGGAGCCCCGCTGAAAACAGCGCGTTTTTCGGGCGTTAACCGATATTATGAGTGGTGCGTTTTGCACAATTCGGGTGGTACCGCGGCTGAGAGCCGTCCCGTGTTGCAAACGTGCTTTTTTATTTTGTCAAAAATCTTTATTTTTATTAAGGACGTGATTTTAATGGAATGGACCGGTCTTAACGAATTAAGAGAAAAATACCTTAAATTCTTTGAAAGCAAAGACGATTTAAGACTCGCCAGCTTCTCACTTGTACCTCAGGGCGATAAGAGTATTCTCCTTATCAACGCAGGTATGACGCCTATGAAAAAATATTTCACAGGTGAAGAAACGCCCCCAAGAAAGAGAGTTACAACTTGCCAGAAATGTATTCGTACTCCCGATATTGAAAGAGTTGGTATCACAGCTCGTCACGGAACGTATTTCGAAATGCTCGGTAACTTCTCTTTTGGCGATTACTTCAAAAAAGAGGTTATTCCGTGGGCTTGGGAATTCTGTACAGAGGTTATGGAAATGGACCCCGACAAAATTTACTGCAGCGTTTATCTTGATGACGACGAGGCTTACGATATCTGGACTAAAGAGGTTGGCGTAAAGCCTGACCATATGGTGAGATTCGGTAAAGAGGATAACTTCTGGGAGCACGGCCAAGGTCCTTGCGGTCCTTGTTCTGAGCTCTACTATGACCGCGGTGAAAAATACGGTTGTGGCAGCCCTGATTGTAAGGTTGGTTGCGAATGCGATCGATACGTTGAATTTTGGAATCTTGTTTTCACTCAGTTTGAAAATGATGGTAAAAACAACTATACACCTCTTGCAAATCCTAACATTGATACGGGTATGGGACTTGAAAGACTTGCTTGCATTGCTCAGGACGTCAACAACATTTTCGAGGTTGACACAGTACAGAACATTATGAAGCACATAATGGAAATTGCAGGCGTTAAATACCACGAACACGAAAAGAGCGACATTTCTCTTCGTGTTATTACCGACCATATCCGTTCAACAACCTTTATGATTGGTGACGGTGTTATACCCTCAAACGTTGGCAGAGGCTACGTTCTTCGTCGACTTCTCAGAAGAGCTGCACGTCACGGCAGACTTTTAGGTATCGACAGACCATTTCTTGCAGAAGTTTGCGAAACTGTTATTAAAGAAAACGAAAGTGCTTATCCCGGTCTTCGCGAAAAACAAGATTATATTATCAAAGTTATCTCAATGGAAGAAAACAGCTTCTACAAAACCATTGATAGCGGTCTTGAGCTTCTTAACGACATGATTAAGAAAACTGAAGGTAAAGTTCTTTCAGGTGCAGATGCTTTCAAGCTTCAGGATACTTACGGCTTCCCTATTGACTTAACACGTGAAATTGCAGAAGAAAACGGTTATACCGTAGATAACGAAGAATTTGAAAAACATCTTGCAGACGCTAAAGCTCTTGCAAAATCCTCCCGTAAGGTTGCAGGTACAGAGGGTTGGAAATCATCCGATATTTCATTCAAGGAATGCGGTGCTACAAGCTTTACCGGCTATAGTGCTACAGAGTGTGAAGGAAAAGTTCTTGCTATTGCTGCAAACGGTGAAAAGGTTGATTTTATCGGTATTGATACAGATGCTATAATCGTTCTTGACAACTCTGCTTTCTATGCAGAAAGCGGTGGTCAGGTTGGTGACACAGGTGTTATCACAGTAAACGGCAGCACCTTCACAGTTACCAACACAACAAAAACTGCCGAGGGAATTATCCTTCATCACGGTACACTTACAGACGGTGATGCAATCAACGTAGGTGACGTTGTTACAGGCACAGTTGATAAAGCTCGCCGTCAGGCAATTATGAGAAACCATACGTCTGCTCACCTTCTTCAGGCAGCACTCAGAGAAGCTCTCGGCACTCATGTTGAGCAGGCAGGTCAGCTTGTAAACGAAAACGCAGTACGTTTCGACTTCTCACACTTCTCTGCTCTTACTGCAGAAGAAATTATTAAAATCGAAAACAGAGTAAACGAAATCATTCTTTCAGGTGCACCCGTTGTTACTGAAGAAATGAGCATTGAAGATGCAAAGAAAAAAGGTGCTATGGCACTTTTCGGTGAGAAATACGGTGATACTGTAAGAGTTGTTTCTGCAGGTGATTTCTCAACAGAGCTTTGCGGTGGTACTCACGTTTCAAACACAGGTAACATCGGTCTTTTCAGAATTATTTCTGAAAGCTCAGTTGCAGCAGGCGTAAGAAGAATTGAAGGTGTAACAGGTCTTGGTGTTATCAACCAGATTGATAAACACGAAAAGCTCATCCACGATACTGCGGCAGCACTTAAATTAGCAAACGTTGCTGAACTTGCTAAGAAAGCAGCAGCAGTTGCGCAAGAGCTTAAGGATAAAGAAAAAGAGCTTAACGAGCTTAAAGCAGAAATTGCAAAAGCTAAAGCAGGCGAGCTTTTCGACAACGTTAAGGATTTAGGTGCAGTTAAGCTTATCACAGCTGATTTAGGTGAAGCTGATGCTAATGCGCTTCGTTCAATGGTCGACTCTGCAAAGGATAAGGGCGACGATATCGTTGTTGTTTTCGCAGGTAAACAGGAAGCAAAAGGCACTTGCTCATTCATTTGCTACTGCGGAAAAGAAGCTATCGCAAACGGTGCTCACGCAGGTAATATCGTAAGAGAGGTTGCAACTATCGCAGGCGGTGCAGGTGGCGGTAAGCCCGACACAGCTATGGCAGGCGGTAAGGATATCACAAAGATTTCTGATGCTCTTAACGCAGCAGAAGAAATCGTAAAAGCAAAACTCAAATAAAAAACATATAACAAACATTTTCACCCCGTACAGATTCATGAAATCTGTACGGGGTGAATTTTTATAACCTTTTATTTCTTCAATATTTCTATTGCACATTTTCCGCTTAAATGCTCAATATTAAACTTCAAAATCTTCACTCTATTTAACGAGCCGTCTATTTCTTTTTTAGTGCTTTCTTGGCTTTCTTCAGGTGAATATTTTTTTGATAGAAGAATAAGAGCATTTATTTTTTCTTTCTCATCTTCAATTAACTCTACCCTACCGAAAGCAATTACGCTTTTAAAATACGTAGTAAATTTTTCAGGAACGATATTATCCTCTGCTACGACACAAAATGAGGCTTTGTCGTTTCTTTTTATACTGTCGATTTTGTGGCCCTCTGAAGCGGAATGAAAATAAATACAACCGTCGCAATAAGCATAGCTTAACGGAACTGCATAAGGATATTCGTCATCACCTGAAACAGCAAGAACACCGTTAGTGTTATTATTCAAAATATCAATACATTCATTTTCAGTTAAGGCTTGTTTAAACCTTCTCATTTCTCTGAACATAAGCTCACCTTTTCAGTTTTTTCATAGCAAAACAAACAACCATATTTACACCTGTCCCAAGAGCCATAAAACCAAATGTTATTGCAAGAAGCAACGGAACATATATTGCAAACATTTCAAAATCAACTACGTAAAACGGCAATATAAACACAGACGGGACAAAAAGACCCGTTACAACTATTGCAAAAAGAGCTTTCATTTTAAACGAAAGCGGTGTTAAGCCTAAAATAAAAGATACAACCATTGTACCGAGGAACAAGAAAAATATTACTCCCATTTCATCACCCGGCTGTGCGGTTGCAGGTGTTACGTAAACCACCATAAATTCAAGTATGCAAACAAGAGCGAATATGAATGTTTTCAGGTTGCCTTGCTTTTTGTTATTTTCGGTTATTGTTTCAATTATAACCTCTTCTGTTTTTTCAAGAAGCTTTTCTTCTTCAATTTTTTCACCTGAAAGAAGCTCGTTAACGCTGACTTCAAGAATCTTTGAAAGAGGTAAAAGCATAGAAATTTCAGGTATTCCCCTACCCGTCTCCCATCTTGAAACAGCTTTATCGGTGCAGTTAATTTTATCTGCTAATTCTTTTTGAGTAAGGCACTTGAGCTTTCTTTGTTCTTTAATGAATTCTCCGATTTTCTGAGCATCCATAAAACCACTCCTTTCGCCTTAATTCTAAATCAACAACTACCAAATAATCAACCTATGGAGCATAGAGTTGAGGGATTATACGCGGATAACTATAAACAAATTTGATAAAATTCGTTTATTTTTCAGTATTAGCAATAACAATATGACAGTTGTCGCAATAATACGCTTCAGCAGTATACCCCTTAAGCATAGAAAACTTATTATATAACCTTACACCGTCTTTAGCAGTTGTGTAATTAAAAAACGGTGACTTTTTTCCATTTGGTATCCATTGAACAGGACTTCGAGCATCGTTAAAATATCCAAACAGCATTTCTTTCGAACAAATCGGACATTTCATAATGGGTGCCTCCTCTTTTACAAAATCATTTTCAACTCTTCCACAACAAACACACACTTTCCACATGTGCTGTTCTTGGAAACATATCAACCGGTGTTACCTTTTCTGCTTTATAACCCAGTGCATCAAGTCTTGCACAATCTCTTGCAAGTGTTGCAGGGTCGCAGGAAACGTAAACTATTCTTTCGGGGTTCATATCCGCAACAGTTTTTAAAAGTTCTTCCGCACAACCCTTTCTCGGTGGGTCAAGAATAATTGTATTGACAGTGATATTCTCTTCACTTAATTTCCTTGCCGCTTCACTTGCGTCACCGCAAATAAATCTTGCGTTTTCAATACCGTTAAGCTTTGCGTTTATTTTTGCATCTTCAATAGCCTCGGGGATAATCTCAACACCTATGAGAGAATCCACATTTTTCGCCATCGAAAGACCGATTGTGCCTGTACCGCAATACAAATCAAGCACGTTGCCCTTTGCTTCGGCATAATCTGCCGCCTTTTTATAAAGAAGCTCTGCACCGGCCCTATTCACCTGATAAAAAGAAAGTGGTGAAATTTTAATTTTTACACCGCAAAGAATATCTTCAATATACCCTTCGCCGTAAATTGCTTCGCAAGTTTCACCTAAAACAACATTAGTGCTTTCTCTGTTTATATTTACAACAAGAGTTTTAAACCCTTGTATTTCTTTTAATTTTTCAATAAGCTTATCACTTTCAGGTAAGCTTTTACCGTTTATTACGGCACAAGCCATTATTTCACCCGTCGCAAAGGCTTTTCTCAAATAAATATGTCTTAAAAGACCAATGTTGGTTGTTTCGCTGTAAACGGTAATATTATTTTCATTTATCCATTTTCTGAATATTTCAATAATCTCTGTAAACTCAACAGGTTGTAAAAGGCAGTCACCACCGTCAATAACACGGTGGCTTTTTTTAGCATAAAAGCCGATATTTAAAATCCCGTTTTCTCGTCTTACGGGGTATTGTGCTTTATTTCTGTATCTTGTAATTTCGGGTGATGAAATAATTTCTTCAAATTCGGGTGAAAGACCGCCTATTCTTTCAAAAGCATCCTTTACCTTTTGTGCTTTTAATTTTAACTCTTCCTCGTAAGTAATATGAGCAAAAGAGCAACCGCCGCACATTTTAAAGGCTTCACATTCAGGCTCAATACGGCTTTTTGAGGGCTTTATAATCTTAAGAGCTTTTCCTATGGCATACGTTTTCTTTGCTTTTATAATGTGGCAAAGAATTTCATCACCAACCGCAGTATTCTCAACGAAAATGGCTTGTCCGTCAAAGCGACCTACACCGCCACCCTCGGAGGTATACCCCGTTATATTCAATTTAAATTCATCATTTTTATTAACCATTTTTATCCCTTAATTTCTTCAACTGCTTTTTTATATTCCTCATAGGTAAGAAACGTATTTAATATTTGCACAAGTGCATTTGAGGTAAGCCTTTCGGGCAAATCTAAATGCTTTAAAAGCTTTTTTCTCAAAGCGTCGCTATTTTCTTTTCCCGAAAGTCCGTCTTCATATAAATCTAATTTAGTTATTTCACGTCTTTCTTCCGTTGAAACCTCTTCGTAAAGCACACCCGCTTTCTGAAGTGCATCAATAATTATCTCGGGTCTTACGCCCTCAACACCTAATTTCCCCTCTTTTGAAAACTCGGTTTTCCGTTTTTCTTTACCGAAAATATCGGGAATGTAGGCATGCTTAATAAGCTCATTTGGCACAATACCTCTTATAAAAGAGCGTATTTTAAACCCTGCGGAGTCGCTATCCGTAAGAATTAAAAGACCTTTAGTTTCTGCAAGACGTCTTATTAATTTTTGCTTTTCCTTGTTATTAAATATACCGAACCCCTCGGTTTCAATAATAACACCGTCAATTATTGATGAAAGCTTTATTTTATCGTATCTGCCCTCAACAATAATTGCTCTGTCAATTTTTATCATTAAACTCTCAACAACCTTAATATAAGTTCTTCAAAAAGTGTTTTAGGGTCCTCGCCTGTTGATTTAAGGCGTCTGTCAGTATCGGAAAGAATAAGCAACGCTTCCTTTAGCTGTTGAACGGTATATCCTGCACCGTCTCTTGATGCATTATCAAGTAAAAAGCCTCTTCCTTTATAAGTACTCGGGAAAACGTTTGCAAGATTCATATAAGAAACGCCCTTTTCCTTTGCCGCCTTTACTCTGTACATATCTGCAAAAGCCTTTGATAATACGCCTAAAATCATAACGGGCTCTTCTCTTAATTTAAAAAGATTGGAAAGAGTTTCAAAAGCCACATCCGCCTCGCCCTTTGCAATCATTCTCGAAAGAGCAAATATTTTTGCTTCAACGCTTACTATAACAGTATCGTCGATATGCGTTTTCGTTATTTCGCCTGAGCCCGCATAAGAGCAAACCTTGTTTAATTCATTTTGAAGAGTGCTCATATCCTCGCCAACAAGGTTAATTATATACCCTGCCATTTCTCTTGAAAGAGTACATTCTTTTTTAGCGGCGGATGAAACAAGGAGTTTTTCAAGTGCGGAACGTGTCCTTTTATCAAGCTTTACACAAGCACCAACACCGTCAATAAGATTTATAACGGCAGACCATTTTTTATCCTTTTCGTCAACTGCAATTGTGTCCATCCAGAAAACAAGCACAGAGCTTTCGGGTATATCGGTTATCATCCCTTGAAAATCACTGTCAAATTTTCCTCTATCACCTGCAAACGTATTTAAGGGATAATCTCTGACTAACGTGCAAGTATATTCCGCCATCATAGGAAATGACGAAACGCAATCGTATATTTCATTTAAAGAGGTTTCCTTGCCCTCAAGTTTTTTCAAATTGAAGTCAGCAAAATCTTTATCAACTGTTTTGTTGCATATTTGATTTGCATAAAACTGTTTAAGATAGCCCTCGTCACCGTAAATAAGATAAACTCGCGAAAACTCACCCGATTTTATCTGTTTTTTGAGAGTATCTTCATTGAAAAAAGCCATTTTAAATCTCCCTTAAATTTATAGTCAGCGTACCGTTTTCAGCGGTAACGTAAACGTTTTCATTTTTGCTTTTCATTTTTAAAAGCTGTCTGTCAAATATAATCTCAGAGTCACTACTGATAACAACAGTAGCTATACTATCATAACTGCTGTATTCAGCCTTTGTCGTAACGAGCATATCGGGTTTACCGTAGCGGTCAATTACCGTTTCAATATCCCCTCTATATAACAACGTAACCTTCTTGCCATGCATATCTATTATAGCACAACTTAGTATATACGTGTCAACGGTTGTGACCTCTATTTTATCATTCATTTTAAATTTATGTTCATCAGAAATTATAGTGTTTTCAGGGAATTCTTTTTCATTATAATCCCACGCTTCTTTAACGTATTTTGTTACCACCGTAGTTTCGGGTTTGTATTTGGAAATATACACTTCCGAAAGATAATCGGTTTCTCTATCCGTGCTACCGATGTATAACAATTTGCTTTTTTCAGAGGTTGAAACGGGCATTCTATCGTAATCAAAGCCCGTAGTTTGAGTAGAAAAATTAAAATGCATATACTCAAGACCCGATTTCACAGTAACAAGCATACCGTTTCCTGAATTATGCACGGTAACCTCCGTACCGAATTTTTCAGTCATCGGTAACGCGAAGGAAACAACCGTTATACATACGCACAAAGCACCGCAAATAACGGGTATAAAGCGTCTGTGCCTTATTTTCATAATGAGAAAACCGATACTTGCAACAACCAAACACAAAACTATAGCAACAATAAGACTTTCTTTAAAAATATGTATTGAGCAAAATCGTATATCGGCAATTTTTGAAATGGTATTTATAACGATATCGAGTAAAAGCTCTGTAAATTTAAAGGCCATAATTGTTACAGTGTTAGCAACAGTAGACGGAATTATAGAAAGAATCACACTAACAGCACCCGATATCATACCGTAGAAAGCAACATTAACGCAAAGAATATTCGTTATAGGCGAAAGCAGGCTAAAGCTACCGAAAAACCATACCGCAACGGGCAATGTGAAAACACCTGCTACACCACTTACCGCAACTGATAAAGTAATGTAATTCACCGCTTTCATAATATAAATATTTTTAATATTCTTTGTTAAATTAGTTATCAATTCTGCTTTACTGTTAAGAAAGAGAATTCCCACAGTAGCTGAAACCGACAGTAAAAAGCTTGGCGAAATAACCACGTAAGGATTTATTAAAGATATAATAAAAACTGCAAAGCCTAACGAATTAAGGCTATCCTGCTCTTTATTGAAAAATGGTGCAACAAAAACTACGCCCAACATAAGCGATGCTCTCAAAACTGACGGGGTAAATCCGCTTATTACACAAAAAGAACAAAGAAACAATATGCACGTCACACCTATTTTTCTTTTATCTTTTACAAAAAGCCCTAAAATACTCCCTATCAACCCGCACCAAAGAGTTGTATGAAGCCCAGAAACCGCTAAAAGATGTGCAACTCCCGAATAACGAAAACCCGCCATTATATCGCTATCAATTTTCGATTTATCACCGAAAAGCATACCGTTCAGAAAGCCCGCCTCGTCAGGCTTTAAATACTCCGACACTCTCTCGGTAACAAAGCTTTTCAATTTAATGCAATAGTAATAAGGCGTTTTAACACTTTCACCTAAAACAGAATATTCATCGGATGAAGCAAACAGAAAAACACCGTCAGAAAAGCTTGTTACGTCGCATCTGTTTTTTTCGTTTTTAGTAACGGATATAGCAGAATTATAGAGGCTTAAAACGTCATAAAGCTGAATTTCTTCTTCGCCTTCGGCTACTCTAACAACGATTTTCGTATTAAATTTACGGTTATTTACGTATTCAGTTTTTAAAGTAAAACTGACGAATCCGTCACGGCTTATAGGCTCACTGATAACCTTACCTTGCACGTCGGTAATTGTACCGTCGTACTTAAGACAAGGCTCGAGTTTATTTTTATAAAAGCCAAAGCACAAAAGACTACTGATAATTAAACCTACGGATATTGTAGGGATTATGATTTTACTTCTAAGCTTTAAGGGTTTTATTGAATATAAAAGCAAGACCAATGCCCCGAGAATAAAAGTAAGCGTCAAAATCTTAATGCCACATAAAGAAAATGCGACACAGACTGCGAAAACTGTTATTCCCAAAACGGACATTGGTCTTTTCATTTTATTTATCCTTTGTTATTGCAACTTCACTTTATCAGCCTGCTGGCCAGGTAAAATCTCTGCCGGACATAAGATGGAAATGAATATGCTTAACTGTTTGCCCTGCACTGTCACCGCAATTGTTTACAACGCGGAAACCGTCAGACATATTCTGGTCTTTTGCAATTTTTGCGATAACCTCAAAAATATGAGCAATTACGCCACTGTTTTCTTCATTGATATCTGCAGCGGAGGTTATATGCTTTTTAGGTATCACAAGAATATGAGTAGGTGCCTGAGGCTCAAGGTCGTTAAAGGCAACAACTGTATCGTCTTCGTAAACCTTTGTTGACGGTATTTCACCGTTTGCTATTTTACAAAAAATGCAATCCATTTTACCACACCTTATCTTTCAACTGATTTTGCAGCTATAATATTGCCTTCAGCTGTTTTGTAGCTAATCTTAACTGTATCACCAACGTTAAGAATAACAACTGTTTCGTCATCTGCAGCAGAAATTGAATAGTAGGTTGCCTGACCGTCAACAGCAATATAATAAACGCTGTTACCGTTTATAACAACAGGGCGGATATCAGTGATAACGCCTGTGATTTTTTCAATTTTTGCCTGTGTTTCGTTATTGTCAGCTTCATTCCCTGAATCTTCACCGCCGATTGCATCGGGAAGAACTGCGTTATAGTTAATTTCAAGAACCTTCTTTGTACTTGCTTTAACTTTATTTACGTATGCTTTAAGACAAGCTTCAAGGTCGGGGTTATCGTCGTCTTCACTTCTTACAGCATCCTGAACTCTTTCAACGCTAACCATTGCGTAGCTCTTAACAACGTTGTTATCCTTAAGAGCCATAAAGTAGGTTGCTTCGCTATCAATGTTAAGAAGTATGGGGAATGTAGCATCCCAGCCCTTATCGGCAACGATACCCTCTGCAGAAATTTCTGCACCGGCTTCAGTTGTACCTGAAATTCTCTGGAAAACCGCTTCCTTTGTACGTTGGTTAATAATTGCAAAACCAACGATAGAGTCGTCATTTGTAACAGATGTAACACCTGTATAAAGCCAAACGTCATCACCGCTTGCGATGTAGCTTGAACCGCTTGTTGTAGAAACAACACCGCTTTGACCGATATATGCGTTTATGAAGCCGCCGCTGTATTTACCGTAGTAGTTATACTGCTGAACGAGAAGATCTTCAGAATAAATCTGGTCAATCCACTGAATAGCTTCGTTATTTTTAACGGTTTCAATATCGTAATATTCAATATTGTTTTTGTCACATGCATCGACAAGAACAACACCGATAACGTCAGAACCGCCGATAAGACCGACTGTTTTATCAATTCTTTCACAAACCCACCAAGGATGACCGTTTTCGTCTATTTCAAGAGAGGGTGTGCCAAACATATAAGTAGGATAAGCGAAGCGAAGCACACGAGCGAGCTTTTCATTGAAATATTCGCTTGTTGAAACCTTGATATTGGGAAGCTGCATATCTTCAAGAACAACAGCATTTGCTTCCTGAGTATACATATTAACTGCAAGATAAGCAGGAAGACCGTCACGTGTATTCTTTATCCATTTAAATACGTCGCCGTATTTAAGAGGGAATATTCTGTAGGGATTACCCTTGTAGTTAATCTGGGTTGAATAAGTTTCATCAATAACGAACTGAGAAACCCACTGAGAAAGGTCACCTAACTTTTTGTTTGCAAGGTTTAAAGCAACGTCCTTGTCAATCATAGGAACGCTACTGAAATCCTCAAGGCTTGTGATAGTTGTGATACTATCTTCGCTTTCACCGAAGTCCTCTGTTTTAACCTCAATAATCTGGCTATATGCTTTTGCACGGAAAAGTGCAGCAGAAGTAAGATAACCTATACCGAGAACAAGAGCAAAAACAAGACCGATTGCAATAGGTACAATTGACTGCTTTTTAACGTAAGCAATATACTCGGGTTTTATAAACGCTTTCGATGTAAGGAAAGTCATACCGATATAAATCGCAATAACAACTGCAATAAAATAGTAGAATTCCATTGCCTTGAAATTAAGTGCGGGAAGCATAAGGTAATATGCAACAGCACCGCCGATAAGCGTTACAACAATATTAATGATAAGCTTAAGAATTTTTTTATCCGGAGGAATAACAACCTCTTTCGGTTTGCCTTTTCCGGAGAAATCCACTTTAATAGGATCCATCTAAAAACTTCCTTTCATTTATGAAAATATTTACAATTAGACTTGTTAATTATACATTACACTGCTTTCAATTACAAGCATAAAATTATTAATAATCAATTAGTTTTATTAATCTTCCAGTCGCTTACTGTTGAATACATTTTGTAACTTTCACCGATACCTGAAATATTCGGATTTACAGATACTACGTCTTCCCTGTAAAACAAAGGAATAAACGGAACGTAGTTTTCGAAATTCTCTATAAATTCCGCAGTTTCAATTTCACCGTTTTTATATGAGGAATAAACTGAAAACATATCTGTCGGAATACCGTAATTAAAGCTTCCTTCTTCAGTAAAGAAAGAATCCAAATCACAATTTGGGGTAAGCATAACCTCACCAACGTAAAAGCTATAATGCCCTTCGCTTAACGATAATAAAAAGGCTTCTTGAGTTTCTCTTTTATTAATAGATACGCTAAAGCCTAATTTTTCTAAAGCAGCTTTAAAGCTTTCAGCAACTGTTAATTTATACTGATTTTCAGTACAAACAAGAATACTGACGTTAAGATTTATACCGCCGTTTCCTCTTACGCCATCATTATTTACCTTGTTGAAGCCGTCAGCCTCAAGTAGCTTAATAGCTTTTTCAATATCACCCTTAAGACTTACCTTTCCAACACCGTCAAGAGCATAAAAATCATTTTTAAAAGGCGTTGCCGTTGGGCTACCCTGACCAAGATACGAAGAAGCGGAAATCACCGTGCGGTCTATACCCATATTAACTGCTTGACGAATTGTAGCAATTGAAGTTACGCTGCCAGCCCAATGAGAATTCACGCCGATATAAACAAGGCTATCAGTTTCAACGGAAATAGTTTCAGATGAAAGATTAAGATATTCAGCTTTGCTTAAATCGTTTTTGTAAACGCTGATTTCATTTGCTTTGAACGGGTAAACAGGCCCTGTAATACCCGCCATATCGTAAAGAGCGATTTGCTGATTTAAGTTTTCAGAATAATTTCTATGGTATTTATTTATCTCAAAATATGGTTTCTCGTTAAAATATTCAACGTAATATTTACCCGAGCCGATATATTCGCCTTTTTTCTCTTTTCCAATAGGAAAGTTAAGTGCATTATTGATTAAAAGGTCAGCTGAATACAAGCTTAAACGTATCGTAAAATTATCGATAATAACAAAATCTAAAATATTGGAAAGCTGAGCCGAATAATATGGGCTTGCTTTTGCAATTTCAAAGGATTTTTTTACGTGACTTGCAAGTAATTCCGTACCGTCACTGAACTTCAAATTATCTTTAAGCTTTATTGTAACGGTTTTATCATCTAATTTGCTTGATGATGCTAAAACCGCCTCACCCTTACCATCTGACGTTGCAAAAAACAACGGCTCAAATATTACGGGAATTAAATCTCTATTAAGAGAAGCCGTTGTAGAATAAGGGTTAAAATCTGCCGCAGAGGTATACGGTAAAGAAATATCCGAAGAAATAACGGGTGTAGGTAAAACGTATTTTTCTGTTGTTTCGGGCTCTTTTGAGGTATCGTTATCGCATGAAAACAATGTAAAGCAAAACGAAACAATAAGCATTATTGCAATTATTTTTTTCATTTTACCGACACCCTTTCAATAGAAATTGCTTTTCCGGTCTTTTCGTCTATTTCAATAATGCAACCGTTCATAGAGTATTCACCCTGTGCATTCTCAAATCTTACAGGCAAATTAGTTTTAAACTTTCTAATCGTAAGCTCAGGTTTTATTCCTAACACTGACTGCACGGGACCCGTCATACCTAAATCGGTTATATACGCGGTACCCTCGGGTAAAAGCTGCTCATCAGCCGTTTGAACGTGAGTATGAGTACCTAAAACTGCCGTTACCTTGCCGTCGAGGAAAAAGCCCATTGCTCTTTTTTCTGCGGTGGCCTCTGCATGAAAATCAACTATAACGGTTTTACAGCCGTCTGTTTCCTTGAGTGCCTTTTCCATCTGTGAAAAGGGATTTCCCAAAGGCTCTGAATAAACCGTACCAAGCATATTTATAACGGCAATTCTGTACCTGCCCTTGTCAATAATCCCTACGCCCTTACCGGGTGCACCTTCAGGGAAGTTATACGGTCTTATTATTGGAAGATTTTTGTCGAGATAATCCATTATTTCAAATCTTTTGTAAGTATGATTACCTAAAGTAATAAAATCAACACCGCTTGAAAAAAGCATCTCACAAGAACATGGTGTAACACCATTTCCCTGAGCTGAATTTTCACCGTTTGCAATGCAAACGTCTATTTTGTTTTCTCTTTTGTAATCGGGAAGCTTTTTCATTAAAAACTTACAGCCGCCCTCACCGACTACGTCGCCTAAGAAGAGTAAACGCATTTTATTTACCATCGTTTCTATATATAGATTAGTATGTATAATATGCTAAAAGCGAAACCCACCTGAGTAAGTTCCGCTTTTATATTAATTATTTTGCGAAATCAACAGCTCGGCTTTCTCTGATTACGTTAACCTTAATCTGACCGGGATATTCAAGTTCGCCTTCAATTTTCTTAACGATATCTCTTGCAAGAAGAACCATCTGGTCATCTGAAACTGTGTCAGGCTTAACCATGATACGAACCTCACGGCCTGCCTGAATAGCAAAGGCATTGTCAACACCTGCAAAGGAGGTTGTAATCTCTTCAAGCTTCTGTAAACGCTGAATGTATGATTCAATGTTTTCACGTCTTGCACCGGGACGGGCTGCTGAAATAGCATCGGCCGCCTGAACAAGACAAGCGATAATTGTTTTAGCTTCAACGTCGCCGTGATGAGCCTGAATAGCGTGAATAACTTGTTCGTTTTCTTTATTCTTTCTTGCAACCTCAACACCAAGCTCGATGTGGGTACCCTCTTTTTCGTGGTCAAGAGCCTTACCGATATCGTGAAGAAGACCGGCTCTTTTTGCAAGCTTAACATCTGCACCTAACTCTGCAGCCATAAGACCTGCAAGGTAAGAAACCTCAAGAGAGTGGTTAAGAACGTTCTGTCCGTAGCTGGTACGGTATTTAAGCTTACCGAGGAGCTTAACAAGCTCGCCATTAAGACCGTTAATACCTGCATCAATAACAGCTTTTTCACCTGTCTGACGAATGGTATTTTCAACCTCACGTTTTGACTTTTCAAACATCTCTTCGATTCTTGCGGGGTGAATTCTACCGTCAGAAACAAGCTTTTCAAGAGTAAGTCTTGCAATCTCTCTTCTAACGGGCTCAAAGCAAGAAACCGTAATTGCTTCAGGTGTATCGTCGATAATAAGGTCAACACCTGTAATTGTTTCGATTGTACGGATATTTCTACCCTCTCTACCGATGATTCTACCCTTCATTTCGTCGTTAGGAATGTTAACAACAGAAACGGTAGCCTCTGCCGCGTGGTCGGCAGCACAACGTTGAATTGCTCCAGAAATAATTTCACCTGCAAGCTTATCCATATCGTCTTTAACCTGTTGCTCATAATCGAAAATCTTTGCAGCTTTTTCGTGAGTGAGCTGTTCATCAAGTGTTTTAAGAAGAATGTCTTTAGCCTGCTCTTTTGAATAGCCTGAAATTCTTTCAAGTATTTCAAGCTGACTTCTTTTGAGTGATTCAACTTCCTGCTCTTTTTCTTCTAATTCTTTAACTTTTTTTGCGAAATTTTCTTCTTTTTTCTCTTGTGCTTCTACTTTCTTATCAAGGTTTTCCTCTTTTTGAACAAGGCGTCTTTCCTGACGTTGAACTTCAGCACGTCTTTCGCGTAAATCGTGTTCTGTTTCACTTCTTAATTTGTGAATTTCATCTTTGGCTTCAAGGATTGATTCCTTTTTCTTCTGCTCAGCTTCAGTCATAGCGTTGTTAACTATTCTTGCAGCTTCGTCAGTAGCAGAGCCGATAGCAGCCTCCGCAACTTTCTTACGGTGAGCGCCGCCGATGAAAAAACCTGCAACTACGCCTACAACAAGCGCTACAATAATAAGAATTATTGATATAGGTTCCATTTGTTCGGTGCCCCTTTCATAAATAAAAATGAATAAAAACAAAAAAGCGACGAAAATGCAAAAGCACTTTCCGCCACTAAAAGAACAACAACCGAAATAATATAGCTGTTGATTATAATAAAAGTTTTGTCGCAGGCGTTCACACGCGTGCGGGCCATATCTATAAAATTAATATAAAAACACCATAACGAAAGTTATGTAAAACAAAAATAAAATGTTGTAAATGAAAATATATAAAAAATATAAATAACAAAACCATTATCATATAATACGGATAGTGCATTATTACCACAAATAATACATCATCTTGTATATTATAATAAATAAATATTCAATAGTCAAGACGGATAACCAAATAAAACACAATTTTTTTATCAAAATTTGTATAATTAGCATTAAAAATAACAGGTAACGAAAAAATAGTTCTCGTCACCTGCATCAAATCAACCAAAAAAATCAATTCATAAGAGCTTTTATTCGTTTTTCTTTTTCTACAATAAAACGCTTACAATAAAAAGTGTTTGCATAATCAAGTATTTTTTCCATTTGAATACTATCAAAAACTGCGCCAACAGCAAAAGAAAAAATCGGAATTGATTTGCCTACGACAAGTTTAGCCAGTTTTTTACCTATTTGTTCGTAAATTTCTTTAAACGACCTTTCTTCAAGAGTTTTTCTGCTTTTTTGAGTGTTATTTATCTCAACATCTTCAACAGCAAGAAATTTAATATCATTTAAAAGCTTTATTGCATAAGAGTCTCCACCGTTAACGCTACTGAAACCGTTTTCGCAATTAATTGCCATAAACTTGTTAATTAATAAAGTCGTTTCATTTTCAGTTTCGCCTTCAGAAAGAACGTTCATAAAAACCAAACCTGAAATAATAAGCTCCCGTGAATCATTTTTTACGTCATAGCCATAATACATCGCAATAGTTTGAACTGCTTTATAAAATAAAAATGTACTAAGCACAAGATTGAAAGGAATACCACCGAAGCCTAAAACGCCCGTTGCACCACCCTCAACAAAAGCATAGGTAATATTTTGTTGCTTCTGAGAATTAACAACTTTAAAAACATCATACCCTCTCAAAAGGCATGCCTGACTTATATTTTCAATTTTAGTTTGAGAATTAAGATTTAATTGCTTTAAAATTTCAGTTCTGCTTACCGCATAATCTGCAGTTTTTTCTTCTAAAATCTGAAAACCGTCAGACGCTATTACACGCCCCTTTTTATAGATATCATTTTTTGTAATGTTATTTTTCAAATATCTACCATAATCCTTCACGTTTTCCGGCATAGCTTCAACAACACGTGAAGTTATCTTAGAAAAAACACCAGAGCCGGAATTTTCTCGATATTTGTACGTAAGCTCATCAAATAATTTTAACTCTTTTTCATCAACAATCGGATTCTGTGCAGAAAAATCAATATTCATTAAGCAAACCTCACATCAGAATTTATGCCATAACATATAGTGCATAGCAATTATATCACTCTCAAAAGCGGAATGCAACAAACTAAAATTCCAAAAAACTACTTACCACTCTTGAAATTATCTCAACGTTGTGTTACAATTCTTTGCGGTAAAAGAAAATACTGTTGAGGAACACTTTTCACAACAAGCTTCACTTTACGTTTTATACTTTGCATTTTATATTTGCACTTCTACTTCTTCACTATTCAATCTTACTTATTACATAGATATTCGCGGGTGTGGCGGAATTGGCAGACGCGCCAGATTTAGGTTCTGGTGGCACCCCCGTGCAGGTTCAAGTCCTGTCACCCGCACCAATAACGAAAGAGCCACTTTTGTGGCTCTTTTGTTGTTTTATGAGAAAGATAAAAGGACTTGAACCTGCTCTCGGCGAAGCCGAACATGATCGGGCGTTCGCGTAGCGAATGATGGGCAGAGCCCATCAAGTCCTGTCATCCGCACTAGAAAAAGCGAAGCTTTTTCAATGAAATTCGCCTTCGACAAGTGAATTCGCCTTGTGATGCAATACGCTAAAGCGTATGAAATATTTGCTTCGCAAATGTTATGGCGAATTTTATTTCATATTTTTCACAAGAAAAATATTTCATCCAAACTTGTTTTGGATTTCATCGTACATAGCACGATTTCATTAAATTATTAATTTATAAAACCGACGAATTGTATCAAATAGCGTAATCAATACCAAATGTAATACCACTATTGATATAATTTGTGTCAATAGTGGTATCGTTATTTTACTGTGAAAATTATAGTAGTATAGCCACATAAAAAGCAGAAGCGTTGCATTTGGAAATTAATCGCTCCCTCTTGCAACACTTGTTTATTTGTTATTTAGTTGATTGCATAGAAAAACTCTCTAACCTACCGTTAAATTACTGATATTTGATTTTTTATTCGAAATAATGTATGCTTTAATAAGATATACAAACGAGGTAGATAAAATGAGTGATAACAAAGAATTTTTAGGTACAGCCCCTATTGGTAAATTATTGTTTAAATTGGCAATCCCCACTGTTGTGGCACAACTTATAAATATGCTCTACAATATAGTTGACCGTATTTACATCGGTCATATTCCCGAAGAAGGCAGTCTTGCCCTTACAGGTGTAGGTGTATGTATGCCTATCATAATGATTGTGTCTGCCTTTGCGGCGTTGGTAAGCTCAGGTGGTGCACCTCGTGCATCTATCTTTATGGGCAAAAAGGACATTGATTCTGCTGAAAAAACTCTTGGTGGATGTTTCTTTCTTCAAATTATTATTTCGGTTGTTCTTACGGTTGTTCTACTTATCTGGAATGAAGATTTACTTCTGATGTTCGGTGCAAGTGAGAATACGATAAAGTTTGCCACAGAGTATATGAACATTTATGCCTTAGGAACAATTTTTGTTCAACTGACTCTTGGTATGAATGCTTTTATTACAGCACAAGGCTTTACCAATATATCAATGGTTTCAATAATTATCGGTGCAGTCTGCAACATTATTCTTGACCCCATATTTATCTTTCTTTTCGATATGGGTGTTAGCGGTGCAGCGCTTGCAACGATTATTTCTCAGGCCGTTTCGTGCATTTGGGTACTCAGTTTCCTATGCTCAAAGAAAAGTTTGCTGAAACTAAAAAAATACAACATTAAATTATTACCGAAATTTATTTTGCCCTGCGTTGCTCTGGGTACAGCAACATTTATTATGCAGGCTAGTGAAAGTGTTATTTCAGTTTGCTTTAACTCCTCATTACTTCGTTACGGCGGAGACATAGCTGTAGGTGCAATGACAATCCTTACAAGTGTTATGCAGTTTGCAATGTTGCCGCTTCAGGGTATTGCACAGGGAGCACAGCCTATCACAAGTTACAACTATGGTGCAAAAAACACAAAACGCGTTAAAAAAACTTTCAAGTTACTTCTTATAACATGTCTTTCTTATTCCGTGATTTTATGGTTAGCCGTAATGCTTATCCCTGAGATTTTCGTCGGTATATTTACACCCGATAAAGCACTGATAGAATTTACGGCTCCTGTACTTCGCATTTATCTTAGTGGTGTTTTTCTTTTTGGTATACAGATTGCCTGTCAGATGACTTTCACATCTCTTGGAAAAGCAGTCTGTTCAATCATTGTTGCAGTAGTAAGAAAGTTTGTTTTACTTATACCTCTTATTTATATCATTCCACATTTAGTTTCAGACCCGACAATCGGCGTTTATATGGCTGAACCCATTGCTGATATTATTGCGGTAACATTCACAACGATACTTTTCGCTTTCCAGTTTAAAAAAGCTATGAAAACATTGGAAAATTAAAGGAAGTGGTGGCTTAGTGTCGCTACATAAGATTTAATTTCTATGTAATCTTTTTGCTTTATTACAGTTTTTTAAAGACCTTACAACTCAACCTTTCAAGTAGGTTTGGTCGAATTTGACAGTTAGTAACCTTGTAGGGTTGTGGCGTAATACACATTGTTATTGCACTCTAATAACAATTTTTCAATATTGTTATAATGAAAAATATTACTTGTTTTGAAACACTATTCCCAAAACGACGAGTTGTATCAAACAGCGTAGTTTATGCCAAATAAAATAGAGTCGCATTTTGCGGCTCTATTTTTGTTTTACGAGAAAGATAAAAAGGTACTCTCCCCCGACAGTTGCATTGCCGAGGGAGAGTACCTTTTTGAATGAAGGATTGAAATTTATTTCAAAACAGAAATTGCATCGGAGATAGTTTTTTCAAAAGCTTCTCGTCCGTATTTATCAACCTCTGCTTTGCTTTTTTCACCATGAGTAAGACAACCTGCACCGCCGATACATCCGCCGACACATGCCATACCTTCAATAAAGTTTGCCGGAAGTGCATTCTTGCTTTTCTTAAGAAGTGCAATTCTGCATTCTTCAATACCATCACAAGAAACGGGATCAAACTCAAAATCTGTTATATTTTGCTCTTTAATCGCTTGAGTTACAGCGTCAGTAAGACCACCGCTACGAGCGAAAATCCTGCCGAAATATGAGGCATTATCAAGCACATTTTCTTCGAGAGTTGTGATATCGATATCACGGCTGTCAAAAAGAGCCTGCAATTCTTCAAAGGTCAGAACTGCATCTACATAAGGCTTTGCACTTTCGAGCTGAGCTTCTGCCTTTTTTGCAGTACAGGGTCCTATGAAAATTGTTTTTGCATTTTTGTCAGTTCCCTTTATGTATTTTGAAATTTCAACCATTGGTGAGCAGTTGTGAGAAATCAAAGGAACCAAATCAGGGAATGATGATTTTATATAAGAAACAAAAGCAGGACAGCAAGAGCTTGTAAGGAAGCCCTTTTCAGTTAATTCTTTAGCTTCGCTCATAGCAACCATATCAGCACCTAAAGCTGCTTCAACAACCGTATGGAAGCCCATCTTTTTAAGTCCCGTTATAACCTGACCTAATTTTGCATAAGAGAACTGACTTGAAATTGATGGAGCAACAACTGCATAAAGCTTGTAGTTTCTGCCTTGCTCACTTTTCTTAATAAGGTCAACCACATTGAGGATATATGATTTATCGGAAATTGCACCGAAAGGACATTGATAAACGCAAGCACCACAAGCAGTACATTTATCGTTATCAATAGATGCAGCATTATCCTCATTAATTGAAATTGCCTTTACCTTGCAGGCAATCTGACAAGGTCTTTTGCGGTTAACAATTGCAGAATAAGGGCAAACCTTTGCACACTGTCCACACTCTACACATTTTGATTTATCAATATGTGCCACGTGGTTATGGTCAAATGAAATTGCACCACGTTTACATACATCTTCACAACGGTGAGCAAGACAACCTCTGCAGGAATCCGTCACCTCATAACCTGCGGCGGGACACTCATCACAAGCGATATCAATAACCTGAATAACATTAGGGTTTTCAGGGTCACCGCCCATAGCAATTTTAACTCGCTCTGAAAGAATTGCACGTTCTTTATAAACGCAACATCTCATTGTGGAGGTTTTACCGGGAACTATTTTTTTAGGTATATCAATAAGATTTTCAAGAAGGGTATCATTCCAAGCTTCTCTTGCAACCTCTCTTAAAACCTTGTATTTAAGATATTGTACTTTTGTATCAAATTTTCTTATATTACTCATAATTAAAAATAACTCACTTTAATTCGTTTTCCCATTTGCTTCAATGATTTTGAAAGCTCTTCCACAAGATTCATTTTAATATTGAAGTTTATCGGAAGGTCTGGGTTCTGGTGAGCAGGGTTAATCGCTCTGCCAACATAGAAGTTTATATCTGTTGCTTCCTCAAAAAGCAAACGACTTATGAGTGAAGCTCCGTCTTTTTTGAAATTCCAATGTTCATAGTATTTGTTTTCACCAAGATAATCCTTAGCATATTCAACAACCTTGTTAACCGTGATAACACCTTCAGTAACAAGGTCAACGCCTTCAATTTCTGCAATAGGCGGAACATCACTGCTCTCAAAATTAAGAGAAGGTTTCAGAGGCTTTCTCAAGAATTTTGATGCGATAGATGAGGTTGTACCGCCACAGATAATGTGCTTGCCTTCTTTGGAAAAGAAAAGACTCATCATCCTATCTGCATCATCACGATTGGATGGTGGACCGAACAACATATTCATAGGAACTCTTTTACGTATTTTCACAACGCAAGCAGTTGCATCGTCACCGGGTTTATGACCATAAAGCTTATCACACTCATCAATGAGCATGGTTGATAAATTCTTTGCTGTGTAACCAACGGGAGCAAGAGTTTCAAGGAAACTTGCAATATCTTCACGCTTCCAACCGAAGTTATATGCAGTACCGATACCTGCGTGAGGGCAACCGTCACTCATAGCAATAAAAATATCGTTTTCCTGAAGCTGAATAACGGATTTAAAAATCTTTTTTCCGCCGATGTTCATTTCAGTTTTTGGATAGTCCCAGTTTTTTTCATTTCTTATTATTATGGTGTGAGGGTTATCGTACTGAATAAGCTCTGCAGTTTCATTGTTTTTCAAATGAATAATGGTGAATGTGGAATAAGCAACACCACGCACCGAACATACCGGGAGTGTTGCGGCAATTGTTTCAACACATTCTTCGAGGGAAAGACCTTCCGAAAGCATTGTAGAAATGATTTTTGAAGTAAGAGTTGAAAGAATACTTGCTTTAACACCGCTACCAAGGCCATCAGAGAGAACAACCACAGTTGAATCCTCATCGGGCTCAACTATATCAATATGGTCTCCGCAAAGTTGTTCGCCGTAGTGGTTTATACTTTTGTAACCGATATCTGCACATAAATCATTCATCAGAAATCGACTCCTTTAATTTTGCAAGTGCAATTTTTGTTTCAGCAGCAGTTTCACCAAGAAGTGAAGCAATCTCCTGAACAATTCGCATTTGCTTATCAACAACTTTATCCGCAACCTCTATTGTCTGACGGCTGATATTTTCTTTTCTTTCTCTTTGTTCTTCTTCGGCAGTAACATCTCTCATAATACCGATAAGAAGATGTGAATCTCTGTCGTAAACAACAGTCTGTTCAATAAACCTCTTATATTCTGCAAGATAAACTCTCTGATCGCTTACACCTCTGCCGGTTTTAAGAACCGTTTCAAAAACCGTAGGGTCAAGAATACGGATAACATTATCGCCGAGAATATCTGAAGCATATCTGATATTCATAATCTCTCTTGCGGCTTTATTAATTTGCTGAACCTCTAAATTTTCGTTAAGAACAATAAGTCCGTTAGGTGTATTGTTAACGATTGTATCAGAGAAGCTTTCAGCCTTTTCCTTAAGGAACGGAAGACACATTGAAATCTCCGCTTTCCCCTGACAAATAGCAGCAGCTTTTTCACGACAAGTATTGTAACCGCAAGAACCGCAATTGAGCTCATGAGCAGGTTTAAATTTACCCATCTGACGAAGAACAGCATTAATTTCAATTTCTGATGGCTGCGGATACCTGTGTTCAATATATTCAAACTGTTTTTTCAACTCTGCAGCTTTAGGCTGAGAAACCTCAAAATCCTTTTTACCTGCATAGTTTGCAATAGTAATATAGTCTTTTATAGTTTCTGTATGGTGATATTTTTCCATAACCGGACCGCCCATACAGCTACCAACACAAGCAGACATTTCAATAAAGCATTTGTGAACCTTTCCGCTTTCAATATCTTTAAGTGCTGCTATACAGTTTTCAACACCGTCAAGAGCGATATATGTATACTCTGGAGTATC
>JAZROI010000102.1:0-40958 GCA_045648585.1 Acutalibacteraceae bacterium
AGTCGGTGGTAAGGAAATGGATTTCACTTACGGCGACTGTAAGAAAGAAATGGATATGGTTAACAAGGCTTTCATCGAAATTATGATTGAAGGCGATGCTCACGGCCGTGGCTTCCAGTATCCTATCCCCACATATTCAATTACCCGTGATTTTGACTGGTCAGAAACAGAGAACAACAAGCTTCTCTTCGAAATGACTGCAAAATACGGTACACCTTACTTCTCAAACTACGTTAACTCTGATATGGAGCCCAGCGACGTTCGTTCAATGTGCTGCAGACTTCGTCTTGACCTCCGTGAGCTTCGTAAAAAGAGCGGTGGCTTCTTCGGTAGCGGTGAAAGCACAGGTTCAATCGGTGTTGTAACCGTTAACCTTCCCAGAATCGCTTATCTTGCAGAAGACGTAGAAGATTTCTACAGAAGACTTGATAAGATTATGGATATCTCTGCTCGTTCACTTAAGGTTAAGAGAGATATCATCACAAAGCTTCTTGACGAAGGCCTTTATCCCTATACAAAGAGATACCTCGGCACATTTAACAACCACTTCTCAACTATCGGTCTTATCGGTATGAACGAGGTTGGTCTTAATGCTAAATGGCTCAGAAAAGACCTTACCCATAAAGAAACTCAGGAATTTGCAAAAGACGTTCTCAACCATATGAGAGAAAGACTTTCTGACTATCAGGAGCTTTACGGCGACCTTTACAACCTTGAAGCAACACCTGCTGAGTCAACAACCTATCGTCTTGCAAAGCACGATAAAAAGCATTATCCTGCAATCATCACTGCAAATGAAAACGGCACGTCCTACTACACCAACTCTTCACATCTTCCCGTTGGTTACACAGCAGACGTTTTCGAAGCTCTTGACGTTCAGGATGAGCTCCAGACTCTTTACACATCAGGTACAGTTTTCCACCCATTCCTTGGTGAAAAGCTTCCCGATTGGAAATCTGCTGCAGATATCGTTAAGAAAATTGCAGATAACTACAGACTTCCCTATTACTCAATTTCTCCCACATACTCAGTATGCTGTAACCACGGTTACATTAAGGGTGAAGAATATAAATGTCCCGATTGCGGTAACGATACAGAGGTTTACAGCCGTATCACAGGCTACTACCGTCCCGTTCAGAACTTTAACGACGGTAAAGCTCAGGAATTCCAGGATAGAAGAGAATACGATATTGCAAATTCTCACATCAGAACAGAAGACAGAACAGTTGACCACGCTCATTGCGATTGCGGTTGTGCCGAAAAATCTACTGTTGTTGCTGATAAAGATGCAAAATTCGTTCTTTTCGCAACAAAAACTTGCCCCAAATGTAAAATAGCTGCTCAGCTTCTTGAAAAAGCAGGTATTGCATACGAAAAGCTTTTCGTTGAAGAAAATGTTCAGCTTGCAACGGAATTAGGTCTTAAACAGGCTCCCACACTTGTTATCTACAAGGGTGACGTTGCTGAAAAAATCGCAGACCTTCCTGCAATTAAGACCTTTATTGAATCTCTTTAATCTCAAATAAACTAAAAGCAGAGTGTTTAAACTCTGCTTTTGGCTTATTATTTAAAGAAACAACACGAAAAATATCTGCCCTAAACCAATAATTAGCTTTTGGTTTTAGTGATATTCCGAGCACACGCTCGGAGTGATATTTTCTTTTGGAAAGTGATATTTCTGCAAAAGCAGAAGTGGTATTATATTCACCTGAAAACTACCGAAGGTAATATCACGGTGCGAAGCAACATATCACTGCATAGCAATATCACTCACCGCAAGGTGAATATAACTGATGCACGGATATGTGCATCAAAGGGCGGTGATTTTTGAATAATACGGAGTTGATTTTTATGTATGATATTATAGTTGTAGGTGCTGGTCCTGCGGGTCTTACTGCTGCACTTTATGCTTTGAGAGCATCAAAAAGCGTTCTCGTTATTGAGCAGTCTACCTTCGGCGGTCAGGTAACCTTTTCACCTAAAATTGAAAACTATCCCGGTATACCCGAAATGAGCGGTAACGAATTTGCCGATAAGCTTCTTGACCAGGTGCTTTCAATGGGTGCCGAGGTTGAAATGGAAAAGGTAACGGGTATTTCCGATTTAGGCGGTCATAAAACTGTTTTTGCAGGTAATAAAGCCTACGAAGCAAAAGCTGTAATTATCGCAGTTGGTGTACGCCACAGACAGTTAGGTCTTCCCCGTGAAAACGAGCTTGTAGGAAACGGTGTTTCATACTGTGCAGTTTGCGACGGTGCATTTTTCAAGGGTCAGACAGTCGGCGTTGTAGGTGGCGGTAACTCCGCTTTACAGGAAGCGGTGCTTCTTTCAGACCTTTGCGAAAAGGTATACGTGCTTCAGAATCTTCCTTATCTTACAGGTGAAAAGAAGCTTGTTGATATTCTTGAAGGTAAAGATAACGTTGAGTTTATTCTTGAAGCAACCGTTGCAGAGCTTCAAGGCGAAAACGAGCTTTCAGGAGTTAAGCTTAATACAAAAGACGGTGAAAAGGAAATATCCCTTAACGGTCTTTTCGTTGCTATCGGTCTTGAGCCTAAAAACTCTGCATTTGCAGACGTAACAAACCTTGACAGTAACGGTTATTTTGATTCCGATGAATCCTGCGTTACAAAATCAGAGGGTATTTTCGTTGCAGGTGACTGCCGTAAAAAGAGCATCCGTCAAATAACAACAGCTTCTGCCGACGGTGCAGTTGCAGCGTTAGCCGCATGCAGATACATCGATAACAAGTAAAAAAATATTTTTATAAAAACAGAGAATTATGCAGAGAATTGTAGAATTCTCTGTTTTTTTGTGTTACAATCACAATATATAGTAGATTTTCAGTAAAAAGAGGTGGTATGAGTGATAGGAACAGGCGAGGAAGAGGTTGTTAATCTCGATAATTTAGCCGACGGAATGAGCGAGATGAGACCAACTAAAAAACATACAGAGCCCGTTAAAATGAAAGCATGGGTTGTTGTATTTTTAGTTGTTGCATTGTTAATTCTTTTGGTTTCCGCTTTTTATGCATTGGTAATAAAGAGTGATATTGAAATTTTTGATGGAATTCGCGAATTTATAACCGAATCGTATGCGTATAAATGGGTTATAGAAAATCTCATACCCGAAAAAATATATGAAATTTTAAAATAAGGTGATTTTATGAAAAGGCAAGGGGCTTTTATAAATAAGAAAAAAATGCTCAAAGGAGCACTTCACTGTCATACGACCCGTTCAGACGGCAAAGGTGAGCCTGATGAGGTTATAAGACTGCATAAAGAAAATAATTACGATTTTATGGCGTTGACAGACCATAGAATTTATAACTACAAAAACTTTGCAGAGGACGTTGAAATTACAATTATTCCCGGTATGGAGTTTGATAATACCTTTGTAAGAGATAACGGCTTCAGAACGTGGCACACAGTTTTTATCGGACCTGATGACGAAACTAACGGCTACAAGCAGGATGAAAAGCTTCCCAACGGTGAAGCAACAAATCAAGAGGAGTTTCAAAAATACCTTGACGAAGCCCACGAAAAGAATAATCTTACAATTTATTGCCACCCTCAGTGGAGCTCAACGCCTACAAGATATTTTGATAAATTAGAGGGCAATTTTGCTTTTGAAATCTGGAACAGCGGTTGCGCTATTGAAGACGATATGGATACCGACAACGGTGCATATTGGGATGAACTTTTAGGTATGGGCAAAAAGCTTTTTGCCGTTGCTACCGATGACGGTCATCAGATGTATCAGCATTGTAAGGGCTGGGTTATGGTAAACGCTGAAAACAACGTTAAAGCAATTCTCGAAGCTCTTAAAAACGGAGCGTTTTACTCATCCTGCGGACCTGAAATTAAGGATTTTTACATTGATGATGATGGCGTTGCTCATATTGAAGTAAGCGAATGTGAAAAGATAATTTTCCAGTGCGACAAGCACCCCTCCAAAAAGTTTACCGCAAAGGGCGAGCCACTTGTAAAAGCCGAGCTTAATTTAAAAGATGATTACGATTATATAAGAGTAACGGTTGAAGATAAAAACGGCGAAAAAGCCTGGACAAATCCTATATTTTTGAAATGAAAAGAAAAATAAAATCCCTGCAACTACTTAAGTTGCAGGGATTTTTGTAACTGCTTTACATACTCTCAGGTGCGTTGATTTTAAGCATTGAAAGTACGTTTTTCATTGTACGTTTAACACATTCGCAAAGGAAGATTCTTGCTTGCATAAGTGCTTCATCGTCTACCATAACACGTTGTGCGTTGTAGAAACGGTGGAATTTTGTTGCAAGCTCTGTTGCGTAGTGAGTAATTCTTGCAGGGTCATATGAGTTAGCTGCAAAAATTATTACGTTTGTAAGTGATGCAAGGTGAGCAATAAGGTCTGTTTCCTCGTCACTTGAAAGAAGGGTAAGCTCTGCTTTTTCAGGCTTTCTGATTTTTACACCCTCGGTTTCAAGCTTTCTTAAGATGCTGCAAATTCTTGCATGTGCATATTGACAATAGTAAACGGGGTTCTGGTTTGACTGCTCAACCGCAAGGTCTAAGTCAAAGTCCATAGCGGAGCCTGCTTCTCTCATATTGAAAAGGAAACGTACTGCGTCAATGGGTACTTCGTCAAGAAGGTCAACGAGAGTAATAGCTTTACCCGTTCTTTTTGACATTTTAACGGGTTTACCGTCTTTCATAAGGTTAACGAGCTGCATAAGAACAACATCAAGTCTGCTACCGTCAATGCCGACAGCCTCCATGGCACCTTTCATACGTGCAACGTGGCCGTGGTGGTCAGCACCCCAAACGTCAATAGCAGTATCAAAGCCACGTTTCTCGAATTTGTTTCTGTGGTATGCAATATCAGCTGCAAAGTAGGTGGGGTTACCGTTCTGACGAACAAGAACGTCGTCTTTAAGCTCAAGGTTGTCAATATATTCCTGAGATTTGCCCTCTCTTTTGAGAATAGCGGTCATAACCTCAATGTTTTTGTACCATAAAGCACCGTCTTTTTCATAGGTGTAGCCGTTATTTTTAAGTATTTCAATAGTTTCCTTAAGCTCGTTGCCGTTGTGAAGTGAAAGCTCTGAAAACCAAGTATCGTAATCAATACGGTATTTTGCCATTGCAGCCTTCATTTTTGCAATGTTTTTAGGAAGAGCATAAGCTACGAGAGCTTTTCTTCTCTCTGCTACGGAAACCTCAAGAAGATCGTCGCCGTTTTCATCAATATAGCTTTGTGCAAGCACTCTTATATCGTCACCGTGGTAGCTGTCTTCGGGGAGATCAATATAATCAACGCCCTTAAGAATCTGCTGATAACGGATATCAAGAGAAAGACCGAATTTGTCAATCTGGTTACCTGCATCGTTTACGTAGAATTCTCTTGAAACGTTATAGCCTGCCCAGTCAAGCACAGCTGCAAGACAGTCACCGAGAGCACCGCCTCTTGCGTTACCCATATGCATAGGTCCTGTGGGGTTAGCTGAAACGAATTCAACGTTGATTTTCTTACCCTTACCAAAATCACTTTTACCGTAATCGTCACCAAGAGTGTCGATATCAAGAAGAATTTCAGCATAAAATTCGGGCTTCAAATAAAAGTTTATAAAACCGGGCCCTGCAACCTCGCAGGATTTAAAGAAAGTGTCACAAAGGTCGATTTTTTCAAGAATTAAATCTGCAATTTTTCTCGGGGGCATTCTGAGAGCTTTTGAAAGCATAAACGCCGCATTCGCAGAGTAGTCACCGTTTTTTCTGTCTGCAGGGATTTCTGTTTTGAAAGCGGGGATATCTGCTTCAATAAAAGTGCCTTCCTGAATATTTTTTTTGATTGCTGCCGTAACGGAAGAAATAATCTGTTCCTCGGCAAGTTTAACTAATTTTGACATATTTTTAAACCTCGTTAATTTTCATTAAAAGATTGTTTTCACCGATAATTTCGGAATTGCTTTCTAATTTGTAGCAAAGAAGAATTTTGCCTGAAACGTCAGGGATTTGCGCGTTAACACGCGAAGCCACAATATCCATAACCATTTCACCGAAGGGCGTTTTATAAACGCAGGAATGAGTTTTGCCCTCTTCAATGAGAAAAACGGTTTCATAAGCACCTTTTCTACTCATTTCAATAAAGTTATCGTTTATAATTCTTATAACCGTTTCGCTTTTACCCATTTCGCTATCGGGCTCGGTGTAGGAAATTGTTTTTATACCGTCAACAACATCAAACTGACCCTTAGCCTTAAGCTTACTGCTTTCGCGGTCATCGTGATATTGTTGCTCGCTTATAAACTCTATTTCAACTTTTCTCATTTCATTCTTTCCTCAGCGTATTCAATAAGGCGGTCAATAAGCTCTGAATAAGGTACGCCAACCTGACCGAAAAGCTTGGGGAACATTGAAATTGAGGTGAAGCCGGGGAGAGTATTGATTTCGTTAAGGCAGATATCGCCGTTTTCTAATAAGAAGAAATCAACTCGTGAAAGACCGGTACAACCTAAAGCTGAATAAGCCTTTACAGCCTCGGCTCTTACTCTTTCGCTTACTTCATAAGGAAGATTTGCGGGGATAGCAAGACCTGTTGAATTATCTATGTATTTTGCTTCGTAATCGTAGAATTCAGCAGTAGGTAAAATTTCACCGATGCAAGAAGCAACGGGACGGTCGTTACCCATAACTGCACATTCAATTTCTCTGCCCACAAGCGTTTCCTCAAGCACTGCTTTGTAGTCGTTTTGGAAAGCAACCTCAAGAGCTTGTAATAATTCCATTTGATTGTGAGCCTTTGAAATACCTACGGAAGAGCCTGCGTTTGCGGGCTTAACGAAAATAGGATAGCCTAACTTTTGTTCAACTGCGTCAAGATTAACTCGACCTTCGCGATATTGAGTTTCCGTAAAAGCAACCCACTTTGCACCCTTTATACCTGCTGCATCCTGAATGGTGTTTGTAACGGCTTTATCCATACACATACCGCTTGCAAGAGGTGTGCAACCAACGTAAGGAATTCCTGCAAGCTCGAAAATTCCTTGAATAGTGCCGTCCTCACCGTTTTTACCGTGAAGCACGGGGAAAATAACGTCAACGGGAATTTTCTCGTAAGCACCCATATCGTTGAGAATGATTAAAGCTTTATCGGTTTTATCAGGTGAAATTATAGCGGGGGTAGTAAGCTCATCCTTGCACCAGCTATTGTTTTCGATAGAATCAATATCACCTGTGTAAAAATACCATTTACCTTCTTTTGTAATACCGAGCGTAAGCACGTTGTATTTTTCGCGGTTAATATTTCGTAAAACAGATGCCGAGGAGCGTAACGAAACCTCGTATTCGCTTGAAGCACCGCCGAAAATAACAAGTAAATTTTTCAAAATATCACCTTATTACTTTTTAAAAATAAGTTTTCATAAATATACATACTAAATAATACCACAATATATTTTGTAAATCAATTATTAAATACTATGATATTTTAATAATACTGTTTACCTTTTCTATTAAAAATGATACAATAAAGCTGTGAAACTGATTTCAAACGGCAAAGGCGGTATAAAAATGGAATTAAAAGAAATATTAACTCACGTTGACCACACTCTTTTAAAGCAAGAGTCAACCTGGGACGGGATAAAAGCAATTTGCGATGACGGAATAAAATTTAACACAGCGAGTGTATGTATTCCGCCCTCATACGTTAAAGAATGTGCCGAATATTGCGGTGATAAGCTTAAAATCTGCACTGTAATAGGCTTTCCCAATGGTTATAACACAACTGCTTGCAAGGTGTTTGAAACTACAGATGCAGTTAAAAACGGTGCAGATGAAATTGATATGGTTATAAATATAGGTTGGCTTAAGGATAAACGCTACAACGATATTCTTAACGAAATCAAAGAAATAAAAAAAGCTTGTAACGGCAAAATTTTAAAGGTTATTATTGAAACCTGCCTTTTAACTGAAGAAGAAAAAATTAAAATGTGTGAAATCGTGACGGAAGCAGGGGCAGACTATATTAAAACCTCAACAGGCTTTTCAAAGGGCGGTGCAACCTTTGAAGATATAAAGCTTTTCTCCGAAAATATCGGCGAAAACTTAAAAATGAAAGCCGCAGGAGGCATAGCCTCTCTTGATGATGCCGAAAACTTTTTATCCCTCGGTGCAGACAGATTAGGTACAAGCAGAATAGTGTCAATTGCTAAGAATGAGCAAGGCAAAGGATACTAAGCTCGCTTCACTCACAAGTTAGGAGTGAGGAGTGAAAGGGGAACTACGTGCCGATTATAAAGATGCCAGATGCCAGTTCCCAGATGCCAGAGGCTTCGCGGGGAGAAAATTTGAAGAGTTGCGATAGCTTTTCATCCCTGTTTCATCTCTGATGAAATAGGGAGGGGGACCGCGCTAGCGGTGGTGGGTAGTTCTCTTTCTTATTAGGTTTAGGGGATTAGAACAATTGTAAACAGTAATAGCAGTGAATAGTGAATAAGTTACAAGTAAGAGGGTGACAGAGTATGATCATTCGATTTAATATGGATACCATGTATATTCCTGAAACGTCAATTTATGAAAAAAGAGATTTGATGTTTGAATGGAAAGAAGCTACTAAATATTGTGCGGTTGCAGGGTTTATTCTTGCTGTTGTCGCCGCTGTAGTTGGGAGTATGTGCAGTCATTATGGTGATTTATATGAATTTTCATTATATGCAGTAACGATTGCTCTTGTAGCGGGTAGTTTTTTTTCGGCTAAATGGAAATATCCTGCTTATTGGATAAACCTTTTTGCATTTTTAGGTTATATCATTCTTTGGTTAATCGGCTTTTCTAAAATGGAAAGAGATGCCCTTATAATGTCATCTGTCGGTCTTGCCTCGGGTAGTGCGATGTGCTTCTTCTGCCTTAAAAGTATCCGTAATTTTTACCCCGTTTTCAAAGAGCTGGAAAAAAGCAAGGGTTTTCCTTCCTTTATTGCAAACACGGCAGATTTATACGGTGATAAGCTGTATCTTAAAGACGAAGAAACGGCGGAGGATAAATATAAAGCTTCTCATAACCCCTTTAACTCAAAGGAAGAAATAGAAAAAGAAGAATTTGCAAGAAGTCAAGATTTAAAAGCAAGCTTAAAAACGGAAAAAGTTTTTAACATCGGTGAAGAAAAAAAGAACAACTCCGCTAATAAACGCAGTAACGGTGCGAATAATTATAAAAAAGAGGAATACGGCTTTAGTATTTTAGGATTAGATATCATTTTCCCCCATAACTATATTCCGGCAATGAGCTATGAAGATAAAAAGGCTCTTATGTTTAAATGGAACAGTAACGTAAACGCGGCTACGGGGCATCTTATGATACCATTGTTTTTTATGATTTTAGGAACACTTTTTTCTTTCTTAGGTGCAAGCTCGTTTATCCCCGTTTTTGCGGGTGTAGGCTCGGTGGTGTTTACAATAATCGGCACCAATAATATGAAAATGGGTAAACTAAGAGGTGCCTTTGAAACGCTTGTTGCACTTGGGGTTTACGCTTCTATTGGTGTTTTTGTAGGTGGTGGCGGTAACGGTATACCTATGGTGTTTATATTTGTCTCAAGCCTTGTGAATATAATTATCGTTCTTCCAACCCTGAGATATATCATAAACCACCATATTTACAGACAGCTTTCAACTCAAGAGGGCTTTCCTACGTTTATAAGAACTTATTCTCAAAAATATGCAAAGGATATGTACATTTTAGAGGATGAGCCAAAGGTTGAAAAGAAACAGCCTGGTAATAAAGAAAAAATAGTGATGAATATCGGATACGATGAAAAGCCAAAGGCAGACGAGGGCGCTTGGAACGCCTTTAATTATATGGATGAAGAAAAAGATGGTGATGAAAATGAAAATAAAGGTCAATAATGTTACTAAGGAGTTTATTTATCCCCCAATGGTAAATACACCCTCTTGCCATGCGTCAACAGTTTTACCTTTAGAGGACGGTAGCGTTGTTGCCGCTTGGTTTGGCGGCACAACCGAGGGTAATAACGACGTTAAAATCTGGGTAAGCAGACGCGAAAATTCAGTATGGTCAAAGCCTTACAGCGTAGCTGTAAACGGTGAAGAGCTTCCACATTGGAATCCCGTTTTGTTTTTAAGAGAAAACGGTGAAATAATTCTCTACTTCAAATACGGAAAGCCCATACCTAAGTGGGTAACCTATTACTGTATTTCAAAAGACGGCGGCAGAAGCTTTTCAGAGCCTCAGGTGCTTGTGCCCGGTGATAAAGACGGTGGCAGAGGCCCCGTAAAAAATAAAAATATCCGTTTAAAAGACGGTACGGTTATAGCCCCTGCATCAAAAGAATCCTTGAAAAAAAGCTGGAAATGCTTTGTAGATATTTCAAAGGACGACGGCTTAACCTTTGAGCATTCAAATTTTGTTTTAAGACCTAAAAAGAATGCTATCCCCGTTAATATGATTCAGCCTACCCTTTGGGAAAGCGACGAGGGTCTTCATATGCTTGTAAGAACAAGCAGAGGCTCGCTTTACCGCAGCGACAGTCGTGACGGCGGTAAAAGCTGGTGCAAGGCTTACGAAACACCTCTTCCTAACCCCAATAGCGGTGTTGACGTTGTTAGAATGGATAACGGTTGCCTTGTGCTTATAATGAATCCTGTTTCTGAAAACTGGGGCGATAGAGCACCGCTTATTCTTATGAGCTCCTTTGATAACGGTAAAACCTTTACTGAATTTTTTAAATGCGAAAAGCTAGCGGGTGATTACGAATTCAGCTATCCCGCTATTGTGGCGGATAAAAATGCTTTACATATTACTTATACGTACGAGAGAAAGACGATAGCGTATCAAAAAGTAGAAGTTTCCTTTGAGTGAGGTTTAAAAATGAAAAATAAAAAATTGCCAATGCTTGTTCTTTCAGCAATGTTTTTAGGCTTAGGTCTTGTGTTACCGTTTTTTACGGGGCAGATACCTCAAATTGGTAATATGCTTCTTCCTATGCATTTGCCTGTAATTCTTTGCGGTTTTATTTGCGGTTGGAAATACGGTCTTGCAGTAGGTGCTATAACACCTGTTTTAAGAAGTGCCGTTTTCGGTATGCCACCCATGTATCCTACCGCAATTGCTATGGCGTTTGAACTTGCAGCCTACGGCTTTTTAGTTGGCTTTTTATTCCAAAATGCCCGTTGGCAATGCCTCAAATCCTTATATAGATGCCTTATTATATCAATGCTCGGCGGTAGAGCGGTTTGGGGTATTGTAATGACCGTTATTTTAGGCTTAGGGGAAAACGGTTTTACCTTAACTGCATTTTTGACGGGTGCATTTTTAAATGCTATCCCCGGTATAATTGCACAGCTTATTCTTGTACCGGCTATAATGTTAGCGCTTAATAAAACACATTTAGTACCCTTTAAAAAACATAAGCGTAATCGTAAGAAAGAAGCAGAAAATGGAGTATAACAAGTCTTTTAAAACCGCTTTGGAGGAAATAAAAGAAGAAATAAAATCAATTCTTAAAGAAAAAGAAGCTATAATAATTGCTATTGACGGAAGATGTGGCTCGGGTAAAACTACCCTTGCAAATGTACTTTCGGAAACGTTTGATTGTAACGTTTTTCATATGGATGATTTTTATTTACCGCGAGCCATGCAAACGGAAAAAAGAGTATCTCAAGCAGGCGGCAATATTGACAGAGAAAGATTTTTGAACGAGGTACTCATACCTGCAAAAAACGGCGAGGCAGTTAGCTATAAAGCCTTTGACTGCGAAGCTCAAGGATATAAAAATTTTATTAAAATTGAGCCTCAAAAAATAGCTATAATAGAGGGTAGCTACTCGTGTCACAGCGATTTTTATGCCCTTTATGACATGCATGTTTTTCTCACAATTTCACCCGAAACACAAAAAGAAAGAATCATAAAAAGAAACGGCGAAGAGGGGTACAAAGCCTTCGAAAATAAATGGATTCCATTTGAAGAAAGATATTTCAAAGAGCAAGACGTAAAAAATAAATGCGAGCTTGTTTTTGTGATGGGATAAAAATAAAACAACAGGTCTGCGAAGTGTTTTAGTCATCAGTCGCCAGTTACCAGTAGCTTCGCAGGGAGCAAACAATTTACCAACATAACAAATTTTCAAAGGCGGTGTACCTCTCTTCGAAGAGAGGGGGACCGCCTTGATTTATACTTGTTCATTAATATTAAGTTTTAAGCGTACCTAAAAATAACTTTTACAACAAAGTTTAACGGGCGGTGGAGAGTTCTCTACGCGACAACGGAGCGTAGTTGAATCGCAAGATTCAAATGCAGTAAACTAAATGATACAATAAAAGAAAAGGAAAAAGAAAAAAGAAATAAATAAAAGAAAACATCACCTATAAATTCAGAATTAAAAGAATATGATATTAAAATACGAAAGAGTAAGACAGATGAAAAGAAAGTATGGTATCAGATTTTAAAAGATTAGATTTTAAAATCTATCATAAATGTAGAAAACAGTAGCGTTAAGTATATTACAGTTGAATCTTACGATTCAACGACGTTCGAGGGCTCACGTCGAGAACTCTCCACCGCCCGAAAAACTTAATTCTAACAAAAAATCATTGGCACGAAATATATATATTCTAAAAACAACAAAGACAAAGGCGGTCCCCCTCTCTTCGAAGAGAGGTACACCGCCTTTATAAATTTATTATGTTGGTAAGTTATTCGCTCCCTGCGACTCACGACTTTACAATCGCGTCGCAGACCCTTTTCTATTATCTATTCAATATTATCTTTTATCTATTATCTTGCGAAGATTTATAATTGCCAACGCAGTTTCGGCATTTGCCACGTTCAATTTATTCCGTATATTTCTCCGCTTGCAAACGGAACATATATGCGTATTTTCCGTTATTTGCCATTAACTCTTCGTGAGAGCCGTGCTCGATAATTTTACCGTTTTCAAGCATATAAATTTCGTCTGCCATAACGGTAGTTGAAAGCCTATGAGAGATAAATAAAACAGTTTTTTTGTTTGCAGCCTTTACCATAGACTGATTAAGGGTATGCTCTGCAATAGGGTCGAGGTTTGCACTGGGCTCGTCGAGAATTGCAAAGGCACAATTCTTATAAAATGCTCTTGAAATAGCGATTTTTTGAGCTTCACCGCCTGATAAAGATATACCGTCGTCGTCAAATTCTCTTAAAAGAATACTGTCTGTGCCCTCGGGAAGCTTTCGGTCAAAATGAGCCGATTTCAAGGCTTCAAGAGTTTTCTCTTTATCGTGAGAATCGTTCATTGAAACGTTTTCGCCAAGGGTCGCACTGAAAATTGAAAAATCCTGAAAAACTGCGGCGAAATTTTTATGGTATGAAGCAATATCCCACTCTTTGATGTTGATTCCGTCAATTGTTATAGCACCCTCGGTAACGTCATACAGTCTTAAAAGAAGATTTGTAAGCGTAGTTTTACCCGCACCGTTGTAGCCAACAAGAGCAACTTTTTTGTACGGCGTAATTTCTAGGTTTATATTTTTGAGCACGTATTTTTCTGTGCCGGGGTATTTAAAGGATACGTTTTCAAATCTTATAACGGGAGGATTTTTATAAACCGTTTTCTTGTCACCTGAAATCATTTTTTCCTTTGCATTCAGAAAGCTACGGAATTTGTCAACGTAAAGACTGTTCTCGCGAAGTGCTATTGCAAATTGGCTTGTTATTGCAAAAACGCTTGTGCTGATAGCGGTAGCACCGTTAAAGGTTGCGGCAAAGTCACCCATTGTAACCTCTTTTGTAACTATTGCCCTATAGGCCATAAGAAGTGAAATGCCAAGATATATAAGAACAGTCATAGGTAACGCTTCCTGACAGAAATACAGCTTCCATTGCTTTGTAAGATATGGTGCGATAGTAGTAATTCTGTCGGTAATGTTGCGGTTGTAACGGGTTTCAATCATTTTACCCGCACCTGAAAGACGCAATTCCTTTGCATAATCCTGAAGATAGAATACACGGCTGAAATATAAATTCTTTCTGTCAAGAGGTGTCATAATCTCGGTTCTCTCAACGTTTACTTTTGCGATAAGTCTGCCGATAGGTGTCATTATAGCAACGCAAACTGCAACAAAAACAAGGCATATAGGATCTATTGAAATAATAACTGCTCCTATTGTTAGAACACCTATAACGTTAGTTAAAATGTCTTGTGTGTCGGCTAAAACCGAGTAAGCTCTTTCGTTCATAGAATTCATCGCAAGAACAAGGTCGTTATAGAATTCGGGGTTATCGTAAGCCTCGTAATCCATTTTTGCGGCTTTTTCGTAGATTGTTTTGTAAATTGCAAAATATAACTTTTGTTTCTGCTTAGGCATTGAAATTTCATAGAAAAGCGTCGCAAAAAGGTTGGTTACAATAACGAAAACCGCAAAGAAAATCAAGGCGTATAATATTCTTTCAAAGCCTTTTCCTTCGCTTGCAACGTCAATTATGTATTTTAAAAGAACAACGTTTGAAAGTGTCCAGGGGAGGTTGGAAAGAATATCGGAAAACAGATAGCCGAAAGCCATAAACGGAGTGTGCTTTGCAATGAATTTCAACATGAAAATATGGTTTTTAAAGGTATTTACTTTTTCTTTACTTGTTGTTTTCATTCTTGCACACCTCCTTTGTAGCCGGATGCTTGAAGTGTGAACATTTTACAGTAATAGCCGTCATTTTTCATAAGCTCCTCGTGAGAGCCAATTTCCTCAAGAGTACCTTTATTGAAAACGAGAATAATATCAGAGCGAGTTGCACTTGAAAGACGGTGTGATATGTAAATAACCGTTTTACCCTTTGTACCTTCAAGAAGAGAGTCGTACATTTTACTTTCTGCAACGGGGTCAAGGGCAGAGGAGGGCTCGTCAAGAACTGCTATGTCAAAATCTCTTGCGAAAAGACGTGCAATAGTAACCTTTTGAGTTTCGCCGCCTGAAAGAAGGATACCGTCTTTATCAAATTCTTTCGTAAGAAGAGAATCTTCTTTAAGGGGGAGAGAGCCTATTTTGTCATAAGCACCTGCAAGCTTAAGTGCTTTTACAACCGTTTCTTTGCTTTCTTCGGTAACCTCTTCGGTTAAAACGTTTTCGGCAACGGTCATTGCAAAAACTCTGTAATCCTGGAAAACAGATGCAAATTTTTCTCTGTATTTTAAAACGTCATATTCCTTTATGTTTATTCCGTTATAAAGAATTTCGCCCTCAGTGACGTCGTAAAATCTCATAATAAGCTTTGAAAGAGTTGTTTTACCTGCACCGTTTTGCCCTACAACAGCCATTGTCTGACCTTTTTCAAGCTTAAATGAAATGTTTTTTAATATGTAATCAGAGTTTTCAGTATATCTGAAGGATACGTTTTTAAATTCAAGGCTTTCAAATTCATCGGGAATTTTTTCACCGCTTTGAATTTTCGGCTCATAACTCAAGAAATCTCTTAGATTCTGAACCCATAAACAATGCTTTTGTTGCATTGCGAAATAATAGGCTAACTGATTTAGCTTGTTTCGGCATGTGGTTATAGCAGAAACAAGAACAGAAAACTCAGAAATCGGTATATCTCCTACAACAATAAGACGATAGCAGCCGTAAAGGAAGCCACCGGTTACAGGTATAATTTCCGCAAAATAATCGGAAACACATTCTATAACTGCTATTTTCCAGCCGTATTGCTTAATTACACGTATATTTTTATCAATTGCACTACGAAACCTTTTTTCAAGAACGACAAAGATGTTCGTGGTTTTTATTTCCTTTGCGAAATCCTTTAAAAGAATTGTTCTTCTTACGTAATCCTTTTCTCTTTCAAAGGGAGTCATTGCCTCTTCTTTTTCAAGCTCAAGTCTGTTTTTTACCACTCTGAAGCCCATAACGAGAACGGGACAAATAAGGAAAAGAAGTAAAATCGGGTCGATTGAAATGAGGTAGGAAACAAGAAGAATAAGACTGCAAACAGAGCCTAACGTCCAAGCGGAGCCCTCAATAATTCTTTTAAAGCCACTTTTATCAACAACCCAAGTTGCTTTGTTGTAGTTGTCAAAAAATTCGGGGTTTTCGTAGCAACCAAGCTCGACCTCTTGAGCCTTTTTGAAAATGAGAGCATTAATGTAGCTCTCGCATTTTATTTCAAATTTTATTCTTATAGTGTAAACGTTGATGTACCCTATAAGGTCTACAAGCAGTTTACCTAAAATCAGAATAGATATTTTGAAAACGAATTCTTGGAAGCTCCCATTGCCCTCTATGATTGAAAGTGCTGTTTCAAGAAGCATAACGTTTACTACAACAGCGTAATAAACGTTTTCAAGAATGTAAGAAAAATAAATCATAAAAAGAGAAAAAGGGGCACACTTAATCGCACAGCCTAACATAAAGGCTGTGTTTTTTATAATATGTGCTTTTTGTCGCTTTTCTGTTCGAGTAAGATGCTTCATTTTAGTTACCGTTTTTTATGTATAGATTTGATTTAAAGATTAATTGTTTCTCTGTTTTTACCGTTGTTCCATATAATTTCAACGGTTACGGGAATATTTGATTCTATTTTTACCTGAGGCTTTTCCTCTTCTGAATTACGCTTTTCGCAAATGAGAGTTAATTCACCTTCTGTGCCGAAGGGATATTTTTCAATTCCGTGCTTGTCAGTAAGGTTTATATGCCACGTTATTTTGTTGTTTGAAGCGTCGGGCTTTATACCGAAAACGTATTCAAACATAACTGAAATAGGGATAAGACCCGTCCAACCGACGAAATCAGGCAAGGATGAACTACCCCTTAACGCCTTACCGTCGTGATATTCGGGTGAATAGTTTTCAAAAAGAGTGCCGGTATCCTTGAAAACCTCAACTGCAAAATCAAGGTGATTACGGGCAATTTCATAGGAAAGGTCAAATTTTTTATAGGAATCAAGACCCTTTAAAATCATATAGTTTGTAGGTGCCCAAACCGATCCGCACCAATAACCGCCCTTGGAGTTGTATTCGGGGTGGTCTTTTGAAAGAGTAGGCACTCTGTGGTCGGTTTTAAATTCATTTTCGTTGTTTAAGTGGGCAATAAAGTCTTCGGCTCTGCTTTCGGGAAGGCATTTTGCAAGAAGCGCCCAGAATGCGCCTATATGCTTAACGCCGTTAAAGGTATCGTCGTTTTTAAGGTCGTAATAAAATTTAGTTTCATTATCCCAAAGCTTTTCGTTTATAACTTTAAAAAGATGGTCGCTTTCTGCCTGTAGCTCGGGTATGAAATCCTCTCTGCCAAGCTCCTTTGCCATTTTTATAAGAAGATTACAAGCGTTAAGTTCTTGCATACAAGCGTCAACCCATACCATATGACCGTGACTGTAGCAAACGTGATATTTTTCGTCAAGGCGGGGGCAGTTATCCATACCGCAACCGTAACCCGAGGAAAAATACGTGCCGTCACGCCAAGTGAAATGCTCCTGCATCCACTGATGATACGCAACAAGGCAGGGAAAAACTCTTGCAAGTCTTTCTTTGTCACCGAAATTAAGGTAATATTCCCATTCGCACCAGGTCATAACCTCGGGGCCCGTAGAAGCAGGGTCGTGACGGGCGAAAATATCGTTTCCCGTTTCCTCTTCAATCTGACGGCAGATAAAACCGTCGACGTGCTGATGAGAGTAGAAGTTATCAAAGGTTTTCTGGAAATTAAAAATTCGGTCTGCATACTTACCAAACATAAGCATAAAAGCAGAGTCCCACATGAAAATACAACCGTTGAATGCGGCGTCAATATAATTTGTTATGAAGCCCGTATTTTCTTTAGGCTGGCGAAGATTTCTGAAGGCAATTTCCCAAGCCTTCCAATAACAGTCTATATAATCCTTGTGGTTTTCCCAAATAGGCTGAGGAAGTGAATCCTTTACTTCGTTGTAAACAGGTAGAGGCGTAGTATCAATTTTTGCACCTATAAAGGAGTTTTCCTCCATTAAATCTTTATCGTCGTATGTAATTTCGTTGTTCTGTTTAAAAGTTATCATAGTATCACCGTATATGGAAATTAGATTGCGCTGTGTTTTATTACACCAATTATCATAATTAATTTTTGTATTCTGTTACGTTTTTTGTGTCAAAGGGTTCGTTTTTACCAGTGAGAATGTTTTTAATGTAGAATGTGCTGCTGTAGGTGTATTCGTTGTTAATCATATCCCAACCGGCTTGTCCGCCGTTTTCTTCAAATAACGTGGGAGTATCTGAAAAAAGGTTTGTACCAAGAGCTAATCGGTCGCCCTCTATCTTAACTCCGATACTTGCAAGAATTGTGGGGAACATATCTGCATTATACCACCAACGATTTTGCATTCTTTCTGTCGGGATATCGGTTACAGTAGGAGCAGGGTTAAGAATAAGATTGTAGGTTGTTCTTAAATAATTGGGGTCAAAATTTTCAAAGAATTTTGCATCCATACTTAAGTGGTCGCCGATAATAACAATTGTTGTGTTTTCATAGAAAGGCTGTTGCTGAATCCAACGCACGAATTTTTCCGTTTCAGAGGCACTGTAGGCAATAACGTTTGCGTATTGACTTGCTCTCGGTGTCGGTGCATTGGGGCTTAAATATCCGTCAGTTGCATGAGTGTCGGCGGTTTCCATAACAAAATGGAAGGGTTTTCCCGTTTCATGAAGCCTTGTCAATTCGATTTTTGCAAATTCGTAAAGCTTATCGTCTTCATAGCCCCACCAAACCATGTAGTCATCGGGAATCCAACCCTTTGCTTTTACGCCGTCGTAGTCAAGAAGATTAAAATTGCCGTGACTTTCAAAATAGAAATTCAAGCCACCGAATTTTGCAGTGGCACCAAACATAAGCGATTGTTCATAACCCTGCGATTCAAGGATATCGCCAAGAGTTATTGCACCGGGTAAAAAGTTGTCAGCTGTTCCGTATGCATTAGGCTCTGCGGGAGCTTTCATAGGAATACCTGCACCCATATTAACCATTGAAGCAACAGACCATACACAGCCGGTTGTTGCAATTGGTCCGCCGAAGCCGTTTTCAAGATGAGAAAAGCTATAGCCTTCTTTTGCTAAATTAGTAAGCGGTTCGATAAGATTTTCATCCATATGGCCACCCATATCCTTTGAGGCGAAAGAGTTTTCCATGGATTCCAAATAAATATGTATAAGATTTCTTTTCTTTTCAGGGAATTGAAGCTTAGTGGTTTCAGGGTCAACGTAATTATTTTCTATAAACTTTGATTCAAGCATATACATTCTTACAATATTTACAAGCTCGAATTCAACTATGCCTACGGCACATCCGCCAAAGAAAACGGCTATCGCCAAAAGTATGCTGATAATCTTTTTCATAAAAAGAGAAAGAAGCTTTACGTTTTTTTCTCGAAGCTTAATGAAAACCTCGCTTGCAGAAAAGGCGAAAACAGCAAAAAGCAAAGTTACTGCCAACGTCTGTAAAACCGGCCCTGAAAACAAGGTGCTCATAATATCACTGCTTGTACCCTCTTTCGGTGTGATAAGGTTAATTATAAGCTGGTCGGCTGCAAGGTCACCAAAGGTTTCTTTTCCCCATATCGTTCCTGTAAAAGCGGCAGCACCTAAAGCTACGAAAACGGTAGAAACTTTTGCAACGGTCGGTATTTTTGTTCGGCTTTTATTTTGAATAAAAGTTATGTAACCGCCGAAAACAGAAGTAAAGAAAATAAAAGCCAAACCGCAGATAAGCGTAAACACAAAGTAAATGAGATGAAATTTAATTGTGCGGTCGGAAATTGGGAACATTGACCCCTTACCTGTTATCTTGTAAATAAAATCGGTAATCGTAATGCTGAAAAAGTTACTTAAAACAAGGTCAACAATTATCGTTCCGATAGCAGAAAGTGGCTTTTTATTGCGTATAACAAAAGCATCAAGAACACCAATTATTAAACCTGATATAATTGCCGATAAATAAAACATAATTATCACCATATATAAGTACCCCTCTTTAAAGAGGGGTGTTTTTTATTATTTTATTTGACTCCAAAATATTTTACTGCATTGTTGAAGGAAACATCCTGAACAACCTTGCTTAAAAATTCAATATCATCAGGATATTTGCCTTCTTCAACAAGGTCACCTAAAAGCTCGCAAAGAATTCTGCGGAAGTACTCGTGCCTTGGGTATGAGAGGAAGCTTCTTGAATCGGTAATCATACCAACGAATTTAGAAATAACGCCTAAATTCATAAGAGTCTGCATTTGTGTTCTCATACCGTCGTAGTTGTCGTTAAACCACCAAGCAGAGCCGAACTGAATTTTACTTTCAGCCTCGTCACTCTGGAAGTTTCCGAGCATTGTGCCTAAAACGTAATTATCCTTGGGGTTAAGAGTAAAGAGCACTGTTTTAGGTAATCTGTATTCGGTATTCATAGCATCAAGAAGTCTTGAAAGATTTACTGCGATTTCATAATCCGCAACAGAATCGTAGCCTGTATCGGGGCCAAGCTTTTTAAACATTACACCGTTGTTATTTCTCATAGCTCCGATATGGATTTCCATACCCCAACCAAGCTTTGCATATTCGTTTGCAAGGAAAAGCATAAGCTCTGTTTTGTATTTGTCAACCTCTTCAGTTGAAAGGTTAGCACCTGCAATACGTTTTGCGAAAATCTCGTTTAACTCGTTTTCATCTGCTCTCTTGTAAGGAACGTATGTGAAAGCGTGGTCAGAAGCTCTGCAACCCATTTCTGCAAAAAACTCAATTCTTGAAAGAAGAGCAGCTTTAAGCTCTGTAAATGAGGGAACAGCCTTGCCGTAAACGTTTTCGAGAGCCTTTACCCAGTCGTTGTAGCCGTCAAGCTCTATGCCTAAAGCCTTGTCAGGTCTGAAAGCGGGAAGCACCTTGCATTTAAAGCTCTTATCCTCTGCAAGAAGCTTATGATATTCGAGTGTATCAGCTGCATCGTCAGTTGTGCAAACGAAAGCAACGTTGCTTTTTTCTATAAGCTCTCTCGGGGTGAAACCGCCTGCTTTTATTTTAGCATTTGCTTTTTCCCAGATTTCGTCGCAGGTAGCGGGTGAAAGAGGCTCGTAAATATCAAAATATCTTTGAAGCTCAAGATGAGTCCAATGGTAGAGGGGGTTGCCTATGAGGTTAGGCATAGCACAAGCCCATGCCTTGAATTTTTCGTAAGGTGATGTATCACCTGTAATATATTCCTCGCTTATACCGCAGGAGCGCATACCACGCCATTTGTAATGGTCGCCTGCAAGCCATAAATAAGCAATATCAGCAGGCTCCTTGTTTTCATAAATTTCTTTTGGCTGAAGATGGCAGTGCCAGTCGAAAATAGGTGTATTTTCGCAAGCGGCATAAAGCTTTTTAGCAGTTTCTGTTGAAAGAAGAAAATCTTTATCCATGAATTTTTTCATAAAAATATCCTCCGAAAAATTTATGTGAATATATTATCACACCGTAGTAATAATTTCAATGAAATGTATAAAAATAATAAAAGAGAAATAATGGCTTATTTGTAAAAAAGTAAGAGGTGACGGTTTTTGTATATAGAAAGCGACGGCAATATTTCTAAAACAAAAATATATGACCTTGTAAAAAGGTCGGTTGACAATAAAAATTTGAAAAATGTTTTGATTTTACCGCCCGATTATACAAGAAAATATTCCTATGCGGGTGAAATAACCGCAATGTATTACGATATTTTAAAGAATACCTGTCAGGTGGATATTATGCCCGCTTTAGGCACTCACGAGCCTATGACAAGAGAGCAAAGCAAAGCCTTTTTCGGAGAGAAAATACCATATGACAAGCTTATTGTTCATAACTGGAAAAGCGACGTTATAAAAATAGGTGAAATACCGGCTGAATTTGTAAAATTCGTGTCCGACGGGCTTGTTGAAGAAAAAATTGACGTTCAGGTTAATAAACGGCTTTTAGATAAATCTTATGATTTGATTATTTCAATAGGTCAGGTTGTGCCTCACGAGGTTGTAGGTATGGCGAATTACTCGAAAAATATTTTCGTGGGCTGCGGCGGTAACAGTATGATAAATTCCTCCCATATGTTAGGTGCTTTTTACGGTCTTGAAAGAATAATGGGCAGAGATTTTTCACCCGTAAGAAAGGTACTTGATTACGCAGAAGAAAATTTTATAAAAGATATTCCGCTTCTTTACGTTTTAACCGTCACTTCTAACGATGAAGAGGGGAAAACGCTTGTTCACGGTGTGTATATCGGCAAAGAAAGACGGATTTTTGAAATGGCGGTTTCAAAAAGTCAAAAGATGAATATAACAAAGCTTAAACAGCCTATAAAAAAAGCGGTGGTCTACCTTGAACCCGAAGAATTCAGAAGCACGTGGCTTGGAAATAAAGCCGTTTACAGAACGAGAATGGCAATGAAAACGGGCGGTGAATTAATAGTTTTGGCACCCGCAGTAAATAAATTCGGAGAAGATAAAGAAAACGACAGGCTTATAAGAAAATACGGCTACGTAGGAAGAAAAAAGGTTTTAGAGCTTGTTAAAACAGAGGAAGATTTGAAAAACAATCTTTCCGTTGCCGCACACCTTATTCACGGCTCATCTGACGGTCAGTTTTCTATTACCTATTGCACAAAATATCTTTCAAAGGAAGAAGTTGAGGGTGTAGGCTTCGATTATATGCCCTATGAGGATGCTGTAAAACTCTATAATCCGAAAGAATTAAAAGACGGCTTTAATACCGTAAACGGTGAAGATATTTATTATATCAGTAATCCGGCATTGGGGCTTTGGCAAAGTGAGGAGAGAGGAGTTAGGAGTGAGGAGTGTCGGGTCTGCGACGGCGATTGTAAGATGCCAGATGCCAGTTCCCAGATGCCAGACGCTTCACAAGGATTTAATTTATAGAAAAATTTAAAATTTGCGATATCCTATCCCTCTTTTTTCGTGAAACGGAAAAGGAGGGGGGACCGTTCTTTTGATTACTAACGCAAAAAGCTATTGTGTATTTCGTGAAGTTTGTTTCAGATTGAGTAAACTTTAATCGGAACGGTGGGTGGTACCCTACTTACCTCCTTTCAGTACTACAAAAATCGCAAATAACTCAATTGAAATATTCAAAAGATATAAAGAAAGGAAAATAAATTATGAAAAAATCTGATATCGGTGTTATCGGTCTTGCGGTAATGGGCGAAAACCTTGTGCTTAATATGGAAAGCAAGGGCTTTTCCGTTTCCGTTTACAACAGAACAGTTTTAAAGGTTGACACGTTTATTAATTCAAAGGCAAAGGGTAAAAATATTTTCGGTGCTCATTCTCTTGAAGAATTTGTTCATTCTCTCGAAAGTCCACGAAAAATTATGCTTATGATAAAAGCGGGTGAAGCGGTAGATAAAACGATAGAAGAGCTTATCCCGTTTTTGTCACCGGGTGATATCATAATTGACGGCGGGAACTCTCATTACGAGGACACCGAAAGAAGATCTTTATACGTTGAGAGTAAAGGTCTTTTTTATATTGGTACAGGCGTTTCGGGCGGTGAAGAGGGTGCTCTCAAGGGTCCGTCTATGATGCCCGGTGGCTCTCACGAGGCTTGGGAAAAGGTGAAGCCGATTTTCACGTCAATATGTGCTAAAACAGATAGCGGTGAGCCTTGCTGCGATTGGGTTGGTAAAGGCGGAGCAGGTCATTTTGTAAAAATGGTGCATAACGGCATTGAATACGGTGATATGCAGTTGATTTGCGAGGTGTATCATTTTATGAAAAACCTTATGAAATTTTCTGCCGAGGATATTCACCGAGTATTTTCTGAATGGAAAAGCACCGAGCTTGACAGCTATCTTATAGATATCACAACCGATATTTTCACCGTCAAGGATGAGGACGGCTCACCCCTTGTAGAAAAAATTCTTGATTCTGCAGGGCAAAAGGGCACGGGTAAATGGACAAGCGTTACCGCACTTGACGAGGGTGTGCCTGTAACTCTTATAAGCGAAGCCGTTTTCGCAAGATATTTAAGTGCTATGAAAAGCGAAAGGGTAGAGGCTTCTAAGGAGCTTTCAGGACCGTATGTTGAATTCAAGGGTGAAACTCAAGAGTATATCGACAGGTTAAGAAAAGCTTTATACTGTGCAAAAATTATTTCTTATGCTCAAGGCTTTTCGCTTATGAAAGCCGTTTCTGAAAAGAAAAAATGGGAGCTTGACTACGGTAATATCGCTCTTATGTGGCGAGGCGGTTGTATTATAAGAAGCGTATTTTTAGATAAAATTAAAGAGGCGTTTAACAAACGCCCCGAGTTAACGAATCTTATGTTAGACCCCTATTTTAAAAACGAAATTCTCGACGGAATTGAAAGCCTCAGAAAAGTATGCGCAGTTTCGATGCTCAACGGTATTGCTGTTCCCTCATTGGCGGCGGCACTCACTTATTTTGACGGCTACAGGTCGGAAAAGCTTCCCGCCAATCTATTACAGGCACAAAGAGATTATTTCGGTGCTCACACTTATGAAAGAACAGATTTCCCCAAAGGGAAAAGCTTTCATACTAATTGGAAATAAGGAATAAAAATGATAAAGCTTAAAGATAAATATAAATACGCTCTCGTCGTGCCTACGAGTATGGGGGTGCGCCTTTTACCACCCGACAGACAAACGGTTTTTTCATCAGATATTTTTCACCTTCAGGTAACCTCTGCGGAAACTAACGTTGCTTCAATTCTCTCTTATTTAGGTCTACCTGTAAAGGTGCTTACAACCTTTGTAAAGGATAGCCCCATAGCAAATTTTATTAAAGCCAATCTTCGTGCAAGAAATATGGATTTTGAGGGTAAAGACGTTGAGCAGGGCGGGCCTTGGGGCTACCGTCATCAATTCAATATTGCTGATAGCGGTTTTGGTTTAAGAGGACCAAGGGTGCATAACGACCGAGCAGGCGAGGTAGGCAAAACCTTAAACGTAAAGGATTTCGATTTAGAAAAGATTTTTAAAGAAGAGGGTGTAGCAATTCTTCATCTTTCGGGGCTTATTTGTGCGTTGTCAGAGGAAACGGGCGAATTTTGCCTTGAACTTGTAAAAACGGCTAAAAAATACGGCACACTCATTTCTTTTGATTTTAATTACAGAGCATCTTTTTGGGAAAACAGAGAAAAGGAACTGCGAAAAATCTTCAGCGAAATAGCAAGTTATTCGGATATAATAATCGGTAACGAGTCGGATTATATGCTATGCCTGGGAACAAAATTTCAAGCAGTAGGAAGGCAAGAGGAGCTTTCACCCGTTGAGCATTTCAGGGGAACGGTAAAACAAGTTAAAAAGCTTTTCCCCGAAACAACCGTTTTTGCTACGAATATCAGAGAGGTGAAATCTGCCGACTGTCATTTGTGGGGTTGTGCTATGCAACGCGGTGACGAATTCGAATTCGTTGAGCCTAAAGAGATATCAATAATCGACCGTATCGGGGGCGGTGACGGGTTTGTAGGCGGTCTTCTTTACTCAATTATTAAAGGCTTTACCCCCGAAGAGCAAATTCATTTTGCCTGGGCAAGCGGTGTGCTTGCATCAACCTTTTTAACCGACTACGCCCAACCCGAAAATGAAGAACAAATATGGAATATCTGGAATCGTAGAATAAGAATAGTAAGATGACAAAAATTACAAAAAACTGTCCGAAAGTTACATTTCGGGCAGTTTTTTCAGTATTTATGATATTGTGTAGACAAAGAAAGGAGATGCTATTATGAATAAAAAGACATCTGAAAAATTAAGAAAGCTGTATAAGCCTTTTACTATAATTTCAATTGTTTCTATATTTGCTTTTGCAGTAAACGTTACTCAGACGTATTTGTGGTCTTATGATTCAACGATATCTCAGATTATTGAAGTGATTTTTGGTTATATTGGTATCACTTTCGGATTCCTTGGTATTATGGGTATACTTCCCGCAATAATAAGTGTTTTACTTATAGCAATAAGCATAGCTTTTGCTATAAAAGAAAAGAATTATAAGAATGTTATAAATATCAGGTTGTGGTTAACTGTTATACTCACTCTTGCGGGTGGATTTTTCAATACGTTGTTTTTCGAAAGCTGGGTTTGATTTTATATTACGATTGTAGAAAAAAGGAGTGTGTTGAAATGAATAAGAAAAAGCTTTCCTCCACATTGAAAAAACTGTATAAACCGTTTCAGATGATTTTCGGTTTTTCATTGGTTGTGTGTTTTATTCAGACTCTTATCCAATTAATGCTTGAAAATGGCATTCCTATAAATTCTCTTACAGAAACTATCGGATTTGTTCTTTTGTGGATATGTGTGATTTTTGGCTATCTTGGATTCAAATATATTTTACCGATTATTTTAAGTGCTACATTAATTTTTATAAGTCTTTATTGGGCAATATCAGAGAAAAACATAAAAAATATTCTCAACTTACGGTTATTGATAACGGTATCTCTTATTTTTGTAAGCTCTGTGTTGCAATACAACTTATTACTTCAGCACTTTTAATTTCAAAAAACTATGGTAAAGATATTTCTTTTGTGATATATTGAGTTTGAAAAGAGGTGAGAATATGCTGAAAATTGCCGTTTGCGATGATGAAAAGAATATTTGCGATTACATAGAAAAAAGAATAACCGATTATCTTGCAAGGGCAGACGAGGATGCAGAAATTTCTGCTTTCTACGATAGTGCACCGCTTTTAGAGGCTTGTAAAAAATCAAACGATTTTGATATCATTTTTCTCGATATAAAAATGAAGACCATAAATGGCGTTGACTGTGCAAAGCTTTTAAGAGAAAACGACGTAAACAGTCTTATTGTTTTCGTAACCTCTTCTGCGGAATACGTTTTTTCAGGCTACGAGGTAAAGGCTTTCAGGTATATTCTCAAAACCGATTTGGTCAATGCCTTTGACAGAATTTTCGGTGAATGTCTTACCGAATTAAAAAAGAATATTGACAAGGTCTTTCCGTTAAAAACAACCTCGGTTGTGAAAAACATACCCCTTAACGATATTTTATATTTTGAAAGCAACAAAAGAGTTTTAATCGTTCATACAAAAGGCGAAGACCTTTCTTTTTACGGCAAGCTTGACGATATTGAAGACTCTCTTAAAAATGATAATTTTATAAGAATTCATCAAAGCTTTCTTGTAAATGCTTTAAAAATTAAAAGTGTTTCAAAAACAGAGGTTGCTCTTAAAAACGGTGATATTCTTCCCGTAAGTAAAAGCCGTGCAACTGCCGTAAAAGAGGCTTACCTCTGGTCAAAAAGTTAAATTAAAATTTCGGTGATAAATATGCTTGAATTTATCGAAACAACACTTTTTTATCTCATAAGACTGTTTTCATCAACAATTGAAATGCTTTTTGCATTTCTTTTGATGAATGCGTTTTTTGATGAGAAATATAAAAGTAAAATTCCTAAGTGGTCGGCTTTTGCCGTAAGCTCCGCTATTCTTTTAGCCCTGCAAGAAACAGGGCAGACGGGTAACATCAAAACAGCCGTTCAAATGGCTTTAATTTTAATTATTGCTTTTGTTGTTTACGACGGTAAAAAGAGATTGAAAGCTCTTTTCGTTGTTATTTATTCTTTGTTTGTTGCTCTTTCAAAGCTTTTGTCTTACTTTGCTTTTTCGCTTTTTATAAATAAAATTTTTGATAGAATTCCTTATCTTGATACTGACGGCTTTTTCTACAGAATTCTTTCTATCGAGCTACCGAATATATTTATGCTTGTGCTTATAATTCTTATAGGTATGTTTACAAAAGCAAAGAAAAAGGCAGTACCCATAAGATATTGGCTTATGCTTATGACCGTCCCCGTTACAACCCTCGGAACGCTTACGGTGTATCAATATTACATTGACAGACTTGCCCCCGGTGAAGAAATAAATATTTATATCATTATTTCAACCGTTGGTCTTGTTTTTATAAATCTTCTTATTTTTACTCTTTTTGCAAAGCTTCAGAATCAGATTGAAATACAAAGGAATTCCGATATTCTCAATATGCAAATGCGACTTGAAAAGCAGTCCTTCAAGCGTATTGAAGAAAGCTATAACAGAACGAGAGAATTAAGGCATGACCTTAAAAATCATATTTTTAGTTTAAAGGGAATTGCCGAAAACGGTTCAAAGGAAGAGCTTCTTGACTACCTTGAAAAAATGACGGATGCCATTGAAGAGGCTACCTATATTTCAATGAGTAAAAACACCGCCGTTGATGCGGTGCTTAACGAAAAACTTATTTATGCCCAAAAAAATCAGATTTCAACACAGTTTGATATAAATTCTCTTGAAAACACTAAAATATCGTCTATGGATATTTGCACGGTTTTAAGTAATGCTCTTGATAATGCGGTAGAGGCTTGCCTTAAAATTGAAGAAGTTAAAGAGAGATATATTGACCTTAAAATTAACGATAGCGAAGGCGAAATGATAATATCCGTTAAAAACCCGTCTTTGTATGCTCCGAAACGCAGAGCAGGGTCGTATATTTCCGCAAAGAAGGATAAAGAAAATCACGGATTAGGTCTTAAAAGTATTAAAAGAGCCGTTGATAAATATAACGGTGATATGCTTGTGAAATACGAAAACGGAGTATTTGCTCTCGTAATTTCCTTGCCACATTAAAAAATAAAAAAAGATGTGTTCAGTTTAATTTCTTGAACACATCTTTTTCTTTTTTATCTGTATTTAATATCCAAAACAACTGAAAGCACGTGCTTTGCTACCTCTTGCATTTCACCTAAGGTGATACCGTCTTTTTTGCCGTAGGTTTTAAGAAGAGTTCCGTCGGGCTTTCTTTTGCCTGACCTTTTACCACCGGGCATAAGCACGTCAACACCTGCTCTTACTCGGTAAGCATTATCTTTAAGCTTCGGGAATTCAGGGCTTTCGGTGTATTGCATCCACCAGTCCGTCATAACAAGCCCTTTAAAGCCCCATTCCTTACGAAGAATGTTAGTGCAAAGGTTGTAGTTGTAGTGACCCCATACACCGTTGATTTTGTTGTAAGATGTCATAAGTGTTTTAGGCTGAGCCTCTTTAACGCAAATTTCAAAGCCTTTAAGATAAATCTCTCTTAATGCTCTTTCGGAAAGTCTTGAATCAGTTTTTGTTCTGTTTGTTTCCTGATTGTTACAAGCAAAATGCTTCGGACAAGCAGAAACTCCTGATTTCTGCACACCCTTAACAACTGCTGTGGCAGTTTTACCCGTAACAAAGGGGTCTTCCGAAAAATATTCAAAGTTTCTTCCGCAAAGAGGACTTCTGTGAATATTCATACCCGGTGCGAGTAAAATATCAGAGCCCTTAACGGTCATTTCTTCACCGATTTTTTCGTATACCTTTTGAGTTAAAGCCGTATTCCACATTGAAGCAATAGATGCCCCGATAGGAAGAAGCGAGCAACAAGCACCGATTCTTATACCTGAGGGACCATCGGTTGTTGTAAGAGGTTCAACACCTTTTTTACGAAGAGAGGGAAGTACACCGCCCATAACGCCTGCATTTCCCTTTGCACCCAAAGAGCTACCCATAGTGTAATCACCACGGCTGATAGCCTCTAATTCATCGGGGGAAAGCTGACTTACGAATTCATCGAGTGTATTTTTGCCGTTTTTAACGTCGGCAAGAGTTATGCCCATATTACCCGTATATCCGCAATCCTTTGGAAGATTTTTAAGAATAACCTTTCTTAAATCTTCAGTTGCGGTAGGTACGTTTTCAAAATCGTATGTTACGCTTCCGTTTCCCTCTTTTGCTATCATTCTTTCGAAAGAATGTTGAGGTGCGGAAGCCTCTTTTAATTCTTCAATAACTTTTGTTTCAGAAAGGGTGAATGACCATACCTTTTCGCAATCACGTACGTTACCGCCAAGGTAAAAGCTATATTCACCATTTTCAAGCACGTAGCAGGATTTGTGACCGCTTTTACCGCTGTCATCGTAAGATGCGATTGCATAAAGGGGGATAGAGATTGTAATTTCTTGACTCTCACCGTTTTTGAGAGCATTTGTCTTTTCAAAGCCGCATAAAACCTTTGCGGGCTTGCCTAATTCACCCTGAGGCTGAGAAGCATAAATCTGTAAAACGTCTTTACCGCAGTAATCTGAAATATTAGTCGCTTTTACGGTAATTGAAACTATATCGTTTTCAAGATTTGCTTTAACAAACTCTCTGTTGAATTTGGAATAACCAAGACCGAAGCCGAAGGGATATAAAACCTTATCCTTTGCAAAGGTTTCAAAATATCTGTAACCAACGAAAATATCTTCGGTGTAGTTGTTATATTCCTTTTCACCGAAATCATCTGAGCAGGGGTAATCAAAATAATTTTCTGCGATAGTGTCGGTAAGTCTTCCTGAGGGCTCTTTTTCGCCTGAAAGCACGTCTGCAACGGCGTTACCGCTTTCCATACCGCTTTGCCATACGTACATAATAGCACAGTTGTTTTTGAGAATTTCTTTTTCCCAGCTCATATCCATAATACTACCTGTATTAAGAATAATTATGGTCTTTTCAAAGGCCTCACTAACTCGTTTTATAAGAGATTTTTCTGCTTCTGTAAGGAAATAGCTACCCTCTGTGAGATAGTTTTCTCTGTCTTCGCCTGCAGAGCGACCGATTACAACTGCAGCAACGGTAGATTTTTCAGCAGCTTTTTTAATATCGGATGTTTCAATAGGCATTTCCTCATAATAATGAGGCCAATGTCCCCAAAAGCCGTGGTCGGGGGGATTCTTTTTGCACCAATTTTCATAAACAGATGCTAATTCTTTATTGTAGTTAATGCTTGAATTTTCAAGACCCTCAATAAGATTTACGGTGTAGGGCTTTATAACGTCACCACCCGAGCCGTAGCCAACGTACATATAGTCGTACTGAATTCTGCCGAAAACGGAAAGCACGTCGTCTTTTTTAAGAGGAAGCACGTTATTGTTCCTTAAAAGCACGGTACCCTCGGCACCCGCTTCTCTTAAAAGCTCGGGAATCCCTTCGGTAACGGAATTATCAAGCTTTTCGGTAAATTTAGCCTCGTTTTGACCGACCTTGTTAACTATAACACCGATTTTATTATAGATTTTTCTTTTGATTTTTTCAGTTACTTTCATTTTTGCACACCTCGAATTTTCGAATGATTAAATAAATTACAGAAAAAACAATCGTACCCAAAATTATTCCACCGAAATCGACGGCTAAATCAGATAGCTGACAAGCTCTTTCGGGAACGAAAATCTGATGAATTTCATCTGTTACGGCATAGCCTAAAGAAAGTGGAGCCGTTAAGACAGGCTTTAGCTTATTTTTGTATGCAAAAAGCATATTTGCCGAGAGAAAGCCTAAAGCGGCAAACTCACAGAAATGACCTAACGTTCTTACAACGTCTTCGGGGGGCGTAAAGCCTAATATAGCGGTAAGAATTTTTACAAAAGTTCCGCTTGTGTTTGAGCTTTGCTCACCGTTCTCGGCGGAAAGAATGAAAATCGTTACCATTACCGCCACAAGAAGAATTGCAGAAATTACAATATAAGCTTTTCTTTTTTTAGTGTATTCCATTAGCTTATTTCACCTTTGTCTGATAGTGCTTGCAAACGTCTTTTAAGGAGCAAATATCACATTTCGGTCGCCTTGCTATGCAAACTGCTCGTCCGTGAAGCACAATTCTGTGGCAGAAATCGTTGCTTTCCTCGGGCGGCAATATCTTTTTAAGACCTAATTCAACTGCTTTCGGGTCTTTTGAAGAGGAAAGACCCAAAAGATTTGTAATTCTTATAACGTGGGTATCGGCAACAACCGCAGGCTTTTTGTAAACGTCACCAACGATTAAATTTGCGGTTTTTCTCCCCACACCAGGAAGCTTTGTCAATTCTTCAATAGTATCAGGCAATACTCCGTTATATGTGTCGCGAACTGCCTTTGCCATACCTACAAGGTCTTTAGCCTTTGCTCTGTAAAAACCGCAGGAGTGAATAAGGTCTTCGACGTCACTTATATCAGCCTCTGCAAGCTCGTTTTCCGAGGGGTATTTTTCGAAAAGGGCAGGGGTTACAAGATTAACTCTTGCGTCGGTGCATTGAGCCGAAAGACGAGTAGCAACAAGAAGCTGAAAAGGTGTGTCTGCATTAAGCTGACAAATAGCCTCGGGATAATCATTTTTTAAAATCTCGCAAATAGCCGTTGCTCTTTCTTTTTTAGTCATAAAAACACTCCTTTGTCGAATAAAACAAGTTTACCATTTTATATATAAAATTTCAATAAGAAACTTTGTGCAAAAAGACGACGTCATTTTAATTGACCAAGCTTTTTTATAGTGGTAAACTTATAATTGTATTATTGTATATAACTTGGAGTTTTTCGAATGGATGTAAGCAAAAAAAATGAACTGAAATTTTTAAAGGCTTTTATATTTTTAAGCGGTTTTATTGTTGGTGGCTATTACACTGCGATATCCTGTTTTTTTTCTGTTGTTCTTGCAAGCTTTTTGATTTATAAATCAATTACAACGAAAGAAAAAGAGCCGTTTAAATTTAATATCACAGTAGGTGCAACCGCTCTTCTTGTAGTGTCTTATCTGATAGTTTCCATATGGGCGGTTGATAGCGGTACCGCTGTTTACGGCTTTTTTAAGTTTTTACCCGTTGCTCTTTTAGGCTTCATTGTAAGCGGGTACGATAAGACCGAGCGAAATCAGCTTCTTGAGGCTATTCCATTAAGTGCCGTTGTAAACGGTGTTCTCGCGTATGCGCTTTCCTTTATTCCTGCATTAAGTGAATATCTTTTAGTTGCCGAGCGTCTTGGCGGTTTCTTTCAATCGCCTAATGCCTTTGCGGTATTCTGCCTTGCGGGAATAGTAATTCTTTTAACTGCAGAAAAGGTAGATTTAAAAAGCTGGATTATAACTGCAATTCTTGTTGTTGTAATTTTCCTTACGGGTAGCCGTACAGTGTTTATTTTCCTTGTGCTTACCGTTATTGCATTTTTCTTTACGCTTAAAAATAAAAAGCTTAAAAGAAACATTCTTCTCATTTTTGGAGGAATGGTTTTAATCAGTATTGCAGTTGTATTTATCACCGACAGCGTGCAAACTGTTGGTCGATTCTTGACAATATCTCTTGAATCAAGCACTTTCTTAGGACGTATTCTTTACTACCTTGATGCTTTACCCATAATATTAAAGCACCCCTTCGGGTTAGGCTATTATGGCTACTATTTCTCTCAGGGCACTTTCCAGACAGGTGTTTATTCAATAGCATTTGTTCACAACTCTGCATTACAATTTTTACTTGATGTAGGTTGGGTGCCTTCCATAGCATTTATGTTTATTATCGGTGCATCCTTCTTTTCAAAGAAATCAGATTTAAGACAACGACTTTTGCTTTTTACAGTATTCGGTCACAGCCTTTTTGACTTTGATTTAGAGTTTGTTTGCGTTTTCTTTGTGATAATACTTGCATTGAATTATGACTTATATAAACAAATTTCGTTTAAGCCAAATGCTATACTCGTATCAGCTATAGCAGGTGTGTTGATTCTTACAAGCGTATATTTCGGATTCGTAAATTCAATGTATCTTTTAGGAAAATATGAAGCGGTAGAAAAGATATACGGTCACGATACAATGACGAAAATGCAGCTTATTACTACCGAAACTAACGATGAACGCCTTTTAGAGTATGCTGAGGAAATAATTGAAGAAAACGGTTATCTTGCTATTGCTTATGACGTTAAAGCAAATCATTTCTATCAGCAGGGTGATTTCAAGAAAGTAATAAAATACAAAAATAAGGCTATTGACTGTGCGCCGTATTCTTTAGAGGAATATACGGATTTTTGCGAAAAGCTTTTAGTTGGCGTTTCACTTTATGAAAACGTAAATGATAAACAGAGCGCAAGAGTTTGCAAAAGGGAATTGGTTGAGTTGAGCGACCGTCTTGAAGAAATGAAGGACAGAACAAGCTCTCTCGGTTGGAAAATTTACGATAAGCCTCAGCTTGATTTACCCGAGGAATACACAGAAGTTATAGAGGAGTACGAAAACAGTGGAGAATTCTAAAAAGAAATTAATCATAATTTTTTCAATAATAGCTGTTTTTGTTGTTGCCTTGTTGGGTGTTCTCGTTGCCCTTTCCTTCGGCGGTGAACAGAATATAGCAATTAAAGCTAATGATGGCGAAGAAATTGCTACGGCATCGTGGGATGGCTTTTCGACGACGGTTACCGCAACGGATAAAAAATACACGGAGTATGCTACGGTAGCCGTAAAGCATGCAATAGAAATATTCATGAATGAAAAGGCTTTATCTGAAGATCAGGCGGAAAAGCACCTTTTCAAAAACGTTACGGAAATAAAAACTAACCTTGATAAAGCTGCGTTTGACGAAATAGCTCAGGGCTACGAAAAGCAACAACTTGAAAGTGGTATAAATTGCTACATAGCAACAACCAACCTTCACGGTAAGCTTACCGCAGTTTTTTCAAATGGTGGGGAAGCTCTCGGCTCAATGGCTAAAACCTATGCAGGCTCAACTATAAAGCCTATAAGCGTTTTCGCACCTGCAATTGAAAGTGGTAAGGCTCATTGGTCTACTACTTTTGTTGATTCGCCCGTATCTAAAACGATTGATGAAAACGGCAGAGCTTCAGATTGGCCCGTAAACTCAAACGGTCAATACACCGAAAAAGAGATGCTTTTAACGGAGGCTCTTGCTCATTCAACGAATACAATTTCAGTTAAGCTTCTTCAGACCTTAGGCGTGCAAAATGCAATAGACGTTCTTGAAAAGGATTACGGCATAAACGTTGATTATGAAAAAGCTAAAATTGAAGGCACTGACGAAACTGAGGTTTTGGGCAATATCGCTTTAGGCTATCTTTACAATGGCGTTTCGACTATTGATATGGCAGGGTTTTATCAACCCTTTGCAAACGGTGGAACGTATTGTAAGCCTACAGCGGTTGATGAATTGCTCAAAAACGGTGAAACGATTTATAAATCACAGTATGAAGAAAAAAGAGTTTTCTCTCTTGAAACAAGCGTTATTATGAATGAAATGCTTCAGCTTGTAGTGAAATACGGAACAGGCAAGGAGGCACGAATAAAGGGTATTGACGTAGGTGGAAAAACAGGTACAACCTCAGGTAATGCTGATAACTGGTTTGTAGGCTTTACCCCTGATTTCACCTGTGCGATTTACCATTCATTTTCCGAGGACGGAAATCAATGCCCCGAAATTTTCAAAAATACTTTTGAAAACACAGAAACAAAAATTAAAGAATATCCCGAAAGCAATGAAATCATAAGAGATTTTTATTGTGAAAAAAGTGGACTTTTAAGAGGTAATAATTGCGTATTTAGCAGCAGAGGGTACTATACTGAAGGTCAGCGGTTAGCCCGATGTGATAAATGCCAATAATTATATAACCTTTTGCCTTGTAGCCTTTCGGGTCAGAGAAAAGCTACAAAGTAAGTGAAAAATATGATAAAAAATAAATGGAGGTAAAAAAATGAAAAAAGGTTTATCATTATTATTAAGCTTATTAATGGTAGTATCAATGTTTTCATGTCTTTCCGTCGTAGCATCAGCGACTTTAACATTACAAACCGATACAGAATACACTGTGTTAGATGGCGAAAAGGGTGTTTTTATTGCACCCGAGGCAGGCTACTATTTGTTTACATCAAATGGTAACGGCTCTTGTGGTGTATCGATATACGTTGAAGGACAAAGCTCTTCTGTAGCTAATTGGGCTTGTGAATATAAGGGTGATTTTTATGGCACTATATATCTTGAGAAAAACCAACCAATAGAATGTTCTTTTACGAATTATGTAGTTGGTGAGGATTATATTACTTTTACGATTACAAAGGTTGACAATCCTATTGAATCAATAGAGTTTGAGTTTGCAGAAGGTTTTGCATACATTGAGAACACATTATGTTATCCTGCTACTGACGATAATGGAGACCATTACACCCACTATGATACACCCAGTGCTTATTTCTTTGGCAATACACTTACCGTGAATCGTGTGGATGGTACCAGTACAAGTTATGTGTACACAGAGAATGTACGTGTAACTGATGAAGAAGGCTATTCTCATTGGAGTGATGAATGGGTTTCATCCGACGGAGCAATTCTTGAGTTTTCTGACGGTATAGAAATATATGATATACAGCAAGAAGAACATTGGGGAGTAGGTCTTGAAAATTTAGTTCATGTTTCGTATCTTTGTTATCATACAACAACATCTCTTCCAATGATAAAAAATCCTGTTGAGTCGATATCTTTTACTGTTATAAACCCTGAAGATTTAACTATTATAAAGGAATATAACGGTCGTTGGGAAGAAAGATACAACGACGAAACAGACGAGTATGAAGATTTTTATAATTACAATAATACTGATTTGTATGAAGTTGGCAATGTTTTAACCGTAAATTATACTGATGGCACGAGTGTTGATTATATCTATTCAATGGTATATAACGAGGTTGAGGATTGGTATGATTATGACTGGTATTCAGAGGATGGCAAGTTACTTGATTACTCAATAACAAAACTTTACTTTTCAAGCGACCAATTTACCACTCCGTGGGTTCTCGGCAGTAACAATTTTATTACCGTTGAGTATATGTTCAAGGAGTATAAGATTCCTGTTACAATTGTCGAAAACCCCGTTGAATCTATAGAGTTCACCCCAAAAAAAGCTTATGAATTCGTTGAGAATTTGGACGGATATTGGGATGAGAGATACAACGAAGAAACCGGCGAGGATGAAGAATACTTCTATTATCAGGCTCAAGCTATTTATAACTATGACAATGCGTTAACCGTTAATTATACTGACGGTAGCAAAAAAGTTTTCGTGTTCGATTATGCCTATGACGAAGAATATGGTGATTATCGTAACGGTTGGTTTTCCGCTGACGGATATATAGGTTATTTTGACGTTTCCTGGAATATGAACCAATACGACAAGCCTTGGGTTATTGGCGGTGACAACTACATTACTGTTGAATATATGGGCAGAGAATGTCAGGTTCCTGTTACGATTAAGGCTAACCCTGTTGAATCAATAGAATTCATACCCAAAAACGGTAGCCTTTCTGTTTTTGAAGAAACGCACGGTTATTGGCAGGATTATTGGGATGATGACCTTGGTGATTATGTTAATACATATTACGAGTATGATTTCCAGGAAATCGTAGAGCAGTCCGGTAACGCTGTAAAGGTTAATTATACAAATGGTACAACGTCTACCTATTACTATAGCTCTTTTGAAGAGGGTTGGATAAACGAAAATGACCAGCTTTTAAACAATGATTATTTAGGTTTCTGGGCAACTCAGTATGAAGGAAATAGTTGGGCAATAGGTAATAATAGCGCTAAGCTCTCATATTACGGCAAGGAAATAGCTGTTACCGTTAAGGTTCTTGAGCCTGTTGATGACGTAACTGATGGTATTTTTGTTGCTGAGGTTATCTCTCCAACCGAGTGTATGATTAGCGAAATTGATCTTTGTGCGATTGTTGATGGCACTCTTACAATTCCCGAAACAATTCAGGGCTATAAGGTTACAAGTATCGAATCATGGGTTTTGTATAGCTTTGGTGGAATAAAAGAGATTAATTTACCTGCAAGCTTCACTAACATTTCGCAATACACTTTAAATGGTTGCTATGATTTAGAAAGAGTTAACGTTGCTGAGAATAACCCTGTTTACGCATCAAAGAATGGTATTGTTTATAATAAAAAATTAACAGTAATCGTATATGTTCCTGATTCCTTCAAGGGTGAACTATACATTCCTGCAGGCGTAGAGACTTTAGATAGTGATGTTTTAGCTGCTATGGGTAACGCTTCATCAATTGTTATAGATGAAAACAACCCCAATTTTGTTGTTGAGAACGGCATTGTTTACAATTCCGATTTCACAAAAATAATTAAAGCTATTTCTCTTCCTGAAAACTACGTTATGAAATCTACTGTAACAGAAATCGGTGAATACGCTTTCAGCGGAAATACAACAATTAAAACAGCAACTGTAAATAATACTGTAACAGAGATTTCTTACGGTGCATTCTCAGGCTGTTCAGCTCTTGAAAGCGTAGCAATGCCTGAGGGTCTTGTTGGTATTGGTTGTTCTGCGTTTAAAGATAGCGGTCTTAAATCAGTGGCACTTCCCTCAACAGTACAATTTATTGATGAGGAAGCATTTGCTAATTGTAAGTCATTGACATCTGTTTCGCTTAACGATGGCTTGGAGAAGATTTTCCAAGAGGCGTTTATTAACTCTGGTATAACAAGTGTTGTCATTCCTGATTCTGTTACTGATATAAGAAACAATGCTTTCTGTAACTGCGATTCACTAACAAATGTTGTTATAGGTAAGGGTATAACTGTGCTTGACTCAGAAACCTTCTGCAATTGCGATGCTTTAGTGGAATTCTATGTTCCTGCTAACGTTGAGTTCTTCTCTGCATATGAGGTTTCGGGCTGTTCAAATCTTGAGCGAATTATAATTGATTCAAACAATCCGGTTTATTCGTCAAAAGACGGTGTTCTTTTTAATAAAAACGGAACACGATTAATAAGCTGTCCTGATGGTAAAAAAGGTGCATATACTATTCCTGATGGTGTAACTTCAATTTCAAATTCTGCTTTTGATAATGCCGCGAAGATCACCTCAGTTGTTATTCCTGAGGGCGTTACAACGGTGGATATGCATACTTTTATGGGTTGTACTGCATTACAATCAGTTACATTACCATCTACAATTGAATCCATTCAGAATAATGCATTCGAAGATTGCAGTAGCCTTCAGGAAATATACATTACTGAAAATATAAGCTGGATGGCATGGGATGCTTTCCGTGGATGTACTGCTCTTAAGGCTATCAACGTTTCAGAAGCAAATGCTAATTATGCATCTCAGAATGGTATACTTTACGATAAATCTAAAACAACGCTTATGCTTGCTCCGTCCGGTATGGAAGGTGAAGTTGTTGTTCCTCAGGGTACAACAGAGATTCAATCATTTGCTGAGTGTGACAAGATTACTTCAATTGTTCTTCCTGAAGGCGTAACGTCTATAGGCGGCGAAGCTTTCAACAACTGTACAAGCTTGGAAAAAATCAATCTTCCTGACAGTGTAACATACATTGCATATACGGCGTTCTATAACTGCTCAAGCCTTAAAACAGTTAGACTTCCTTCGCAGATTACAGAGATTGCATGGAGTACGTTTGAATACTGTGAGAGTCTTGAAGCAATCGAAATTCCTGCAAGTGTAACGCTTATTGAAGAAGATGCGTTCTGGAATTGCACAAGCCTTAAAGATGTTTACTACACAGGTACAGAAGAACAGTGGAATGCTATCGAAATCGAATATGGTAACGAAGATCTTCTTAATGCAACAATCCATTTCAATAGCACAATGTCTGAAATTGATACTACACCTACTCTTAACCTTGTTGGTGATACGTGGTACTACATGGCTGGTAATAAGGTGCTTACAGATTATACGGGTCTTGTAAATTATTATGACGTATGGTACTACGTAGAAAATGGTGTTCTCAATTGGAATTACACCGGTCTTACAAATTACTATGACGTATGGTACTACGTAGAAAACGGTGTTCTCAATTGGAATTACACCGGTCTTACAAATTACTATGACGTATGGTACTACGTAGAAAACGGTGTTCTCAATTGGGGTTATACAGGCCTTGCATATCATTACGGCAGTTATTATTATGTAGAAAACGGTGCTCTCAATTGGAATTACACCGGTCTTGTATATCATTACGGTGCTTATTACTACGTAGAAAATGGTATTCTTAACTGGAATTACACCGGTCTTGTATATCATTACGGTGCTTATTACTACGTAGAAGGTGGCATTCTCAATTGGAATTACACCGGTCTTGTATATCATTACGGTGCTTATTACTACGTAGAAGGTGGCATTCTCAATTGGAATTACACCGGTCTTGTATATCATTATGGAGCTTATTACTACGTAGAAGGTGGTGCTCTCAATTGGAATTACACCGGTCTTACATGCTACTATGACACATGGTACTATGTGGAAAACGGTGTTCTCAATTGGGGATACACAGGTTATACAAATTACTATGGAACGTATTACTACATTACTAATGGTTGGCTTGACTGGAGTAAACAATAAAAATGTATTGTCTTTTTGTGTATTTCACGATTTTCTGCCCACTCGGCGTATCCTTATACGCCTTCGGAGCAGATAAATCGCGAACTACACCAAAAATCCAACACATTTTACCTTTCAGGTAATAGTTGGAGAGTTTAAGGATTTCTGCCCACTCGGCGTATCTTGATACGCCTTCGGAGCAGATAGAGCAGATAAAAAAAGCAATACGTAACACAAAATAAAATACGTTAAATATTTTCCCCTCGGTGCTAAAGTGCCGGGGGTTTTGCTTTATGTTGTATACCTTGCCTAAAAAAATCTTTCCTAAATTGTATGTTTTTTCTTTTTAAACTATGGAAAAATTTGAAAATGTGTGTTACAATGGTCGATGGTGTAATAACATTAAATTTAAACAAAAATTTTTTGGAGGTAAATTATGAGCAAAAAATTCGTTTATTTGTTCTCAGAGGGCGACGCTTCAATGCGTGAGCTTCTCGGTGGTAAAGGTGCAAACCTTGCTGAAATGACCAACATCGGTCTTCCTGTTCCTCAGGGTTTCACAATCACAACTGAAGCTTGTACTCAGTACTATGAGGACGGCAGAAAAATCAACGATGAAATCCAGGCACAGATTATGGAATACATCGACAAAATGGAAGGCGTTGTTGGCAAGAAGTTCGGCGACAAAGAAAACCCCCTTCTCGTTTCTGTTCGTTCAGGTGCTCGTGCATCAATGCCCGGTATGATGGATACAATCCTTAACCTTGGTCTTAACGAAGAAGTTGTTGAAGTTATGGCTGCAAAGTCAGGCAACGCTCGTTGGGCTTA
>JAZROI010000103.1:0-5660 GCA_045648585.1 Acutalibacteraceae bacterium
TGATAATTTAGGAAGGCTTTTAAGCAAAACGGTAAACGTTTCTGCAGGTAAGAATATAACCTATTCGTATGCGTATAAAGACGTTGGCGATAACGGAACAACAACCGTTGTTGAAACCTTTGTAAATGATTTAGGTACTTACGAGTACGAGTACGACGGGGGTAAGACAGGGGACGGTTCTGTGTCCGACTAAGACAGGGGACGGTTCTATGATTGAACCTCAAATCCCTTGATACACAAAGGCTTTCAACGTTTTGCTGGTTTTTTGCGAAGCCTTTCATCCCTGTCCGCTTTGGCGGATAGGGAGGGGGACCAAAAGCTCTGCTTTTGGTGGTGGGTAGTTCACTTGCTGTTTTTCTTCAATTGGATAGAATAACACCACTTCTTAAATATATTAAAAGCTAACAGACAGTATATTCCGTGTGATATACTGTCTGTTATTTGTTTATTAATTCGGAACGGTGGTGAGTAGTTCACTTACGTCTTAGGTTTATTTTTAATAATGCTAAAATTTATATATGTAGAATGATAATTATAATTTTTTATCCGCATAAACCTAATGAGTAAGAGAACTACCCTCCACCATTGCCTACGGCAACGGTCCCCCTCCCTATGCTTCGCACAGGGAGGCAAGGCTTCGCATCAATTTATTTTAATAACATGCGACAATCATAGGACGGATCCGTGTGTTAATCAAAAATCCCTTAAAATCAAGGGTTTTACCGCTTTTTAAAATTTGAACATAGGGCAGTTTTGGGGATAAAATAACGTGAAACGGCTCTTTAATTTTTATATCAAATCTTCAGACGAAGGTAAAAAGGTGATAACCACCTCAGCCGAGTATATAAGTAACGGAAATTATCTTTGTACTCAAACTGACTAGATCGGTATCATTAAACTATAATATCATTTTAAGGAGTGAGAAACGGAATCTCACTCTTTTATTTTTTGTGTTTAATCAACAAATTTTTATGTTCTTTTTCTGTATATCAGAAAGCAATATGTATTTAAAATACTTGATAAATATATGTAGGTGTGATATAATTTTACACTGTATAATAATACATAAAAGCTATTGCTTTTATGAGGCAAGGTGAATTTTATGACAAGAAGAGAAGCAAGAGAACAAGCCTTTATGGTGCTTTTTGAAAAGATTTTTGATGAGGAGTCAACAATCTCTGAAATCGTTGAAATTGCAAAGGAAAATGAGCTTATTAAAATCAACAATTTTGCTGAAGCTCTTTTGAAAGCGGTTGAAGATAATTATGAAGAGGTTGATTCTGTCATAGAAGCTAATTTGCAAGATTGGACTCTTTCTCGTTTACCTAAAGTATCTTTGGCTGTTTTAAGACTTGCAGTCGCCGAAATTAAATACGTTGATGAAGTCCCTGATGGTGTTGCGGTTAACGAAGCTGTTGAGCTTGCTAAAAAATACGGCACTTCTGTTGATGCATCCTTTATTAACGGTGTGTTAGGTGCGGTTGCAAAAAACTAATGAAAACATTTCTTGGTATTGATACAAGTAATTATACTACCTCTGTAGCACTTTATAACGAAAAAGGTGTTTTACAGAAAAAGAAGCTTTTACCCGTAAAAGACGGTGATAGGGGTATAAGGCAAAGCGATGCAGTTTTTCATCATACAAAAGCATATCCCGATTTACTAAAAGAGCTTTTTGATGCTGCAGCTTATCCCGAAGTTTTTGCAGTTGGTGCTTCAATAAAGCCAACAACTCAAGAAGGTTCTTACATGCCTTGCTTCCTTGTTGGCGAGGGTGTTGCTAAAGCAATTTCGGTTTCGGGTAATATTCCGTTCTTTCCATTTTCCCATCAGCAAGGGCATATTGCTGCTGCTTTATATTCTGCAAATAAAACCGAGCTTTTGAATGAAGAATTCCTTTGCTTTCATATTTCAGGCGGTACAACTGACCTTGTGCTTTGCACACCTGACGATGAAGCTATCTTCAACGCAAAGCTTGTAGCCCATTCTACCGACTTAAAGGCAGGACAAGCAGTTGACAGAATAGGTGTTAAAATGGGTATTCCTTTTCCTGCCGGTAAGGGTATCGAAAAGCTTGCTCTTAATTCTGAAGAGAATTATAAAAACAAAATTAAGCTAGTTGATGGTAATTGCTCTTTATCGGGCCTTGAAAATAAGTGCCTTAAAATGATTGAAGACGGCGTACCGGAGTGTGACGTTGCAAAGTTTCTTCTTTCTTATATTGCAGATGCGGTTTCCGCTATGACGGAGTATGCTTTAAAGAATTACGGCAATCTACCTGTTGTTTTTGCGGGTGGAGTAATGTCAAACGTAATAATTAAAGAAATTGTAACGTCAAGGTTTGATTGTAGCTTTGCAGAGCCTGAATTTTCTTGTGATAATGCGGCAGGTATTGCTTATCTCACGTCAATTAAAGCTAATAAATAAGAGGTGCAAAATGTATTCGCCAAATCCTACTGTATACAGTGTTGCACAATTGAATAACTACGTTAAGTCCGTTCTTGATAATGATGAAAATTTGAATCATTTATTTGTTACGGGTGAAATTTCAAACTATAAGCCTCATTACAGCGGTCATATGTATATGACGATTAAGGATGAAACCGCAGCAATAAAAGCGGTTATGTTTGCGGGAAACGCTTCAAGGCTTAAATTTAAACCTGAAAACGGAATGAAGGTTATAATTTTCGGTATGGTCTCACTGTTTCAGCGTGATGGCTCGTATCAGCTCTATATTAACGATATGCAGCCTGACGGTATCGGTGCTTTAAATATTGCTTTCGAGCAGTTAAAGAAAAAGCTTGAAACAGAAGGTCTTTTTTCAAAGGAGCATAAAAAGCCTATTCCTAAATTCCCTCAAAAAGTCGGAGTTGTAACGTCGGCAACGGGTGCTGCTGTTCAAGATATTTTTAATGTGTTAAAAAGAAGATATCCTGTAGCTGAGGTTGTCTTAAGACCATGCCAGGTGCAAGGTGAGGGTGCGGCAAACGATATTGCTAACGCTATTAAAGAGTTTAATAAAGTAAAGGGTGCCGACGTGCTTATTGTGGGCAGGGGCGGAGGCTCTATTGAAGATTTATGGGCTTTTAACGAAGAGGTTGTAGCTCGTACGGTATTCGAATCAGAAATACCTGTAATTTCTGCAGTAGGTCACGAAACGGATGTTACTATTTGCGATTTTGTTGCTGATTTACGTGCACCTACACCTTCAGCGGCTGCCGAATGTGCTGTTCCTGATTGCTTTGAGCTAAAATCTAATTTACTATCATATAAGCAAAGGTTAAACACACTTTCCAAAAATATTATAGATAGTGAAAGAAACAGACTTTCGGCTATTGAAAAAAGCGGAGCTTTAAAAAATCCGTTAGTCAAAATAAATGACAGTAAAAAAGATATCCTTTATTTAAACGAAAAGCTTGTAAATCTTACTACATCAGTTATTGATGCTAACAGAAGTAAAGTAAATGCTTTGTGTGGAAAGCTGGATGCTTTAAGCCCCTTAGGTGTTATTGCCAGAGGCTATTCCGTTACGAAAAGTAAAGATAAAATTATAAAAAGTGTTAAAGACGTTAAAATTGATGATGAAATTATAGTAAATCTTTCAGATGGTATGATAACTGCCACGGTTTGCGATATAAACGAGGAATAAATTATGGAATTTAATTACGAAAAATCTTTAAAACGCCTTGAAGAGATTGTTGCAATTATTGAAGCGGGCGACCAAACCCTAGAAAAAACTCTCGAGCTTTTTTCTGAGGGTACCGCACTTTTGAATTCTTGCAGTAAATATCTTGATAGTGCAGAGCAAAAAATTACAAAACTTCTTGCTGACGGTGATACGAATGAATAAAAAAATTGAAGATTTTTCTCAGCTTATTGAAGAAAATCTTTATAAATATTTCAATACTTATTTTGATGAATACAAGATTTTGTTTGATTCAATGGAATATAGTGTTAAAAACGGCGGTAAAAGGGTAAGACCTCTTTTAACAATGCTTTTTTGCGATGCTTGTGGGGGCGACCCTTTAAAAGCGGTGCAATTAGCGGTAGCCGTTGAATATATTCATACTTATTCTTTAATTCACGACGATTTACCTTGTATGGACGATGACGATTACCGCAGAGGCAAACCCTCGAATCATAAAGTATACGGTGAAGCAATGGCTTTACTTGCAGGTGACGGCTTGTTAACTGCCGCTTTCGAAAGAATTGCAACATGGTCAAAAGCGGGTCTTATTGATTGCGACGTTGCCATTGACGCTATTACCGAGTTATCTGCTTATGCGGGTAGCAGAGGTATGATTGGCGGTCAGGTTATTGATATTCAAAATGAAAATAATAAAGAAATTAAGCTTGAAACTCTTATGATGCTTGATAACTTAAAAACGGGTGCACTTATTGAAGCAGCTTGTTCTTTAGGTTGTATAGTTGCAAGAGCTGATGAAGATAAAATTCAGGCTGCAAAGGAGTTTGCATCAAATCTTGGTCTTGCTTTCCAAATTAAAGACGATATATTAGACGTTACAAGCTCGTTCGAAAAGTTAGGTAAATCAATCGGTAGCGATATTGAAAACGGAAAAACCACCTACGTTACTATTCTTGGTGTTGAAGAATGCCAGAAGCTTGTGGATAAGCTTACCGATGATGCATTGAAAGCGTTAGATGCTTTTGAAAATAACGAGGCTTTAAAGGAATACGCCCTTTACCTCGCAAAAAGAGAATGTTAATATGGAACACAATTTATTAAAAAATATAAAATCGCCTAATGACGTTAAAAAACTTGACGATAAACAGCTTCCTTTACTTGCTGATGAGGTTAGAGACGTTATTATTTCAACCGTTTCTGAAAACGGCGGACACCTTGCTTCTAACTTAGGTGCAGTTGAATTAACAATAGCTCTTCACAAGGTTTTTAATTCACCGAGTGATAAGATTATATGGGACGTCGGTCATCAGGTTTACACTCATAAGCTTCTTACCGGCAGATATGATATATTTAGCACTCTTCGTCAAAAAGGCGGTATGTCAGGCTTTTCAAGACCTGATGAAAGCGAACATGATATTGTTTATAGTGGTCACAGCAGCGTTTCTATTTCTACAGCTTTAGGTATTGCTACCGCCAATAAGGTCAGCGGTAAAAAGGATTATGCAGTTGCCGTAATTGGTGACGGCTCTTTAACCGGCGGTCTTATTTATGAAGCTCTTAATAATGCCGGCAGAATGAACGATGCAAGGCTTATTATTGTTTTGAATGACAACGGAATGTCCATTTCTAAAAACGTAGGTCATCTTGCGAAAAGACTTGCTGTAATGCGCTCAAGGTCAGGTTATTTCCGTTTGAAAGACGTTACTGAAAAGGTTGTTTCTAAAATTCCTTTTGTTGGAAGAAAGCTTTCTGATAATTTATTCAAGCTAAAAACAGAAGTTAAAAATATGATTTATCAGAGTAACTTCTTCGAAGATTTCGGCGTTCGTTATATGGGTCCTATTGACGGTCATAATATTGAACAGCTTTGCGAAGCCTTAGAAGGGGCAAAGCTTGTGGGTAAGCCTGTTATCATTCATGTTAATACAACAAAAGGTAATGGTTATCTTCCTGCACAAGAGAATCCGTCAGATTTTCACGGAGTTGGTCCGTTTAATAAAGAAACAGGAGAAAT
>JAZROI010000104.1:0-7785 GCA_045648585.1 Acutalibacteraceae bacterium
TAATGCTGCTCGGTTCCCCGCCTGACATGGTTCACGGTGTCCCGTCGCACAGGACCCACCCGACGCATGACCGAATTGAGCGTAAGTAATTAAGTAGATATATTATATATTATATAAATCTAAAAATCAATAGCAAAAAGAGAAAAATCAGCCTTCGTATTCGTCCTCATTTTCCCAGTTGTGCCAAACATCCTGGATGTCGTCATTGTCATCAAACATATCAAGCATTTTGCTCATGTTTTTCATTGAGTCTTCGTCTTCAAGACGTGTATATGTCTGGGGAATGTATGCAGTTTCACTGCTTACGAATTTATAGCCTTTTGCTTCAAGGTCACTTGTAACAGCACCTAAATCGTTAGCATCTGTACGGATTTCGAAGATTTCCTCTTCGTCTGTAATGAAATCAATTGCACCGCATTCGATAGCATCTTCCATAAGCTGATCTTCGTTTACGCCTTCTTTTTCAACGATAATAACACCGTAGTAATCGAACATAAACATAACGCAACCGGAAGTACCCATGTTACCGCCGAATTTATCAAAATAGTGACGAACGTCACCTGCAGTACGGTTTCTGTTATCTGTAAGAGCTTTTACAACAACAGCGACACCGTTAGGACCGTAGCCCTCGTAGATGATTTCTTCGTAGTTATCTGAAGATGTATCACCGGCAGCTTTTTTAATAATTCTTTCGATGTTATCGTTAGGAACGTTGTTAGCTTTAGCTTTAGCAATAACCTCTTTAAGCTTTGAGTTACCGGCGGGGTCGGGACCGCCCTCACGAACTGCAACTGCAATTTCACGGCCGATTTTTGTAAAAACCTTAGCTCTTGCACCGTCTGTTTTTTCTTTTTTTCTCTTAATGGTACTCCATTTGGAATGTCCTGACATTTAAAACTACCTCCAAAAAGTAGATTATATATTATATTATTACAACCACGATATATTATCACAAAGGGTTATTTTTGTCAACATTTAAAGCTTTTGTAAATTTGTTTTTACGGTTTCAATACGGCTGTTTTTCTTTCTTTGTGTATGTTTTTGCGGTCACATGGGAAGAAATAATAAAAAATGCATAAATGATTGGAGTTAATATGAAATTTACAAAAAACTATGGAAAGATTTTTTTATATGTGCTAAAATATTTTCTAACTATGAAATCAAATAAACATTTAGTCGGAAGTGATGTAATGAAATATAATTTTAATAAGAAAGATGTTTCTAAGTCAGTTTCCTTTTGTGCTATTACCGCAGAGGGTTTTAAAACTGCTTGTGCATCTTTAAATTTTGTTATCCCTTTAAGCGAAAAGGCTTCACTTTTTGCTTTGATTCCCAACGTGCTTACAAGGTCTTCGGAGAAGTATCCTGATCTTACTGCAATTGAAAAGAAGCTTGCACTTCTTTACGGTGCAGAGGTTGCGGTTGACGTAAGCAAATCAGGTGAGCATCAAAACTTAAAAATTGAAATTTCTTGTATTGATGACCGCTTTGCAATTGACGGAGAAAGTATTTCTGATGAATGTTGTGAAATGCTTTTTGAGCTTGTGTTTAACCCGAAACTTGAAAACGGTGCATTCGAAAAAAAGGTTGTTGAAAGTGAAAAAAGGCTTCTTTGCGAACGCCTTGCGGCAGAAAAAAACGATAAAAGAGCATATGCTAAAAACCGTTGCGAAGAAATTATGTTTGCTGACGAGGTTTACGGCATAAACCGTTTGGGAACAATTGAAGCAATTGAAGCGGTTACCCCGGAAAGCCTTTATGAAGCATATAAAGAGCTTTTGAAAACTTCAGTAATTACAATGTGCGTTAGCGGCGGTAAGTTTTCTAATGCAGAAAAAATGTTTGAAGCTCAAATGAAGAAGGTTTCTCGCGAGCCTGAATTGAACGAAACTCTTTTCGTTGAAAGTGCTGAAGACGTGCAGTACGAAAAAGAGCAGGAGGACGTAAAGCAGGGTAAGCTCGTTATGGGCTTTAGAATGGGTATGAAAAACATAGAGGATAATTATTCTGCAAGAAGAATAATGGTTGACCTTTTTGGCGGTAGCCCTCATTCAAAGCTATTTACCGTAGTTCGTGAAAAAATGAGCCTTTGCTATTATTGCTCTGCAAGATTTAATCGTAATAAGGGCGTAATGTTCGTTCAAAGCGGTATTGAAAGCTATAACGAGGAAAAAGCAAGAGAGGCTATTTTAGCTCAGCTTGATGATATTAAAAACGGTAAATTCTCTGATGAAGATTTACAAGCAAGTAAAAAATCCCTTGAAGACGGTTTTAAAACAGTTACCGACTCTCCCGAGGCTTTAGATGCTTGGTTTACTTCACAAACAATTTCAGGTAAGTACCTATACCCCGAGGATTTTATTGACGGCTTCAACAAGGTTACGAGAGAAGACGTTATAAATGCCGCGAAGGACGTAACGCTTGATACGGTGTTTATGCTTGAGGGTACTGCGGAAGGCGGTGACGAGGAATGAGTGAAAATAAAATAACTTATATTGAAAATTCTGTTTTAGGCGAAGGTTACTATAGCATAGAGCATAAATCAGGTTTAAGAATTTTCGTTTATCCCAAGGAGGAATACACCTCAACCTATGCCGTTTTTGGTACAAAATACGGCTCAATTGATACTCGTTTTAAACGTAGTGATAAAACTGATTTTATAGAAATTCCTGCAGGTACTGCTCATTTCCTTGAACATAAGCTCTTTGAAAGTGAAGAGCTTGATGCTTTCCAAAGATACGCAAAAACAGGTGCATCTGCAAACGCATATACAAGCTTTGACAGAACCTGCTATCTCTTTATGTGCACGGGCAATTTTAAAGAGAATTTTGAAATACTTCTTGATTTCGTAAGACACCCTTATTTTACTGAAGAAACAGTAAGAAAAGAGCAGGGGATTATAGGCCAGGAAATAGATATGTACAAGGATTCTCCCGAGTGGGAATGCCTTTTCAATATGCTTGGGGCTATGTATCATAAGCATCCTGTAAGAATTGATATCGCAGGTACAAAGCAGTCAATTTCAGAAATTACTGCAGAAATGCTTTTCTCTTGCTACGATACTTTCTATAATCTTTCAAATATGGCTCTTGCAGTAGCAGGTAAAACTAATGTTGACGAGGTTATAGAAATCGCTGACAGACTTCTCGAAAAAGATGAAAAAGTAACCGTAGAAAGAGCCTTTGAAAAAGAGCCCGATGCTGTAAAAGAACATTATATTGAAGAAGCTCTTCCTGTTGCAACACCCGTTTTTGCTTTCGGCTACAAAGAAAATGTTGAAGGTGACTGTTGCACACTTGAAGAAGAAATAGCTATGTCGCTTATACTTGATATTGCCGCAGGTCAAATTTCTTCACTTTATAAAGAATTACTCGACGAAGGTCTTATTAACGGAACCTTTTCAACAGAATTCTTTAACGGCTTTAATTATTCCGCACCTATTTTTTCAGGCGAGTCAACAGACCCTGAAAAGGTTTCTGATCGTATAAATGAAAGACTTCAACAGTTGAAAAAATCAGGTATCACTTCAGAAGAATTCGAAACAGTCAGAAAGAAACAGTACGGTAAAACCGTAAGAGCTTTTTCTGATATTGATACAGTGGCAAACGGTCTTGTTATTTCTCATTTTGAGAATGAAGAATTGTTCAGCGAATTTGAGGTGATAAAAAATCTTAAACTGGATTTTGTGAACGCTTTACTGAAAAAATCATTTAACGAGGATAAGACTGTTCTTTCAGTTATCAAAAGTAAGTAAATAAGCATAAATCAGGGGGCAACCCCTTACATATTAGGAGTGTTATTATGGAATGGTTTGCAGATTTTGCGAGGGTTTCATTTGGCGGAATAGAAAAGGTTTTTGACGTTTCGTCTGTGTTTTGTGAGTTCAATTTAGGCGGTAATTTTATTCAGATAAAATGGTACGGCGTTATTATAGCCTTCGGCTTTATTCTTGCGGCTCTTTTCGGCGGCAGAATTGCTTACACGTGGCGAATGGACCTTTCAAAAATGGTTGACGTTCTTATTTACGGTACGTTCGGCGGAATTATAGGTGCGAGAGCATATTACGTTATTTTTGAGTGGGATTATTATAGGCTTAATCCTGCAGAAATTTTCCAGATATGGAACGGAGGTCTTGCAATATACGGTGGTATTATAGGCGGTCTTATTGCAGCCTTTATAACCTGTAAAGTTGAAAAGCTTAATTTTATGAATTTGCTTGATTTGGTTGGTATGAGCCTTCTTATCGGTCAAGGTATCGGAAGGTGGGGTAATTACGCAAATCAAGAGGCTTTCGGCACGTTTACAAACGGAAATTACGGTATGATGAGCAAAAAGGTTGCGGCTTACGTTTCTATGAATCCCGATAAATTCGGTCTTGAGGGTGTATATGATATACCTGAATATATTGCCGAGAATAATTTGTACGTTCATCCTACCTTCTTTTATGAATTTGTTTGGTGTATGGTAGGCTTCGGGCTTCTTTATCTTTGTCTTAAAAAATTCAGAAAGTTCAGCGGTCAGCTTTTCCTCAGCTACGGCGTATGGTACGGTACGGGGAGAATGTTTATTGAGGGCTTGAGAACAGATAGCCTTTATATCGGCTCAACGGGTATCAGAGTTTCTCAGCTTCTTTCTTTTGCAATTGTTTTAGTTTGTGGTGTTGTTCTTGTGGGTATGCTTATTAAAGTTAAAAAGCATCCCGTTAAAATTGAAGGCGTTGATTATTTTCCCGCGGATGCCGCAAAAACCTTAAAAGAACGTAAGGCTGAAAAACAGAAAAATCTTCCTGATAAGTCAACGTTTGCAAAGAAAACAGAAGAAAAAGAGGATGAAGAAAATGGCTGAAATAATATGCGGTAAAACTGTTTCCGCTGCAAAAAGGCTTGATATAAAAAAGCGAGTAGAGGAGCTTAAAAATAAAGGCGTTACCACGGGTCTTGCTGTTATAATTGTTGGTGATAACAGTGCTTCAAGAGTTTACGTGAACAATAAAAAGAAGGCTTGCGAAGAGGTTGGTATTGAGTCGTTTGAGTATGCATTACCTGAAGAAACAACACAAGAGGAGCTTCTCAAATTGATTGATAAGCTTAATAATGACGGTAAGGTTGACGGAATTCTTTGTCAATTACCTTTACCTTCTCATATAGACGAGCAGGCGGTAATTAATTCTATTGACCCTGAAAAAGACGTTGATGCTTTTCATCCCGAAAACGTTGGTCACATTATGATTGGTGATTATACTTTTTTACCTTGCACTCCTGCAGGTATAATGGAAATGCTCAAGTTTTATAACGTTGACGTTAAGGGAAAAAAATGCGTTGTTATCGGAAGAAGCAATATCGTAGGAAAGCCTATGGCTATGCTTCTTTTAAAAGAAAACGGTACTGTTGAAATATGTCACTCAAGAACAGAAAATCTTAAAGAGGAAACTCTTACTGCCGATATTCTTGTTGCTGCGGTGGGGAAAGCGTATTTCGTTACCGAGGATATGGTAAAAGAGGGGGCCGTTGTTATTGACGTTGGTATGAATAGAAATGATGAGGGTAAGCTCTGCGGTGACGTTGATTTTGATAACGTAAAGGAAAAGGCAAGCTTTATAACACCTGTTCCCGGCGGCGTAGGTCCTATGACTATCACAATGCTTCTCGAAAATACAGTAAGAGCTGCATCCCAGAAATAATCTTTTTGTTTTCCGGAAAAACAGTCTTTCTATTTTTAGGATTATACCTAAAAATTGTGCTGATTTTGCTAAAAATAGTAATAATGAATCACCTTTTATTGTTTGTAGTTTTCTTGACAATAAAGGGTGATTATTTTATAATGAGTTTGTATGAAAAATTGTATGAAAAGACATAATTTTCACACATTATTTATGATGATTCCAAATTGAAGTTTTTTGGAGGCAAAAATTATGAAAATGAAACTTTCTTTCCGTTGGTACGGTGATACCGACCCCGTTTCTCTTAAGTATATTTCTCAAATTCCGGGTATGAGGTCTATCGTTAGTGCGGTTTACGACGTTAAGCCTGGTGAGGTATGGCCTGAAGAAGCTCTTAAAACAATGAAAGAGCAGTGCGAAAGCAACGGTCTTGTTTTTGACGTTGTTGAATCAATTCCTGTTCATGAGGATATTAAGTTAGGCAAGCCTGATGCAGAACGTCTTCTCGACGTTTATTGCGAAAATATAAGACGTTGTGCAAAATACGGCGTTAAATGTGTAACCTATAACTTTATGCCCGTTTTTGACTGGACTCGTACTCAGCTTGATAAAGAAGCAAAGGATGGCTCTACAAGTCTTGTTATGTATTGGGAGCAAATGAAAGGTCTTGACCCTCTTAAAGACGATATTCATCTTCCCGGTTGGGACTCAAGCTACACTCAGGAAGAAGTTCGCGAGCTTATCTCTGCTTACGGTGAAATTGGTGAAGAGGGGCTTTGGAAGAATCTTGAAAGATTTCTTAAAAAAGTTATTCCCGTTGCTGAAGAATGCGGTGTAAGAATGGCTATTCATCCCGACGACCCGCCTTACCCCATTTTCGGTCTTCCCAGAATAATCACTTGTGAAGAAAATCTTGACCGTATGCTTTCAATTGTCGACAGCCCCGCAAACTCACTTTGTCTTTGCACAGGTAGCCTTGGTTGTGCTGAAAGCAACGATATTCCTAAAATGGTTGAAAAATATGCAAAAGCAGATAGAATTGCGTTTATGCATATAAGAAACGTTAAGATTCTTGAGGATGGCTCATTTGAAGAAAGAGCTCATCTTTCAAGCTGCGGTTCACTTGATATTTATAAGATAGTAAAAGCACTTGCTGATAATGATTTTGACGGCTACGTTCGTCCTGACCACGGAAGAATGATTTGGGGCGAAACAGGTAAACCCGGCTACGGTCTTTTTGACAGAGCCTTGGGTGCAGCCTATATCAACGGTCTTTTTGAAGCTTGTGAAAAAGAAAAGGAGTTAAACTGATATGAACGAAATGAATCAAAAAATCTCCGCTATCGGTGTTGTACCGGTAATTAAACTTAATAATCCCGAAAGAGATGCAGCCCCTCTTGCTAAAGCTCTTTGCGACGGCGGTGTTCCCGTTGCTGAGGTTACATTCCGTGCGGCAGGTGCTGATAAAGCAATTGCACTTATGAAAGAAGCATGCCCCGATATGCTTGTTGGTGCGGGTACTGTTCTTACAACTGAGCAGGTTGATAAAGCAATTTCTGCAGGTGCCGAGTTTATAGTAACTCCCGGCTTTGACCCCGAAATAGTAGCATACTGTAAAGAAAAAAATATGCCTATTTACCCCGGTTGCACAACACCTACAGATTACCATGCGGCTCTTAAGTTTGACCTTGAGGTTCTTAAATTCTTCCCTGCAGAGCAGTCAGGCGGTCTTTCAAAAATTAAGGCTATGAGTGCTCCGTTCCCTATGTTTAAGATTATGCCCACAGGCGGTATTTCGCTTAACAATCTTAAAGAATATCTTTCTGCACCTCAAATCGCCGCTTGCGGTGGTTCTTATATGGTTACAGCAGAGCTTATTGATTCACAAAATTGGGCAGAGATTACAGAGCTTTGCCGTAAATCTGTTGAAATAGTTAAGGAGGCACGTAAATAATGGCTAAAGTAGTTACATTCGGCGAAATTATGCTCAGACTCAAATCTCCCGGTCTTGAGAGATTTTTCCAGTCCCCCGCTTTTGAAGCAACCTTCGGCGGCGGCGAGGCAAACGTTGCAGTTTCGCTTGCAAACTACGGAAGTCGGAGGCCAAGCGGTCTTAGGAAGACAAT
>JAZROI010000105.1:0-4782 GCA_045648585.1 Acutalibacteraceae bacterium
CGTAGGGTACCACCCACCGCCCCGATTCAGTAATAAATAAAGGATAGTATATTCACACGAAATATACTATCCTTTAATTTTTAATTTATTGAAGGTCGGTCCCCCCTCCTTTTTACCTACGGTAAAAAAGAGGGATAAATAGTTCTTCTATCCGTCTAAACCTAAGACGTAAAAGAACTACCCACCACCAAAAGCAAAGCTTTTGGTCCCCCTCCCTATTTGCTATCGCAAACAGGGATGAAAAGCTTTCGCTAATTCTCAATTTGTTACTCCTTGCGAAGCCTCTGGCATCTGGTATCTGGCATCTGGCATCTATATAATTGCCAACGCAGTTCCGAAATTTGCCACTTGCCATTTGCAATTTGCCATTTATAATCGGCACAAAGTGCATCAACACTCCTCACTCCTAACTCCACACTCCTCGCTAAATCGTGAGAGAAGCATCTGGCATCGGGAATCTTTACAATTGCTACATCCCATTTTCCCCGTTTTCGAGTCTTTCAGGCAAAATAAAAATCTTCGAAGCGTAAGTGCCTCGAAGATTTTTTAAATCGTTATCAGCCGTTAACGTTGTAATCAGTAGCAAGAAGGTTTATAGCTTTGAAGAATTTATGCATATAAATAAAAGGACCTACGATTATGAAAGAACCGAGGATGTTCCAAAGCCAGAAGCTACTTGCAGAAAAATCATAGTCGATATGTCTTCTTTTAAGCTCAGCACCCATACGGTTTGAAATCTTGTGGAACCACACGAAAACACCGATACCGCATGTTAACCAAGAGAAAACAAAAGAGAGAAGACAGAAGTGCATTGTTTTTTTGCCGTCGTACTTACTTGCGATTAAGTTGATATCAGTTGAAACGCCTGACATACTAACGATACCGTAAATACCGAAAGTAACAAGAGAAAGTAAAATGTACTTAATAAAGCTGCGGTTTGTTTTAAGCTGAACAGCAGGAGCAGTATTTACAGGTTGAGCGTATTCTTGCTGAGGGATGTTTTCCATGTTTTCCATATAGATTCTCCTTACATATTTTACTACACTTATATTGCAATTTTATAATAACACAAAAAAACAGTAATAACAACAAATTTCGATATAGCAAATTTTATAAAAACACTTGCAAAATTTTATGTATTATGGTATATTCACATTGTACGAATATGAACTTGAGTGAGAGCAGGGCAACCTGCTCTCACGTTTATTGTAAAAGCTTTTTTCGAAAAGCTTTCTACAATAGCTAAAAGTTTGTAGAATATTATTAAAAGAGGTGCTGATTTGGCAAAGAACACAGTTGCGGTTGTGTGGGATATTGCACAACCAATTGCAGAGGAATTAGGTCTTATTCTCTGGGACGTTACCTTTGAAAAAGAAGGGGCAAACTATTATTTGAGAATTTTTATCGACAAGGAAGACGGTGTCGGTATTGATGATTGCGTTAATATGAGTCACGCTCTTGACAAACCTCTTGACGAGGCAGACCCCGTTGACCGTCAGTACAATTTACAGGTTTCTTCACCCGGTATTGAAAGAAAGCTTACAAGAGATTTTCATTTTGAATACGCTATGGATGAAAAGGTTATCGTAAGGCTTATAAGACCTTTTGAAGGTCAGAGAGAATTCAAAGGTGTTCTTATTGATTACAGTGAAACAGGTGCGGTTACAATTGAATTTGAAGACGAAACTACAATGACCGCAGAGAAAAAAGAAATTGCATTCGTTAAGTTGGATGATTTCAGCTTCTGATTTTAACGTTTGATTTTAAAAGGTTTATAATTTATTTCACATATATTGAAAGGAATGGTAAGAAAAATGGCAAGAAAAGCGGCAAGCAAGCCCAATCAGAACAAAGAATTTTTTGAAGCAATACTTATGCTCGAGCAGGAAAGAGGAATCCCCGCAGATTACCTTCTTGAAAAGGTTTGTGCAGCAATTGTTACTTCCGTAAGAAAGGATTACGGCGGTGAGGACGTAGTCTTCGTTGACTGCAACCCTGAAAAATACGAATTAAGAGTTTACCTTAAAAAGCAGGTAGTTGAAGAAATCGAAAACGCTAACACACAGATTCTTCTTGTAGATGCTCAGAAGTACAGCAAGAATGCTCTCGTTGGTGATATCGTTGAAATTCCTCTTGAAACAAAGCAGTTCGGCAGAATCGCCGCAACAACTGCAAAGAACGTTATCAGAGGCGATATTCACGACGCTGAAAGAGGCCTTATGCTCAGAGAGTTTGAATCAAAGCAGAAGGAGCTCGTTACAGGTAAGGTTCAGAGCATTGACCCTCAGTCAGGTAACGTTACTCTTGAAATCGGTAAGTCAGTAGTTGTTCTTCCCAAATCAAGACAGATTCCTGACGAAACATTTACAGAAAATCAGCTTGTAAAGGTTTATATTGAGGGTGTTAAGGATACACCTAAAGGCCCTAAGGCTATGATTTCAAGAACTCATCCCGGTCTTGTAAAAAGACTTTTCGAGACAGAGGTTCCCGAAATCTATGACGGCATTGTTGAAATCAAGTCTGTTGCCCGTGAAGCAGGCTCAAGAACAAAAATCGCTGTTTTATCTAAAGATGAAAACGTTGACCCCATCGGCGCATGTATCGGTCCTAAGGGTACTCGTGTAGGTACAATTGTTGAATCTCTCGGCGGTGAAAAGATTGATATCGTTGTTTACGATGAAGATCCCCAGAAATTCATCGGTGCGGCACTTGCTCCCGCAGACGTTCTTTCTGTTGAAATAGACGAAGAAAAAGAAAATGCATGTCACGTAACAGTTCCCGATACTCAGCTTTCACTTGCTATCGGTAACAAAGGTCAGAACGCTCGCCTTGCAGCAAGACTTACAGGCTGGAAGATAGATATTAAACCTGAAAGCGGTTTCTATATCCCGCAGAATCAGTGAGGTTTAAATTATGGCTGAGAAAAAAATACCTATGAGGAAATGCCTCGGATGTAACGAAATGAAACCTAAAAAAGAGTTAATCCGAGCAGTAAAAAGCCCTGACGGTGAAATCAGTCTTGACCTTACAGGCAAAAAATCGGGAAGAGGGGCATATATTTGTCCTGATAAAGCTTGTTTTCAGAAAGCCCGTAAGGGTAAAAGAATTGAAAGAGCTTTAGATACTCAGATTCCCGAAAGCGTTTATGATGCTATGGCAGAGCAGCTTGGAGTGAGCAAAGCTTGAATATTAGAGAAAATATGAATTTTTTAGGCATCTGCAGAAAAGCGGGCAAATTAGCCTGCGGTCACGATGCCGTGAAAGAAACAATAGTAAAATCAAAATCTCAGCTAATAATAATGGCCTCGGATGCTTCCGAAAGGCTTGAAAGAGAAATGAGGTTTTTATGTACGCAAAACGGAAGGTCAATTCCCGTTATGCGAACAAAATGCTCTATGAAGGATTTTGCTCAAGGCATAGGAAAAGGTGCAGCAGTCTTTTCCGTTACAGATACCGGATTTGCTGAAAAATTACAACAAAAATTCGGGGAGGAATTAGATGATAACTAAATATAAGGTCAGCGAAGTTGCAAAAGACTTCGGCTTACAAAATAAAGATATTACAGACATTCTTGCAAAGCATTTTGATGATCCTAAAAAGTCACAGACAGCCCTTGATACAAAAGAGCTTGACGTTCTTTTTGACGTTTTAACTCAAGAGAATTCTGTTGAAAACTTCAATGCATATTTTGCAATGAAAAAGACTGAAGAAAAGAAGCCCGAAAAGAAAGAGGCTCCTAAGAAAGAAAACAAACCTGTAGAGAAGAAACAGGAAAATAAACCTGCGGATAAAAAGCAGGAAAACAAACCTGTAGAGAAGAAACAGGAAAATAAACCCGCAGAAAAGAAGCAGGAAAACAAGCCTGCAGACAAAAAGGCTGATAACAAGCCTCAGGAGAAGAAGCCCGAGGGTCAGTCAAACGCAAACCCCTTTAAGAAAAACGAAAAGAAGAAAGACGGCCCAATGCAGTCAAGAACAAAGGGTGAAAAGCGTACAATCGACACAAGAGTTGAAGACATTCAGCTTGATAAATACAACGAAAGATATGAAAATATTGCCCCTGTTCATTCAATCAACGACAACGTTCAGACAAAGCAGAAATTAAAACAGAAGAGTCAGCAGTACAGAAAACAGCAGGGTATGCGTTCACACCGTAAAGAGAGTGAAGCAGAAAGATTAAAGAGAATTGAGGCTGAAAGAGCTAAAAAGACGCTGGTAATCACAGTGCCTGAGGAAATCACTGTTTCAGACCTTGCAGCAATGCTTAAAAGAACTGCAGCAGAGGTTGTTAAAAAGCTCTTCTCATTAGGTATGATGGCAACCGTTAATCAGGTTATCGACTTTGATACCGCTGAAATCGTTGCAACCGAGTTAGGTGCAAAGGTTAAAAAAGAGGTTGTTGTTACTATCGAAGACAGAATCATCGACGACCATGAGGACGATGCTGCAGACCTTATTGCAAGAAGTCCCGTTGTTTGCGTTATGGGTCACGTTGACCACGGTAAAACATCACTTCTTGACGCTATTAAAAATACTTCAGTTACTGAAACTGAGGCAGGCGGTATTACTCAGCACCTTGGTGCTTACAGAGTAAATCTCAACGGTCAGGATATCACATTCCTTGATACACCCGGTCACGCAGCCTTTACAGCTATGCGTGCAAGAGGTGCTATGGCTACTGATATTGCTATTCTTGTTGTTGCGGCTGACGACGGTATTATGCCTCAGACGGTTGAAGCTATTAACCACGCAAAAGCAAGTCGGATCGTAGCCATGTCGTTC
>JAZROI010000106.1:0-62071 GCA_045648585.1 Acutalibacteraceae bacterium
GTAGGTAAGGATATGGACGAAGCCTTCGGTCTTATCGAAACGGTTGAAAAAGCTGCTCAGCTTTATATGCTTGCTACTGCAAGCGGTAAGAGAATCAATACAATTACAGACGAAAACCTTTGGGCAATCGTAGAAAGATTCTCTCTTCAGGAGCAGTGCAGAAAAGATTTTCTTAATCTTTAATAATTAAATTTAAAATAAAAAATCGTCTTACCGTTTGGTAAGACGATTTTTGTTTATGTGATTTGTTTATTTTTGCTTTCTTGCTGCAATTTCTGCAACCATTTCTGCCTGACGTTTCTCTGTAACCTTGTAGAACATTACGGGAACAGCACAAGCAAACATACTGATTACGCCTGAAAGAACAAGCATGTTCCAGAGTGTCTGTGCACCCTCAGCTGAGATGAAGCCTGTTTCAGCATTGATACCTGCTGCAGAGAAGGATATAACACCGATAAATGCACCAACAGCCATACCGATTTTGTTGATAAGTGTCTGCATAGCGAAGCAGATACCTTCACCACGTTCACCTGTTTTCCATTCGAGGTAGTCAACGGTATCACCAATCATAGCGTAAGTAATAATGTTGTTAACACCCTGAGGAATACCGAGAAGAACAAGACCGATAGCTGCGATAACGAGCTTCCAAGGTGCATCGTAGCCAACGAAATACATAATAGCCATTACAATACCGCCGAAGAGGTGAACGGCAACGTAAGCCCATTTCTTTGTGAATTTCTTTGACATCCACGGAACAAGAAGAGATGCCACAAGACCGCCGGGAACAACAAGAAGAGTAATAAGGCTATACATACCTTCGTTCTGAAGAACGTATTTTGCAAAGTAAAGACCGCCTGTGTATGTATAAACCATTCTTGCACCGCCGAGAATACCGGAAATAACGATAAGTAAGAGCTGGTCGTTCTTGAAGAGAAGTTTCATATTGTGACCAAAGCTGGGGGGATTGTCGTCTGCTGTAAAACGTTCTTTTGTGTGCTTGAAGCCATAGAAGAACATAGGCACTGCAACAACAACGAGAACAACAGCTGCGATGAAGTAAATCCATTTAAGCATTTCTGCATTAGCGCTTTCCTGACCTGCGATAACTGTACCAATAAAGTTCTTTGCTGTTTCAGCATCTACGCCTTTATCAGCCATAATCTGAGTGATATCAGCATCTGTATATTTGAATTTTGCTGTAAGATTACCTGTAATAATAGGAACGAAAACAGTAACGATACCGGCACCTAAAGTACAAAGAAGACGAGTGATTGTAAGAAGGTTACCACGAACAACGGTGTCGTTAGTCATACATGTTGAAAGACCCCAGTAGGGTACGTCTGCAACTGTGTAAGCTACTGACCAAAGAACATAAATTATACCAACGATAATAAACGTTGAGGTTGCTTTTTCCTGGAATACAGGAAGGAAGCAAGCAATTGTCATTATAGCAATCGGGAATGCCATCCATTTAAGGTAGGGTCTGCATTTACCCCATTTTGTTCTTGTCTTGTCAACAATACTACCCATAATCGGGTCGTTAAATGCGTCAAAAATACGGGTGCCGAGCATAAGCCATGCAACAGCCATGGAACCTGTAATTGAGCCGATTGTTACACCTTCAGCACCGAAAAGAAGTGCGTCGGTAAGGAAGATTGTAAGGTATGAGCCGATAATTGTGCAGATAAAGTTCTGACCAAAGCCTGCTATACCGTAAGCTAAAGCCTCTTTGGGCTGTAAACCGCTGCCACCGGGTGTTGTGCCGTACAGCTTGTGAAGAATGCCTTCAACTTTTGGATTCATTTCATATTCTCCTTGTCTTTTATTTATATTACAACAGTTTTCCTATTTAAAGGTCTTACTGTGGTTATATACTGTTTGCTTTGAGATTTATTGGATAACCTCAGCAGTTTTTATAACTATAGGTGTTACGGGAGTTGAGCTTTCACCGCCGAAACTCATTCTTCTTTCGATTTTAAGGAAATCGTCAACTGTTTCCATACCCTCGGTTACTTTGCCGAAAGCAGCATACTGACCGTCTAAGAATGTGCAATCACCGTAGCAAATAAAGAACTGACTGCTTGCTGAGTTGGGGTTTTGTGAACGAGCCATTGAAATAACACCACGTGTGTGTGAAAGATTGTTATTAACGCCGTTCATTCTGAATTCACCTTTAATGTTTTCATCACTACCGCCGCAGCCTGTACCCTCGGGGTCACCGCCCTGAGCCATAAAGCCGTCAATTACACGGTGAAAGGTAAGACCGTTGTAGAAACCGCTTTTTACAAGCTTTAAGAAATTTTCGCAAGTAATAGGTGCTTGCTCGGGGCAAAGCTCAACTATAAACTCGCCACCGTTTTCCATTGTGAATTTGATTCTTTCCATTTTAGTTAGCCTCCACGGGATTGATTGTATATACTTCAGAGAAGTTTGTTATTGTAACTGTTTTCATTGTAAGGCCGGGTGTGCCGTCCTGATTTACCTGAGGTGCCGCGGAAATATCAGAAACACAAGAGTATTCATATCTTACTTCAACGGGTAAGCCTGTAAGCTTATCAACCTTTGAAATAATTTTTCCACCCTGTGTAGGAGCAGTATTGATGTCGCTGCCGTAAAGACCTGCGAATTTTACTGAGTTGAGAGTAGAACCATCTGTTTCATCAAATGCAGGAATATTGAAAACCTTACCATAAGAAATAGTTTGCCATCTATCCTTAAAGCCGGCACTACCTGTAGGATACTCGTCACCGATATAAGTGTCGGTTTTCATAATAACCTCTCTGATTATGTAGCCGTCCTGCTCGTAGCAATTAATGCTTTCAATATCGGAAATATTAAGGAAACAAGCATAACCTAATTTGTTTACGGGGAATTCAGTATAGTGAGTGGGGTTAGCCTTTGTAACTGTAACTGTTTCAGTCTGTTCCTCGTAAAGCTGGCGAGCCTGAGTTCTCATATTTTCAAGCTCTTGTTTCATTTCATTTGTAAGGATAAAGCTATACTTATTTGTATAAGCAATAACCTTATCAACATAAACGTTAAATTCTGTGTTAGTAACGTTAAGAGAAGCATCGGGAGCGTTTGTTGTGGTTACCTTGGCAGATTTACAGAGTGAAGTGGAAACCTTTGTGAAACCCGGACGTACACTCTTAACACTGTCAAGCTCTTTCTTGAAAAGAGCAAGAAGATATTCGTTTGATACGCTAGCCTCTGAATCGATACCTGAAACCATTCTGAGAATTTTAGCTACGTCGTAATAATCTACGTAACCATTGCCGTCAAGGTCATATGTTTTACCTTCAATTTCTGCATCGATACCTGCAGAAACACGCAAAACTGCTTTTGCATCATTGATATTGATTTTGCCGTCATCGTTGTAATCGAAATCAGGTGTTGTTTCGCTTACGATTACAGCGTTAGCCCCAAGAGCGAAGCAGGGGACTAAAAGACATAAAACGGTAAAAAGACAAATAAATTTTTTCACAACTAATCACCTTTCTTTAAAAGAATTATAAAAATTTATGATTTAAAATTGAATGCGGCTTTAAGGAATTTTAAGGTTTGCTCAACTATAAGCTCGTCGCTATCATGAGCTTGCTTACCGGTGTATATAAAGAATCGTTCTTTATAATAATCACATGAGGTAGCAAATTGCAGCATCATAAATATATTATCAAGCAAAAATGCAAAGAAAGCGGGGTTAACGTCGTTTCTGACATCGCCAGTTTCCTGAGCCTTACTTATAGCAACGGTGTAAATTGAAGCCGACATTGCTTCAATGTGTTGGGAAATACTCGTGAGAAATTCTGAATTGTCAGTTGTAGTAAGCCGACAGTACAGCTTAACAAGTGCGGGGTTTTCTTTTGAAAAATCGAGTAAAGCACGAATAATGGTTTCAGCTTTTACGATAATATCTTCGGAAGAATCTGCAAGGCCAACCAGCAACTCTTCGAGAGAGGAAAGCCCACCGCGAACAACCATCGAAAACAAGGTTTCTTTATTTTCAAAGTATTTGTATACAGAACCTACACTGATTTCCGATTTTTTTGCGATTTGTTGAATAGACGTATTTTCAAAGCCGTTGTTTGCAAACTCTTCTACTGCCACTCGCAAAATACGGTCACGTTTTTCTGGTGGTAGCTTGTCAAAGGCGGCTTTGTGTAGCTTGATATTATCATTGGGGGTGTGGGGGGTTAACATTATGCACCTCGCAAGAGTAAATTTACCTACTTTAACTTATATATAATACCATTATTCTAAAGAAATTGCAACGAAAACAGAAAAAAACTCCCGTCAAAAATTACGGAAGTTTTTTGGTTAGAGTTGATAAAAGATGTTAACGCTTAATGAACAGTTTTATATTTCGCAAGACGTATCGCAACAGTTGTTTTCAACGTCAATTTGAAGTGTAAGATGGTTTATGCCGAGGCGTTTACTCGTTTCTATAACATTTTTCTGGGTTTCAGAATATTTATCAGGGAAAAATTCTTTTGATAACGTTATATGAATTGTAGCAAGGATAGTTTCATCGTCTAAAGACCATATGTGAACATGATGAACGTTTTCAACCCCTGATATTTTTAAGATTTCTGTTTCGTAATCCTCAAAATTAAAGTCATAAGGTGTTTTTTCTAATAAAATGCTTACTATATATATAATGTTTTTTACAGAGTGAAATAAAAGAAATGCGGATATAACTAGCGAAAGTAAAGTATCTATAAAATACCATTGGAAAAGGTGAATGAAAACACTTCCTGTTAAGACGGCAATCCAACCGAAAACGTCTTCAAGCATATGAAGATTTATCGCTCTTTCGTTTGCACCGCTGCCATGAGAGGTTTTAAAGGCGGCAACACCGTTTATAATAACGCCGAATACCGCAATTATCAGCATTGGTAAGCTTTTAATTTCCTCAGGGCTTTTAAATCTTTCAATACTACCGAAAATGATTGCAACGCTACCGATTATAAGGATTAACGAAGTTATTATTGCCGAAATTAAGGAGTAGCGTTTGTAACCGTAGGTGTATTTTTTATCAGGCTTTTTTTTGTGAGAATTTTTCAAAAAAGAATGCAAGACCGATTGCACCGCAATCACCTAAATCGTGAATAGCATCTGAAATGATAGCGTAAGAATTTGTCAGAATTCCACCTGCAATTTCAATGAAAACAAAGAATAAGTTGAGAAAAAATGCTACGGAAATATTTTTTTCAGATGATGAATGAGTGTGATGGTGGTGCGAATGACCGTGATGAGAGTGAAGGTGGTCGTGGCCACTACTTGAATTATGGGTGTGATGCGAAGCGTGGTCGTGGCTATGCTTATGTTCGTTTTTGTCGTGTGCTTCATTAGAAAAAGTTTTATTATTTTGACTCATATAAATGCTCAACCGCCTTTTCAAAAATATCCCTTACGTGAGAATCTGCTAAAGAATATATAACCTCTTTACCGTTTCGTTTGCATTTTACAAGATTATATTCTTTTAAAATTTTCAACTGATGTGATACGGCAGATTTCGTCATATTTATAAGGAAAGCAATATCACAAACGCACATATTGCTTTTACTGAGTGCCCATAAAATTTGAACTCTGGTGCTGTCACCGAACACCTTGAAAAAATCAGAAATATCAACAATAAAGCTTTTATCAGGCATATCAGGCTTTACAGTTTCAACTATTTCTTTGTGTAATACGTCACAATCACATATATTTTCAGCTTTGCCCATAAGCCACCTCAAAATGTTTTTTATTGATTATAGTTGAACAGACGTTCAACTGTCAAGAGCTTTTTTGAGCTTATTTATAGTATTGGTAATTATTACTTTATAAATTAATAAATTATAATTTTATTCACAAATTATTATTGAAATAAACAATAAATTATATTATAATCTATGATGTGTAAATTTCCGGTTAATGCATGGCATTTTCCAATAAAAATGGAGGTTTTTAAATGAAATCCAAACGTGCTTCAACAAAGGCTTTATTAGCTTTTATTGTTACGTTAATTTTAGCAGTAAGCTTTTCTGTAACTGCTCTTGCCGCAGAAAGATACGAAAACTGCGGTAACAGATACGGTAGAATAATTCCTACTGATGAAAAGCTTGATGCTCAGGTTTATGATTATTATTTTAAGGGAGATAGTGCACCTATTCATTTTATGCGAATGAGCACAGGTGAGCCCGGTGCTTGTTATGCGGTAGAAATTTATGCCGACGCAGAATACACTACTCTCATAAAATATTTATCAAGAGAATATGACTCTACAGCAGGTCATTCACCTGTTGCTATTAATTTGAGCTTTGACGGCTTGAAAAGCGGTACGTATTACGGTAGGTGTTATACATACGTAACAAGGTCTGACGGAACAATATATGACCTTGATTCAATTCAGTGCTTTAACATTCATATTGACAGACTTTCCGGAAAATATGTTGTTTTGTCAGGTGCGTATAATACTGATGCCGGTATAAGTGTCAATTGGAATACTATTGCAACAGCTACTCAATATCACGTTTACAGAAAAGTAAACGGTGTGGGTGATTGGGTTTATGTTTCTAATTTAGGTGAAGGTTGTTGTAATTACGTTGATACTGATGTAGTGAACGGCAATTACTACACTTATACAGTCAGATGTAGTGACGGCGGTTATTCGAGTGGTTATGATATTAACGGTGTTACTACAGCAAGACTTTCAACACCAAATCTTCAAGGTGTTAGAAGTGCAACGCCATCAGGCGATGTAATAATAAGTTGGGACACTGTTTACGGTGCAGACGGATACTATGTATATAGAAAAGGTGGCTCGTTGAGCAATTACGAGTGGAGGCTTATTGCAGATGTTCAGGGGGGCAACTCTAACTACTACATTGATACAACAGCAAAAAGCGTTAGCTGGAATTATAATTACACTGTTGTTGCATATAAAGGTGCAAGTTTCAGTTCATATAACCCCGAAGGTGTAGAGTATTCTTATATGTATGCTCCCGTTGTGCACACGGCAATTAACCTTGATAACGGTGTGTATATTGAATGGGCTGACAACAATAGAAATACTAAAGCTTATAACGTTTTCAGAAAAGTAGTTGGTGGAAGCTGGGAGATGTTAGCTTCTGTTGAAGGTAAAAGCTTTATTGATACAACGTGCGTTTCCGGTGTGGATTATGCTTATACAGTCGTAGCATATTGTAACACTAACGAAAGTGCTTATGATGATAATGGTTTCGTTGTAAGATGTGTTGCTACACCACAGCTTAACGAAGTTTATTTTGATGCTTATAATAATGCCGTTGTTAGTTGGAATGCGGTGCCCGGTGCAGAAAAATATTGGGTTTACAGAAAGCTTAGTTATGAAAATGATTGGGTGTTCTATGGTGAAGCATATAACAATTTCTTCTATGATGCTTGTGAAAAATATTCAGGAGAAACTTATACTTACACTGTAATAGCTGTAAGCGGTAATTATATCAGTAACTTTGATACGTACGGAAAGAGTGCCTGCTTTATTTCAGCACCTCAGGTTTATACAGCTAATACATACGTTTGGGATACCTCTTGTGTGCGCGTTAGCTGGGATTACGTAAACGGAGCAACCTCTTACGATGTTTACAGAAGCGATTACGGTGTTGAGAACTGGGTTTGCATTTCTCAAGGTGTCACTGTAAACGAGTTCTATGATACTACCGCTTCAATGTATGGCGGTTACAGCTATGCAGTTGTTGCTACTAACGGTTATGCTTTAAGTAAGTTTAACGTTTCATCATTGGTTGCCTTACCTACACCTAAGCTTGAATATGCGACGGGCGGTAGCGAAGGTGGATTTAATATAGGTTGGACAGCCGTTAACGGAGCGAATGTTTATCACATTTACAGAAAAGAAATAGACGGTAATTGGGTTGAAATTGGAACAAGTGCAACTAATTGCTATACTGATTGGTCATGGGAAGCAGTGAATCAGTACGAAGTATATACCGTTGTAGCTGAGGCTTTCGGCTATTTAAGCGGCTATGACGCTTTAGGTATAGCAAACTTTGCTGAGGTAAGAAATCTTAACGGTGTACTCACTGAAGGCGATGCACCCTACATCAATGTTAACTGGACACTTGACGGATATGCACAATGGTATGAGCTTGTAAGAACTCATAATGGCGAAAGTGTTTTACTTGCGGTTTTCTCAAGTGAAAGTGGCATTACACAGTACGTTGACACTGATATCAGCATTGGTAACGAATATACTTATTCAATAACAGCAGGCTGTGACGGTAGATTTAATAAAACGAATTCAGTTACCGTAAAATATCCTCTTCCTCCTGTTCCTGCAGTAGCTATAGGTGCAGTAAACGGATATGTATATAACGGAAAAGCTTGCGCCGATATCAGTTGGGGACTTGTTGATTACGCTGAATATTATACTGTATTCAGACGTACAGAGAATTCTGAATGGCAGGTTATAGCAACGTTATATCCTCAGGATATGGCAAACGGCCCCTTCTATACAGATACAACAGCTGATTTTGATGTAGTTTATTATTATACCGTAGTTGGCTACGCAAATAACAGAGAAAGCTATTACGATAATACAGGCGTACCTACTGTTATTCTTAAACCGATTGATTATCCTTACGGAATTACAGCAAGAGAGGATATAATCAATACACAAACTGTTGCAGTTATCGGTTGGGATGCAGTTTATAATGCAGAATATTACAACATTTTCAGAAAAGATAATAACGGTGATTGGGTTTATTTAAACACTGTTGACAGTAACACACTTACTTATATTGATTACAGTATAGTTCAAGATGTTAAATACACATATACAGTTTCGGCAGGTGCTAACGGTAGAGGTGAAGCATATAATCCTTACGGTGCAACTTACCGTTGGAATATAGACGGAGCCGGATTAGTTCCTTCGGATTACACAGGTCTTTATGAGTATGCGGGTATATGGAGATACTTCGAAAACGGTAGAATTAATTATTTTAAAAACACACTCGTTAATCACGGCGGTTATTGGTACTACGTTGAAAACGGTGAGGTTAATTGGAATTACACCGGCCTTGTAGAATATAACGGTTACTGGTTCTACGTAGTGAATGGTTTCCTTGATTGTAACGTAACAACGCTAGCATATTATAATGACGGTTGGTATTACGTAGAAAACGGTCAAATCAATTGGAACAGCAAAACTCTTTGCGAGTATCAGGGCGGTTGGTACTACGTAGAAAATGGTGTAATTAACTGGAATTACACAGGTCTTGTAGAATATAACGGTGGCTGGTTCTACGTAGTGAACGGTTACCTTGATTGGAACGTTACAACACTGACCTATTATAATGACGTATGGTATTACGTAGTAAACGGTTACCTTGATTGGAATGTGACAACTCTTACTTATTATAATGACGTATGGTATTACGTAGAAAACGGTCAAATAAATTGGAATAGTAACACTCTTTGTCAGTATGACGGTAACTGGTATTATGTGCAAAACGGTGCAGTTAACTGGAACTATACAGGCCTTGTAGAATACGGCGGCAGGTGTTTCTATGTGGTTGACGGATATCTTGATTGGACAGTAACAACTATTGTAAATCACAATGATATTAACTATTATGTATTGAATGGTGAAGTAGCAACTTGGTTTGCCGGAGAGGTAGAGGTTGACGGTCAGTCATACAAAGTAGTAAATGGTGTTGTGACAGAGAAAGATTTTCAGATCGGCACAGACATAGATTTTGATATAAATCCCGTTTATTAATTGAATAAAAATAAAAAAGCTCTGAGAGTCTTATGATTCTCGGAGCTTTTTTGTAAGTCTATAACTCGTTTTATTTAATATTAAATAATTCCTTTGTGTTTTTTGATGTTGTATCTAAAACCTCTTGAGGAGGAATTTCTTTAATTTCTGCAACCTTTTGAGCAACGTAAGGAATATAAGCAGAGTAGTTTCTTTTTCCTCTCATTGGTACTGGTGCCATATACGGACAATCAGTTTCAAGAAGTAATTTATCAAGCGGTAGCATTTCGGCTACCTCAACAGGTTTTCTTGCATTTTTAAAGGTTAAAGCACCGCCAAGACCAATATACATACCAAGCTTTAAAACCTCTTTAGCCATTTCGGCACTTCCCGAAAAGCAATGTAAAACGCCTTTGGGTTTATGCTTTTTTAGTATATTTAAAGTATCCTCGTGAGCTTCTCTGTCGTGAACAATTATGGGTAAATTAAGCTCTTTTGCAAGTAGTATTTGCTCTTCGAAAACCTTTTTTTGTGCTTCCTTATTATCTTGACGCCAATAGTAATCAAGACCGATTTCGCCTATGGCAACGCATTTTTGGCTTTTAGAAAGCTCTCTTAAAATATCAATATAATTTTCAGGTAAGCTGTCAACCTCTTCGGGATGCACACCGCAAGCAGCGTATATATAATCGTATTCCTCTGAAAGAGCTATAGAAGCTTTCGATGAATTTAAATCTGCACCGCAATTGATAACGCCACAAATGCCCGATTCCTTAAGGGAACCGAGCATTTCTGTTCTGTCATCGTTAAAAGCTTTATCTGTATAATGTGCGTGTGAATCAAAAATATTATTCATTAGCTTAACTGTGTGCCTGCGGGCATACCTTCAACAAATGCAACCTTAACGTCTTCCTCAGAAACTTCACCTGCAAGAAGCATACCGTGACTTTCTACACCGCAAAGTGTTCTTGGAGCAAGGTTTGCAACTATGATAACTTTTTTACCGATAAGGTCTTCGGGGCTGTACCATTTTGCGATACCTGAAGCTATTGTACGAGGTGTTTTTGTACCGTCGTTAAGAGTGAGCTGAAGTAATTTCTTTGCTCTCTTAATAGGCTGACAGTCTGTAACCTCTGCAACGCGAAGCTCAACCTTTGCGAAATCATCATAAACGATTTCTGCAAGACCTTCAATTTCTTTTTCCTCTTCCTTTTCTTCGTTTAAATCGGGAAGAGATGCTTCAATTTCAGCAAGTGTTTTTTCAACGTCAAGACGTGAGAAAAGGGGAGTAGCAACGCCTACCTTGTCACCTGCTGTAATAGCACCGAAGCTGTCAAGTGATTCCAGAGTGTTTACGTCTGTGCCGATTTGCTCAAGAATTTTATCGCTCGTTTCAGGCATAAAGGGCTTAAGAAGTACTGCAACAAAACGAATGCTTTCAAGAAGGTTGTAAAGCACGGTACCGAGTCTTGCTTTCTTTTCTTCGTCCTTTGCAAGAGCCCAGGGCATTGTTTCATCAATGTATTTGTTACAACGCTTTGCAAGGTCGAATACAAGAGAAATAGCATCACTTACTTTATAAGTGTCAAGAAGCTTTGCAACACCTGAAAGAGTACCTAAAGCAGTTGCTTTAAGGTCTTCATCAATTTCCTCTGATACTGTAGGAGCCTGAATAACACCGTCAAAATATTTGTTGTTCATAGCAACTGTACGGTTTACAAGGTTGCCTAAGGTGTTAGCAAGGTCAGAATTGAAGCGTTCGATAATTGTTTCGTAAGTAATAGTACCATCCTGAGCGTGAGGCATTTCGGAAAGAAGATAGTAACGGATAGCATCAACGCCGAAACGGTTACAAAGGTCATCGGCATAAATAACGTTGCCCTTTGATTTACTCATTTTGTCGTTTCCGGAAAGAAGCCAGGGGTGACCGAATACCTGCTTGGGTAAGGGCTCGCCGAGTGCCATAAGCATAATGGGCCAGTAAATTGTATGGAAACGTAAAATATCCTTGCCGATAATATGAACGTCTGCAGGCCAGTATTTGTTATACATCTCTGACTGATTGTCAGGGTCGTAGCCAAGACCTGTGATATAGTTTAAAAGAGCGTCAACCCAAACGTAAATAACGTGCTTTTCATCACCGGGGAAAGGAATTCCCCATTTAAAAGTTGAACGGGAAATACATAAATCCTGAAGACCGGGCTTGATAAAGTTATTTATCATTTCTTTTTTACGGCTTTCGGGGTAAATGAAATCGGGATTGCTTTCGATGTATTCTTCAAGCTGCTTCTGATATTTGCTCATTTTGAAGAAATATGCTTCTTCCTTTTCTTTGCGTACTTCTCTTCCGCAGTCAGGACATTTACCGTCTACAAGCTGACTGTCTGTGAAAAAGCTTTCACAGGGAACACAGTACCAGCCCTCGTAAGCACTTTTGTAAACGTCACCTTTATCAATAAGCTTTTTGAAGATTTTCTGTACTGATTCTTCGTGGTCTTTATCAGTTGTTCGAATAAATTTATCGTATGTTGTATTAAGACAATCGCAGATATCCTTGATTTCATTTGCAACCTTGTCAACGTATTCTTTAGGAGAAATGCCTGCAGCTGCAGCATATTCTTCGATTTTCTGACCGTGCTCGTCGGTGCCTGTCTGGAAGAAAACATCATAGCCTTGCATTCGTTTGAATCTTGCCAAAGCATCGGCAAGTACGATTTCGTAAGAGTTACCTATATGAGGCTTACGAGAGGTATACGCAATAGCGGTTGTGATGTAATAAGGTTTGTTCATTGTTTTTATATCTCCTTTATACCGTCTTTCGAATGGGAAATTCGGTAAATTTATTATTGTGTATTTAAGTCAAGCTTATTCAGCTTTTAATTTGAGTGTTACCTTTTCGATGCCTTTAGCATCAATTGTTACGGTGATATCGCCTTTTTCACCCTTTGTTCTTATCCAGAATGCTCTATCACCGCCGATAAGTGGGAATTCAGAAGGTCCGATAATAGAAGCGGCACCCTTAACTGTGACCTTAACAGCAGAATCTGCAAAAGGTACTCTGTTGCCATTCTGGTCACGGGCAATAATCTGAATTCTTGTTGCATCGTAGGTATCTTCCTCGCGAAGTGTATAAGAATCTGCTTTAACGTCAAGGTTAAGTGAGGTGACTGCGTTTCTTACAACGGTAGCAACGCATTCGCCGTTGATATATCCTTCAAAAGCATAAGTGATTTGCTCGTTACCCCAACCGCCAATGTATTTTGTTACGATATCAAACATTCTGTTAAAGGGAATTTTGCCTACAACCATTGCGGCACCCGCTTTAGCAAACTTTGAGGGGGGGAGCTTCCACTGTTTAGTTTGAGCGGCAACAAGAGTATCAGTAAGAAGAGCTGCTGCTTTGGGGTCTAATCCGTCATCAACTGTGAGAGCATCACCAATAAAGTCAGATGCAATCATCGGGGGATGAGGAAGGTTTTTAAATTTTGAATCCTTGGGATAAATTGTGCTTGTATATTTACCGTTTTTGTAAAGCTTAACGTAATCGCAGTTTGTAAATACCCAAACATCGCCAATAACTCCGCCGGGATGCTCGCCGATATCCATAGCAGAAGCAACCTCAAGGAAGGGCTCGTTTTCTTTCTGCGAACGGTAAATTGCCGCACCAAGCTTTGGTACACGGAACATATCAGTTACACCGTGATAACAAATTCTGTCACCGCTGCCGAAATCCTTGTGAGTGTTATAGTCAGCCATACACCAACCGATAGCACCACTTGTACGACTGTTGCCGTAAGCAGAGTTAAGAACTCTTGTGTGACGTAAGGCATGCTCGGAACGAACGCCCTCTTTATCAAAGCTTTTTGTTGGGAACATATGACCGTTATGTTCTGTTACAAGGTAAGGTGCCTTAAGGCTCTTTGTAACTAAAGCAGGAGGTAAAAGATTTATCGCACCACCTGAATGAATAAAGTCGTTCATTGTATAAACATCTTCTAAAAGATGGCTGAAGGGCATATTTCTTACGCCTCCGGTCTGGCGAGTGTTATCAAGTGAACGGGCAATAGAATTTGTTTCTGTATAGAATTCGTCACAGTCAAGTCCCTCGTTAACACGAACACCCCAAAGGATTACGCAAGGATGATTTCTATCACGTAATACCATTCTGCGAACGTTGTCCTTTGCGATTTCACGCCATTCACCGTCGCCCAAATACTGCCATGAGGGCATTTCTGTAAATACAAGAAGACCTATTTCATCGCAACGGTCAAGGAAGTGAACACTGTCGGGATAGTGAGATGTTCTTGCAAGATTAACCCCAAGCTCATATTTAAGAAGATCTGCATCTGCCTTTTGAACGTTTTTAGGCATAGCATAACCAACGTAGGGATAGCTTTGATGACGGTTAAGACCGCGGATTTTAATCTTCTTGCCGTTAAGGTAGAAGCCGTCTGTCATAAATTTACATTCTCTGAAGCCGAAGCGTACAGAGATTTCGTCTTTATCATCAAGCTTTATTTTCATTGTGTAAAGGTTAGGATTATCAATATCCCAAAGCTTTACGTCTGAAACAGCCCATTTTGCATTTATAACGGTACCCTTGAAATCGGTTTTCCTTTCACCGATTACCTTATCACCGTCAAAAAGAGTAAAGGTAAGCTGACCGCTTGTGCTTTGGGAAAGAGTGATATCCATATCAAGCACTTTTTTAGGCTGTAAAATATTGAGCGTGCGGATAAAGGCGTTGTCAATATAAACCTCGCTTACCTCTTCAAGCCAAACTTCTCTATATATACCACCGTAAACAAGGTAGTCAACAACGTTACCGAAGGGTGGAATTTCTTTTCTTTCTGATGAGTCAAGCTCAACTACGAGAAGGTTACCCTTTGCTTTTACTTTGTCCGTAATATCAAAGGTAAAGGGGTTGTACGCACCCTTATATTCACCTATAAATTCACCGTTAAGATATACCTTTGAATAAACTGCAGCACCTTCAAAATGAAGAATGTAACGTTTGCCCTCACTCTTTTTACCGATGTCAAAGGTTTTGCGGTAACAGCTGATAAACTGATATGATTTTTCATCAAAATAATTTAAAGGTAATTCTTTATTGGTGTGGGGAATATCAACCGTTTCGAAATGACTGTCATCATATTTTTTCTGGGTCATTTCTTTTTCGAAAGCAGGATAATATTTCCACCCGAAGTTAAGTGATTGTGAAGTACGCATTTCATCACCCTTTTCTGTTGTTTTAAACAATTATATTTATTCTATACTATTATAATATATATGTCAATAAATCAGCTTTAGTGTTTTCTGCTTTGCCTTCAATAACCGCGTTTAAAAGTGTATCAAGAGCTTTGCCAATTTCTTCGCCCTTAAGACCTTTGTTTTTAAGGTCGTCACCTGTTATTGCAAGCTGAGATATTTTACAGCACTCGTTATTCTTTTCAATTTCGTCGAGCCATTTCAAACACTGCTCTGATTCTTTACTTATATCACGGTAGCTTTCGCTTAAAGCTCCGCGGTCACTTTTTTTAATTATCAGAAGTGTTTTAATATCATCAACGGTTTTATTTTTTAAATGCTTTTTTAAATCAATTTTTGAAAGCGGTGGCTCAAAATCATGGTTTGCAACAAGATAGGAAACTCTGTTTATAGTCTTTTTATCAAGCTTAAGTCTTGTTAATATTTCGTGAGCCATATCACCGCCAACGGTGGCGTGGTTTTTAAAGGTGCTGTTACCGTTTTCGTCAAGCTTATGAGTAGGCACCTTGCCTAAATCGTGAAGAAGCATTGTAAGACGCAAAATTCTATCCTGCGGAATAGTATCAACAGTATGGCAAATATGCTCCCATACGTCGTAGGCGTGTTTCTTGCCGTATTGCTTAAAGCCTACCGCAGATTTAATTTCTGGAATAAAAACTGCTAAAACGTCCCAGTATTCCATCAAAATATTAAATGCATTTTTACCGCACACAAGCTTTGTAAGCTCAACGGCTAATCTTTCTGCAGAAATATTTTTTAAAAGGTCTTTGTTGTCGTGTATTGCTTTTGTGGTTTCACTTTCAATTGTAAAGCCTAATACGGAAGCGAAACGCAGTGCTCTCATTATGCGAAGCCCGTCCTCTTGAAAACGGGCTGAAGGGTTACCTACAGTTTTTATTATACTATTATATATATCCTCTTGTCCGCCGTATAAATCTACTAAACCCGTTTTGTCGTTATACGCTAATGCGTTTACGGTGAAATCTCGTCTTGATAGGTCATCACTTAAGCTTTTAGTGAAATGTACGTTTTCAGGATGTCTGTTGTCGTTATAATCACCGTCAACACGATAGGTTGTAACCTCAAAGGGTGTTTTATCTATAATCACGGTAAGAGTGCCGTGCTTAAGCCCTGTATCAACTGTTTTATAATCTTTAAAGACCTTTACGGTATCTTCGGGTGAGGCTGAGGTGGTTATGTCCCAATCCGTAGGATTTAAACCCATTATTGAATCTCTTACTGCACCGCCAACGCAAAAGGCTTCAAACCCTGCGTTTTCCAACAGAGTAATGATTGTTTTTGCTTTTGAGGGAATATTAAGAGTCATAAGGGTGATCCTTTCAATTAAATATGCATATTTATATATATAATAGTATATATTATGACTGTAAAAATACGGTGTGTCAATAAAAAATTACAATTTGAAGCATTTTATAGCATAAAAAGGGGGTAAAAGTTACAGTTTGTAATTTCTGCAATTGTTACAAAAGAAGTTACAGAACACTTGTCGTTTTTTAGATAAAAGACTTTGAAAGTGTTTGATTTATGTGTTTTGTGTTGAAAACCTTTGTGAAAAGTCAACAAAAACACCAAAATCGTTTATTTGACTTAAATGAAAAGTTGAGTATAATACCAAGTGCCATCGGATAAAACGGCGTTTTTGTTAGTAGTATAGAATTGAATTTGTGACAGCTTCAGTGCTTTATTGCTAATAAAAGAGCCTACAACGGCAACTTAAAAAAGTTGCTTGTCTAAGGAGAATTATACCATGACAGTCAGACAAATAGGCGAGATTGCAGTGCATTCACCGCTTAAAAGAGCTCTTCTTTTAGTTATTGCGGTTCTCTTCTTTCTTTCCGGAACTGCTTTCGCCGTACCGCCCGTAATGTACAACGTTACAATTTACGACGGTTCATCAGTTACAGAGATTACTACTGCTGAAACTGATGCAAATAAGATTCTTGAAAATGCAGGAATTAAAATTAATGCTTCTAAAGCAGATGAAGTTGACCTTTGCAAGTTTACAAAGCTTGACGGTAGCGAGATTGTCATCAACAGAGGCGTTAAGGTTTCATTAAATAGCTTTGACGGTACAGAAAAAACTGTATACGCTAACGGTACTGTTGAGGATGCCCTCGAAAAAGCCGGTATGACAGTTCCCTCAGGTTCTGTTACAAACTATTCAATGGATACAAAACTTAAAAAGAATATGGTAATTGAAATTTACGGTGTTTATAACGTTACAGTTAAATGTGACGGTGCCGAGCTTACTTTTATAGTATCAGGCAAAACAGTAAATGACGTTATCAATGCTCTTCAGATTGAGCTTAACGGCGATGATTTTACAGAGCCTGCTCTTAATGAAGAAATCAGCGAAGGTATGGTTATCGAGGTTTTAAGAGTAACCTACGCTGAACGTTCAGAAACAGAAGCTATTGATTACGAAACTGAATACACTTATTCAGACTCTCTCAACAAGGGTAGAACAAAGGTCCTTGAAAAAGGCGTAAAGGGTGAAAAGGTTGTAGTATACAGAGATCGCTATATTAACGGTCAACTTGCTGATACAACAATTGCTTCAGAAACTGTTACAAAAGAACCCGTTAGATCACTCGTACAATCAGGCACAAAGGTTTACAACAGACCTACTTCAATTCCCGTAGGGAAGCCTATCAGCGAATTGAAAGCACCTGCTTCACTTAAAATCGGTGCAGACGGTGCTCCCACAAACTACAAATCAGTTATCAATGCTCAGGCAACTGCTTACTGTATTCCCGGCGGCATTACCTCAACAGGTAAGGTTGCTCAGGCAGGCTACATTGCAGTTGACCCCAAAGAAATTCCTTACGGAACTCAGATGTATATAGTATCTGCAGATGGCAATTATATTTACGGTTACTGTATAGCAGCTGATACCGGTAGCTACATCTACGACGTTGACTGGACAGTCGACCTCTTTATGAATTCAAATGAGCAGTGTGTTAACTGGGGTAGAAGAGATATTATAATTTATATATTATGACAAGGGAATCCACTGAACAGAGTTCAGTGGATTTTTTGCATAATATACAGAAAAAGTGAATAATATACATTTTTATGCATATTTTATTTAGGTTGTTTTCGGCTTGTACAGGTTGTACGTCTTGTGTAATACATATAAAAATACACAAAAACATACGTTGAAAAGCAGGGTTTTGTTGCAAAAAGCCAAAAATGAATAAAATAATAATTATTTATGTAAAACGGTTGACATTTTCTGATTAAAGGTGTATAACTATGCATGTCGAATGAATATTTTTGCAAAGGGCATAGCTCTTATGTATGGAGGAAATAAAAATGGATAAGAAAAACATCAAAAAAGTAGTTCTTGCTTACTCAGGCGGTCTTGATACTTCAATCATCATCCCCTGGCTTAAAGAAAATTACAACAACTGTGATGTTATCGCAGTTTCAGGTAACGTTGGTCAGGCTAGTGAGCTTGAAGGCCTTGAAGAAAAGGCTATCAAAACAGGTGCTTCAAAGATTTATATTGAAGATCTTACAAAAGAATTCCTTGAGGATTACGTTTTCCCCTGTGTTCAGGCAGGTGCTGTTTATGAAGAATATCTTCTCGGTACTGCTTTTGCACGTCCTCCTATTGCAAAAAGAATTGCTGAAATCGCAATTGCAGAAGGCGCAGATGCTATCTGCCACGGTTGTACAGGTAAAGGTAACGACCAGGTAAGATTTGAGCTTGCAATTAAAGCTTATGCACCCGATATGCCCATAATCGCTCCTTGGAGAGAATGGGATATCAAATCTCGTGAAGAAGAAATTGCTTATGCTGAGGCACACAACGTTCCTCTTAAAATAAACAGAGAAACAAACTACTCAAAAGATAAAAACATCTGGCACCTTTCACACGAAGGTCTTGACCTTGAAGACCCCATGAACGAGCCCCTTTATAATAAAGAAGGCTTCCTTGAAATGGGCGTTTCACCCGAAATGGCTCCCGATAAGCCTACCTACGTTACAATTCACTTTGAAAAGGGTATCCCCACCGCAGTTGATGTGTTGTAATGGGTGCGGTTGAGCTTGTTACAAAGCTTAACGAGCTTGGCGGTGCAAACGGTATAGGCCTTCTTGACATCGTTGAAAACAGACTTGTTGGTATGAAGTGCCGTGGCGTATATGAAACTCCCGGTGGAGCAATTCTTTACAAGGCTCATAACGTTCTTGAAACAATTTGTCTTGATAAAGAAACAGCTCACTACAAAGCACTTGTTGCTCAGAAGCTTGCAGAGCTCGTTTACAATGCACAGTGGTATACACCTCTTGTAAAGGCTATTCTTGCTTTTGTTAAATCAACTCAGGAAACAGTTACAGGTGACGTTAAGCTTAAGCTCTATAAGGGTAATATGATTAACGCAGGTGTTTGCTCACCCTTCTCACTTTACGACCCCGAAATTGCTACATTTGATGAAGATGAGGTTTATAATCAGGCTGATTCAGCAGGCTTTATCAACCTTTATGGTCTTCCCATCAAGGTTATGGCAAAAATGAAAGAGAAAAACGGTCTCGAAAAATAATTAATAAAATTTATTTGCACGTTTAGTGCCGACATAAATGACGGAAACTAAACGTGCAATAGCACTTTTGAAAGGGTATTTCAATTATGGATAAAATGTGGGCAGGAAGATTTTCCAAGGCTCTTGATAAAGAGGCTGATGACTTTAATTCATCACTTCATTTTGACTGTAAAATGTTTAAGCAGGATATCCAAGGCTCAATAGCACACGCTCAGATGCTTGCAAAGCAGGGGATTATCACAAAAAATGACTGCGAAGAAATCATCGACGGTCTTTCTTCAATTCTTGACGATATAATCGCAGGAAAGCTTACCTTTGACAGCGATGCTGAAGATATTCATATGTTTATCGAAAGTGAGCTTACTGCTCGTAAGGGTGATGTTGGTAAACGTCTTCACACCGCAAGAAGCAGAAACGACCAGGTTGCAGTTGATATAAGACTTTTCCTTCGTGATGAGGCTGAAAAGGTAAACGATTTGCTTTATACGCTTATTGAAGCGATTGTTAATAAAGCAGAGGAAAATCAAGATGCTATTCTTCCCGGCTACACTCATCTTCAAAGAGCACAGCCCATAACCTTTGCTCATCATTTACTTGCTTACGCACAGATGTTTATGAGGGATTGTGGCAGACTTTCTGATGCAGTAAAGAGAATGAATTATTCACCTCTCGGCTCTTGTGCTCTTTCAGGCACAACTTACGATACTGACAGAGAGTTTGAGGCAGAAAAGCTCGGCTTCTACGGTATTATGCAGAATAGCATTGACGGTGTATCTGACAGGGATTTCTGCGTTGAGCTTATGAGTGCATTTTCTGTAATTATGATGCATCTTTCAAGATTTTCCGAAGAGGTTATTCTTTGGAGCTCTTGGGAATTTAAATTCGTTGAGCTTGACGATTCGTATACAACAGGCTCAAGCATTATGCCTCAAAAAAAGAATCCCGATATGGCAGAGCTCGTAAGGGGTAAAACAGGTAGAGTTTACGGCGACCTTTTTGCTCTTCTTACATCTCTCAAGATCTTACCTCTTGCTTATAACAAGGCTATGCAGGAGGATAAGGAGGCTATTTTTGATGGGATTGAAACTGTTGAGAAATGTTTAAGCATTTTCGCACCTATGATTGCAACAATGACAGTTTTAAAAGAAAATATGTGTTCTGCAGCACAAAAAGGCTTTATAAATGCAACAGACCTTGCAGACTACCTTGTTAAAAAGGGTATGCCTTTCCGTACAGCTTACAAAATCGTTGGGCAGACGGTTGCAGAGTGTATTGAAAAGAACAAGGTTCTTGAAACTCTTACTTTAGACGAATATAAAGCACATAGCGAGCTTTTCGAAGAAGATTTATTTATTGAAATCTCTCTCGAAACTTGTATAAAGAAAAGAATTTCTGCAGGTTCAACAGGCTATGAATCAGTTAAAAAGCAGATTGAATACGTTACGGAGTTTATAAATGGCAAAAAAAGTATTTATTGACGGTAAAGCAGGTACTACCGGTCTTAGAATATATGAAAGGCTTGAACAGTTTGAGGGTATCGAGCTTATAAGCCTTGACGATGAAAAAAGAAAAGACAGAGAATGCAGAAAAGAAGCTCTTAACAGTGCGGATATTGCTTTTCTTTGCCTTCCTGATGATGCGGCAAGAGAATCAGTTTCACTTATTGAAAATGATAATACAGTTGTTATTGATACCTCAACTGCTCACCGTACACTTGACGATTGGGCGTACGGCTTCCCCGAGCTTTCAGCTTCTCACAGAGAAAAGCTTAAAAACTCAAAAAGAATAGCAGTGCCGGGTTGTCATGCAAGCGGATTTATTTCATTAATTTATCCCTTAATCGAAGCAGGTGCGCTTGATGGAAGTGAAAATCTTTCTTGCTTTTCTCTTACGGGATATAGCGGTGGCGGTAAAAAGATGATTGCCGAATACGAGGAAGAGCCCGACGAGCTTTTAGGTGCCCCCCGTCAATACGGTCTTACTCAAAATCATAAGCATCTTAAAGAAATGGTGAAAATATCAGGTATTAAAAATGCTCCTGCTTTTTGCCCTATAGTTTCAAACTTTTATTCAGGTATGGAGGTTACCGTGCCTGTATTTAAAACAGATTTGAAAAACGGCTTCGATATAGAGAAAATAAAAGAAATATACAAAGCAAAATACAACGGACCTATCGTTAATTACTGTGATAATTTAAATGAAGAGGGCTTCTTGTCTTCTGCATACCTTTCAGGTATGGATAATATGATAGTTTCCGTTTTCGGTAATGACGACAGAATTATTTTAACTGCACGTTACGACAATTTAGGTAAAGGTGCTTCAGGTGCGGCTGTTGAGTGTCTTAACATCGTTTTAGGAAACGGCGACACAACAGGACTTGAAATAAAGAAGGTGTAAATATGGAATTTATTGAGGGCGGTATTTGTGCCGCAAAGGGTTTTACCGCAGGCGGTATTCATTGCGGTATAAGAAAAAATAAAACTAAAAGAGATTTAGCTCTTATTTTCAGTGAGAAAAAAGCATCTGCGGCAGCAGTTTACACAACAAACCTTGTAAAAGGTGCTCCTCTTGCAGTTACAAAAATGCATTTGATGAACGGTACTGCTCAGGCAGTTATCTGTAATAGCGGTAATGCTAATACCTGTAATGCAGACGGTATTGAGGTTGCTCAGAAGATGTCAAAGCTTACTTCTGATGCTTTAGGAATTGACGATGACGACGTTGTAGTTGCTTCTACGGGTGTTATCGGTCAACCTCTCGATATTACACCTATCAAGAATTCAATAAATGACCTTAAATCAGCTTTAGGTAATAACAGTAAAGATGCGGCAGAGGGCATAATGACAACCGATACAGTTTTGAAAGAGGTTGCAGTTTCCTTTGATATTGACGGTGTGCCTTGTAAAATCGGTGGTATTGCAAAGGGCTCAGGTATGATTCATCCTAATATGGCAACTATGCTTGTATTTATTACTTGTGACGTGGCAATTGCTCCCGATATGCTTCAAAAGGCTCTTTCAAGCGATATTCAGAATACTTTTAATATGGTTAGCGTTGATGGTGATACCTCTACAAACGATATGGTAGTTGTATTATCAAACGGTATGGCAGGTAATAAAGAAATTACAGAAGAGGGAGAAGCTTTCGATACCTTTATGAAAGCTCTCAATACTGTTACGGTTTACCTTTGCAGAATGATAGCGGGTGACGGTGAGGGTGCAACAAAGCTTCTCGAATGTAAGGTAACGGGTGCTAAAGACGAAAAAACTGCTAAAATAGTTGCAAAAAGCGTAATTTGCTCGTCACTTACAAAAGCGGCAATGTTTGGTGCTGATGCTAACTGGGGTAGAGTGCTTTGTGCTATAGGTTACAGCGGTGCAGACGTAGACGTTAATAAAGTTGACGTTTCATTTACATCTGATAAAGGTACAATTCCTGTTTGCAAAAACGGTGCAGGTATTGATTTCTCAGAGGAAATTGCAAAAGAAATTCTTCTTGAAAAAGAAATTATTATAAACATAGGTCTTAACTCAGGGGATTATAACTCAACCGCTTGGGGTTGTGACCTTACATATGAATACGTAAGAATTAACGGCGATTACAGGACGTGATAAAATGGAAGAAATGAATCTTACTAATCTTCAACGTGCCGAGGTTATAACTCAGGCACTTCCTTACATTCAAAAATATCATAACAAAATCATTGTTATTAAATACGGCGGAAACGCTATGATAAGTGAAGAGCTTAAAATGCAGGTTATGGAGGATATCGTTCTTCTTTCTCTTATCGGCGTTAAGCCCGTGCTTGTTCACGGTGGCGGTCCTGAGATTTCTGAAATGCTTAAAAGAGTAGGTAAAGAAAGCGTTTTCGTTGACGGGCTTCGCGTTACCGACAAAGAAACCGCAGAAATAGTTCAAATGGTTCTTGCAGGTAAAATCAATAAGCATCTCGTAAATCTTTTAGGCGAATACGGTGGCTCTGCAATCGGTATTTCGGGTATTGACGGTCATCTTATTGAAGCAGAGGTTAAAGACGAAAGATTAGGCTACGTTGGTGAAATTACAAAGGTTAACGTTCAACCCATTCTTGACCTTTTAGAAAAGGATTATATTCCCGTTGTTTCAACCGTTGGTTGTGATAACGATGGTAACGTTTACAATATTAATGCTGATACTGCTGCTGCATATATCGCAGGTGCAATGAAGGCGGAAAGACTTGTTACAATGACGGATATCCCCGGTATCTTAAGGGATGTTTCTGATCCTGATTCACTTATTAAATGCGTAACTATTCCCGAAGCATATAAGCTTTTTGAGGATGGGGTTATTTCAGGCGGAATGATTCCTAAGGTTGAATGCTGTATTGACGCTATTAAAAAGGGTGTCCACAGGGTAACTATTCTTGACGGTAGAGTGCCTCACGCGATTCTTCTTGAAATGCTTACCGATGAGGGTGCAGGTACAATGGTAAAGGCGGAATAAAGATGTCTATTAAAGAAATTGATAAGCAATACGTTGCAAATACTTATGCCAGATTTCCTATTGAACTTGTTAGCGGTAAGGGCAGTAAGCTTTATGATGCTGACGGCAAGGAATATATTGATATGGGTACCGGCATAGGTGTAAGCGTTTTCGGTGTTGGTGATGAAGAATGGATAAAGGCTGTAACAAATCAGCTTACAAAGCTTCAGCACACCTCAAATCTCTATTATAGCGAGCCTTGCGCATTACTTGCGGAGCATCTTTGCAAAAGAACGGGTGCCAAAAAGGTGTTCTTTTCAAATTCAGGTGCAGAGGCTAACGAATGTGCTATAAAAGCGGCAAGAAAGTATGCCGCAGCTAATAAAGGTGCAGAGTATTACAATATAATTACCTTGAACAATAGCTTTCACGGACGAACAATAACAACTCTTGCGGCAACGGGTCAGGATAATTTCCATAAAGATTTTCTTCCCTTAACTGAAGGCTTTTTATATGCAGATGCAGGTGACCTTCAGGGTGTAGAAGCACTTTTGAAAGAAAATGAAGTTGCGGCAATTATGTTTGAAACCGTTCAGGGTGAGGGTGGTGTAGTACCGCTTTCACAAGAATTTGTTTCAGGTCTTAAAAAGCTTGCAGATGAATATAATGTGCTTTTAATTGTTGACGAGGTACAGACGGGTAACGGCAGAACGGGTGCTCTTTACGGATATATGAAATACGGCATAACACCCGATATCGTTTCGACTGCAAAGGGCATCGGCGGTGGGCTTCCTTTAGGGGCTACAATGCTTTTCGAAAAAACAGAAAATGTATATACCCCCGGTGACCATGGCTCAACCTTTGGGGGAAACCCCGTTGCAACAGCAGGTGCATTAAATATTCTTGAAAGAATAGACGACGAGTTTCTCGCTTCTGTTGAAAAGAAAAGCGAATATATTATTAACGAGCTTTCCTCTGTGGAGGGTGTTAAGGGCATAACAGGGCTTGGCCTTATGCTTGGTATTGAAACTGAAAAAGACGTTAACGAAGTGCTTTTATATTGTCAGCAAAACGGTGTTTTACCTATAAAAGCAAAAAATAAATTAAGACTTTTACCGCCTCTTAATATATCTTTTGAAGATTTAGAAAAGGCGATTAACGTTATTAAAAAAGCGTGTGGAGTGAACTGAAATGAATTTAAAGGGCAGAGATTTTTTAAAGCTTTTAGATTATACAAGTGAGGAAATTGAATATCTTATAAATCTTGCAGAAGACCTTAAAAAGAAAAAGAAAAACGGAATCCCCCACGATACACTCAAGGGTAAAAACATTGCTCTTATATTTGAAAAAACAAGTACAAGAACACGTTGTAGCTTTGAGGTTGCCGCAAGGGATTTGGGTATGGGTGTAACCTATCTTGACCCTAACGCTTCTCAGATTGGCAGAAAAGAAAGCATTGCAGATACCGCAAGAGTTTTATGCTCAATGTATGACGGTATTGAATACAGAGGCTACGGTCAGGATGTTGTTGAGGAGCTTGCAAAGTATTCTTCAGTGCCTGTTTGGAACGGCCTTACAAATGAATTCCACCCAACACAGATTCTTGCAGATTTCCTTACAATAAAAGAGCAGTTTGGCACACTTAAAGGTCTTAACTTTGTTTATATGGGCGATGCAAGATATAATATGGGTAATTCTCTTATGGTTGGTTGTGCAAAAATGGGTCTTAACTTTACCGCTTGTGCACCTCAGAAATATTTCCCTGATTCAGCTCTTGTTGATGAATGTAAAAAAATTGCAAAGGAAAGTGGATCAAAGCTTTGCTTTGAAGAGGACCCTATAAAAGCAACGAAAAATGCGGATATTATCTACACAGATATCTGGGTTTCAATGGGTGAGCCTGAGCTCGTTTGGGCAGAAAGAATCAACGACCTTGCTGGTTATCAGGTTAATTCAAAGCTTATGAAGAATGCGAAGGATACAACAATCTTTATGCATTGCCTTCCCTCTTATCACGACAAGAAAACTGAAATCGGTAAACGCATTTGCGAAAAGTTTAATATGACTGCTATGGAAGTTACCGACGAAGTGTTTGAAAGTGAGCAGTCAGTTGTTTTCCGTGAGGCGGAAAACAGAATGCATACAATTAAAGCAGTTATGTATGCAACTCTTTAAAAATCGATTCTGCTTGCTCGTTTGCGTTAATGATTTTTAAATTTATACAATTTCTGAAATAATCTTTAATATTATTACAGAAGCTATTATCAGCACCGTAGTTTATAATTACTACGGTGCATTTTTTATGTAATCCGCAGAATTCTAAAAAGTCGGTAAGATTACAAATGCGATTGTAAATTGCCTCGTCATCAGAATAAAGAGGTAAGGCAAGCGTATAGCTTTCTTCACGCCAGGTTACAAGCTTAAAGACGAAAGAAAGTAAAACAAATACTATACCTAAAATACCGAAAATTAAAGCAATAATATCAGAAAACATAAAAACACCTCCTGCAACATTTTATGCAAGAGGTGGATTTTGGTTAGCAGAAAAAATGGTAATAAAAATCCCCGTTGTTTAACACAACGGGGAAAGGTTTATTTTGTGAGTTATATTACTTAATATCGTAAACTTTTACACACTCTGCAAATTCACTTTCACTGAGGAATTTACCATGACCGAAGTCTCTTGCATGGAAGATAACCTGATCGTTTGTAACCTCAACGTAAAGACCTGTTGCAGGGTTGTTGTATGTACCGTCTTTATTGTCAATACCAACAGAGGGAACGTTAACACCCTGAACGTTGTTTTCTTCGTTGATTACCTGATATGTGTTTTTACCGAAGCCTGTGTGAAGGTGACCTGTGATGAAGAAAACGTTTTCATATTTTGAAATTATATCGTAAACTTCGTTTGTCTGGTCGCCGATACTACCTGTGAAATCGTAATCGTTTTTACGTTCGTAAGCGGGGATAGTACCTTTACCGTCAGAATCGCCTGAACCCCATGTGCTAGGAAGACCGTGAGCCTCTGCAAGAGGATAGTGGCAAAGAACGAATACGGGTTTACCTGTTGCTGTAGCTTCTTTAAGCTCAACGTTGAGCCACTGAAGCTGAGCGTTGCTGATGTATGCATCTTCAAAACGAGATTCATCAGAGCCCATTACGAGGAAGGTATAACCGTCAACCATGTATTTGAAGTAGATGTTATTCTGAGCATTGTTACCGCCGTTAAGGTTGTTCATGAAATCAAGGAAACGGTTTTTGCTCTGTTCCCATTCACGAAGACGGATATCGTGGTTACCTGTAACCATAATAAAGTTCTTTGTGTTGAAATCAGCAATGTACTGAGTAACTCTCTGGAATTCGTCTTCCATACCGTTTTCAGCGATGTCACCAACGATGATGAAAGCGTCAAGCTCTTCTTCAGAATTTAAAATATCCTGTGATAAAGCCATAAGATTTGCTTCTCTTTCGGGCATATATGTACAAACCTGAGTGTCACCTGTAACAACAAAGTCGATGATAGCATCGGGATCTTTTGTTTGAACAGGGTCATGAGTTGAGGGAACGGTAACCGCACCGATTGCTATAAGGAAAGACATAAGCAATGCGGAAATTTCGTTGAACAACTGAGTTAAATATTGCATTGTCATAATATAATACCTCTTTTTATCGATATTTTTTTAAATTATAACATTTTGGAAAACTTTAGTCAATGTTTATTTTAATTTTCTCTAAAAACATTACAAATTATAAGACAAACTTTTATTATTGAAAAAGTATACAATATATGATATTATAAAAAAGAATATGATTACTTTTTATAAAAAAGGAGATTATTATGGAAAGATTACTTACAAGATGGGGAAAGACACTCGATAAAAACTTACCCCTTAACGATTACCCCCGTCCTCAGCTTAAGAGAGATAGCTTTATCAATCTTAACGGTGAGTGGAATTATGCTATCTACGACCAGTATAAAAAATTCGGCGGTTTTCAGGGTAAAATAATCGTACCCTTTAGCCCTGAATGTATTCTCAGCGGTGTTGAGAAAGTTTTACAGCCTAACGAAATTCTTTATTATCAGAAATTATTCGATTTCAAAAGAACTAATCACAGAGTACTTCTTCACTTCGGGGCGGTAGACTATAAATGTAAGGTTATCTTAAATAACCGCGAGGTTGGTACTCATGCGGGCGGTTATCTTCCCTTTACTTTTGACGTTACAACATATATTCTTGACGGTGAAAACGATTTAAGAGTTATCGTTACAGACCCTACTGATACAGGCACTCAAGCAAGAGGCAAGCAGACATTTAAAAGAGGCGGTATCTGGTATACTCCTCAATCAGGTATCTGGCAAACAGTATGGCTTGAAGAGGTTTGCGAGGGCTATATTGAGTCAATAAAGCTTACTCCCGATATTGATAACGATGAAATTACCGTTGAAGTAAAATACAACGGTAAAGCAACGGACGAAATGGCAGCGGTGGTGCTTGATAAAGGTGAGGTTAAAACTGCTGTTAAGCTTACAGACGGCAAGGCTACAATAAAGCTTTCCGATTATGAGCTTTGGAGCCCTGAAAATCCTTATCTTTATGATTTGAAGATTGCCGCAGGTAATGACCGTGTTGAAAGCTATTTCGGTATGAGAAAATATAGCGTAGGTAAGGACGACGAAGGCACACCCCGTCTTATGCTTAATAATAAGCCTTATTTCTTTAACGGTCTTCTTGACCAGGGCTATTGGAGTGACGGTATGTATACTGCACCCTCAGATGAAGCCCTTATTTACGATATCCAGACAATGAAGGATTTAGGCTTCAATACTTTAAGAAAGCATATTAAAATCGAGCCTCTTCGTTGGTATTATCATTGTGACAGATTAGGTATGATAGTGTGGCAGGATGCTGTAAACGGTGGCGGTAAATACAACTTTATGGCTATAGGTACAGCTCCGTTTATGTCAATGCTTTTCAACAACAAGCATGCAGGTAAGGTGTCAGACGGTCCTAACCATTTCGGTTACTTTGCCCGTAAAGACCCTGCGGGTCGTCAAAAATATTATTATGATTCAGAAGAAATGATTGACCTTCTTTATAACGTTACCTCTCTTGCTCTTTGGACTCCCTTTAACGAAGGCTGGGGTCAGTTTGAAAGCGAAAAAGCTTGTGAATATTACAGAGAAAAAGACCCCACCCGTCTTATTGACCATGCAAGCGGTTGGGTTGATCACGGTGCAGGTGACGTAAATAGCTTCCATATTTACTTTACACCTTTCTTATTCCCCAAATTCAATAAAGACGATGAACGTCCTATTGCTCTTACTGAGTTTGGCGGATATTCAATGCAGCTTAAAGACCACTGCTTTAATAAAGATAAATTCTTCGGCTACCGCAAATATTATAAGCAGGAAAGCTTTGATAAAGCTATCAAGAATCTTTATGAAAATCGTATTTATAACTGTATGAAAAACAAAGGTCTTTCCGCAATTATTTATACAGAGGTAAGCGATGTGGAAGACGAATGTAACGGTCTTCTTACTTATGACCGTGAAGTAATTAAAATTACACCCGAGGTTATGAAGGCGGCTAATGAAAAATTAAAATATTAAGGATATTTTTATGAGTGTATTTAAAATAGGTGCTTTCCCTCAAAAAATAACGGAACATTTTGACGTTGAGGGAAAAATAAAATCAATTGCAGTTTCTTGCAACGGTACAATATACGCCTGTGCTGAAGAAGGACTTATAAAGTTCGTAAACGGAACGGGCTATCAGCTTTTTGCAGACGGTAGCTTTTCGAAGGTTTACTGTGATAAAAACGGTAGAGTTTTTGCTTCTAAAGATAAAACTGTTTATCAGATTACCGATAACGGTGCAAAAGCCTTTGCAGAGTTTGATTATCCCGTAGTAGATTTAAAGGGCGATAATAAGCTTTACGTTCTTACGGTTAATTCTCTTCACGTTGAAACTGATGACGGTTTTTTCAAGCTTCAGGAAATGGAGCAAACTGAAAGAAGCCTTGCGGTAAGCGGTGACAAGGTTTGCGTTGCAAGCGAACTTTGCCTTCAGAGAATGGAGGGTAAAAGAAGAACGTGGAGATGTATTTTCCCTGCTCATTCAACAATGCCCGAAATTCATATAAACGTTATTGAGTTCGACAAGAACGGCTACCTTCTCGTAGGTGCCGACGAGGGCTTGTTTATTTACGATTATAAATGCGGTTGGTATAGCAACAACGAAATATCTGCTTTACCTAAAGAGACTGTATATGATATTTGCGTTTGTGATGACGGCGGCTTTATTTTAGGTACTGATGCGGGTGCGGTTGCAATTAAAAACGGTTTAAAGAAATATCTCCCTGCTACCCGTTATGCTTTTGATACACACGTTACTGCAGTTGCATCTTGCAACGGTGAAATTTTCACAGCATCAGAAGGCGGTATCGTAAAAATCACTGAAAAAGAGATGACTATGGGTGAAAAGGCTCAGCAGCTTTTCGAGCTTACTGAGAAATACTTCCCCAGAAAGTTAGGCTTTGTTACATGGATAAAAACTGCAATAAACACTGAGTGTTCTGCTTATACAGACAATGACGGTCTTTGGACACATACCTACCTTGCAGCCCTTAGTATGTGGTATTCAGTTGAGAAAAATGAAGAGGTTTTAAAGGCGGCAAGAAAGGCTAAGGATGCTATGCTCTTTTTAACAAGAGCACCTGAAATAAAAGGCTTTACAGCACGCGCAGTTCGTTTTCCTGATGAATATGGCTGGGGTACAAACTTAGAAAGCAACGTTATCGGTAGAGAATGGCACCGTTCATCAGACGGTAGCTACGAATGGTTGGGTGAAACTTCAAGCGATGAAATGACAGGTCATTACGTTGGCTTTTATCTTTATTACGAACTTTGTGCCGATGAAAGCGAAAAAGCAGAAATAAGAGAAGCAGTTTGCAACATCACCGACCATATTTTAGATAATGACGGTTATCTTATTGATAAAGACGGTATGCCTACCTCATGGGCTTGCTGGAATGAAAATGCTCTTAACAACGACAGTATGTGGATGTGGGAAAAAGGCGTGAATTCACTTGAAATGCTTAATTTCCTTAAAATTTCTTATCATATGTCGGGTAATGAAAGATATCTTAAGAAATATAATGATTTAATCAGCAATCATCATTTCCTTTTGAATGCCGCTTACCATAAAAGAGCGGACGGACATTCTTGTCATATTGATGATAATCTTGCGATGATGAATACTATTTCTCTTCTTTTACTTGAAAAGGACCCTGCAATAAGGCAGTATCTTTTAATGGGTCTTGCATCTCATTATGAATATGAAAAAATAGAGGGAAACCCTTATTTTGCATTCGTTTATAAAGGCTTTACAGGTGCCCCATGCGATATAGACACAGTAGTAAAAGCTTTGCAGGATTATCCTATTGATATTGAAAACCGCAGAATGATAAACAGTAACAGACGAGATATTGAAATGGATGAAGAGCCACTCCTTTGGTATGAAGAGCCTCACATTAAAGTTCCGTTTGCTTGGGATGAAAGAGGCTTCTCAAGGCTTGGACTTAACCCGTTCTCAATAGACAGCGGTTATCCTGACCGACGTGAAAGCGGAATGTCATTTTTGTTTATTTATTGGTTAGGCAGATTTTTAGGAATTATTGAATAATAGGTGGAAAACAAATGTCGCTTGATATATTTATTACAAAATACGTTGCTCAGCTAAAAGCATTATCCCCAAAATACGATACAATTTATACCGTTTCAAAGGATGAGCCTATTGAGTTTGAGGATAGCAAAAACGTAAGGCTTTCTTTTGCAACTATAGCAGATACTCATCTTGTAGATAATGAGGGCTCTGAAAAAAATCTTGCAAACTTTTTTGAGGATATAGGCAACGCAAAAGAAAAATTTGATGCATTTCTTATGGCTGGCGATATCGCCGAATACGGAAAGAAAAAAGAGTATAAAAGATTTTTCAGCGTTACTGATAAGCAGACCGTTTTTCCTCACGTTTTTCTTACAATGGGTAACCATGACGTGCGTTTACAGTATAAGAGAAACCAAAAAATCATAATGGATAAGGTTAACGAGTATCTTAAAATAGATACTAAAGGTAAAAGCTATTATTCTTATGACGTAAACGGTTACACGTTTATTGCTATAGGCACGGAAAAACGAGTGCTTGAAAAAGCGTACATAACTCAAGAACAAATTGATTTTCTTGATAAAGAATTAGAAAGAGCCACCAAGGACGGCAAACCCGCTTTCGTAATGTGCCATCAGGCATTCCAAGAAACTCACGGTCTTCCTGAGGTATGGAAAACGGGGGATATGGGTGAGCAGTCAGATCTTGTAAGAGCCGTTATGGAAAAGCACAAAAACGTATTCTTTATAACGGGTCATCTTCACGGCGGTATTTTTGAGGGTACTTATGAGGTTTTAAATAAAGAAAACAATGTTCATTCCTTGAGCGTGCCCGGCTACCGTAAGGAAAACAACTTCGGCATCAAGGATTGCGGTATAGGCTATTACTGCGAGGTTTACGACGATAAAGTGGTTTTTAAAGCACGTAATTTCCAACAAGGTAAAAACGTTGTCGGTGACAGCGAGTTTTTAAGAATAGAAATCGCCTTGATATAATTGAATACATAAAGAAACAGCAGATAAAGACGGGTTGTCTTTATCTGCTGTTATCATTAGTGATTATAAATTATTCTTCAGTTACCTTATCAACAGTTATGGTAACTTCGTTATTTTCTACTATTGCAAAGCCGTCGGAAATATGGGCTGAAAAGATTTTTTCGTCATTAACGGTTACAGTTACTTCGCCTTCCGAGAGAGCAAAAACCGCTTTTGTATGACCTTTTCTTATACCGTAATAGCCTGAAAATTCACCGTTTAGCTTGTCAGCTATCGGTAAACGGATGCCGTCACATTCTATAACGGGGATTTGGCGGTCAACGGTAAAGAATTTAACAGAAAGTAAATCCTTCATATATATCACCCGTTATCCTTTTTGTATGCAGAATAAACGTCATCAGTAGTACCTGACATAAGGAAATACTGCTCGGGAACTGTATCAAGCTCACCAGAAAGAATACTTTCAACGCTATCAACAGTTTTCTCAAGAGGCACGTATATGCCTGCCTGACCTGTAAAGCCTTCTGCAACGTGAAAGGGCTGACTCATAAATCGTTGAACTCGTCTTGCTCTCTTAACGGTCAATTTATCTTCGGGTGAAAGCTCATCCATACCTAAAATTGCGATAATATCCTGAAGCTCTGCATATTTCTGTAAAACACGTTGAGTTTCTTTAGCAACCTTGTAATGTCTTTCGCCAACAAAATCGGGTGTGAGAGCTCTTGATGATGATTCAAGAGGGTCAACAGCAGGGTAAATACCAAGCTCAACAATCTTTCTTGAAAGAACGGTTGTTGCATCAAGGTGAGAGAATGTTGTTGCGGGGGCAGGGTCTGTAAGGTCATCTGCAGGCACGTAAACCGCCTGAACAGAAGTGATTGAACCGTTACCCGTTGAAACAATTCTTTCCTGAAGCTTACCCATTTCTGAAGCCAGGGTGGGCTGATAACCAACCGCTGAAGGCATTCTTCCCAAAAGGGCGGAAACCTCACTACCTGCCTGAGTGAAACGGAAAATATTATCTATAAAGAGAAGCACGTCTTTATGAGCTTTTTCTCTGAAGTATTCAGCCATTGTAAGACCTACAAGCGGCACACGAAGTCTTGCACCTGCAGTTTCATTCATCTGACCGAAAACGAGAGCAGTTTTATCAATAACGCCTGACTGCTTCATTTCGTTCCAAAGGTCGTTACCCTCTCTTGAACGTTCACCGACACCCGCGAAAACAGAGTAGCCGTCGTGCTCAAAAGCAACGTTACGGATAAGCTCCATAATAAGAACAGTTTTACCTACACCTGCACCGCCGAAAAGACCGATTTTGCCGCCCTTAACGTAGGGCATCATAAGGTCAATAACCTTTATACCTGTTTCAAGAATATCATTTGATGAAACGATTTCTGCAAATGAGGGGGCGGCGTGGTGAATAGGCCACTGACTTTGAGTTTTTATAGCTTCGCCGTTATCAATAGGTTTGCCTGTAACGTTAACCATTCTGCCAAGAGTTTCTTCGCCGACGCTGATTTTTATAGGCTCGCCTGTATCAATGGCTCTCATACCTCTTGACATACCGTCGGTAGGATTCATAGAAATACATCTTACCTCACCGTTTCCGAGATGCTGAGAAACCTCAAGAGTGTATAATTCATCGTTTACTTGTATATTAAGTTCATTAAAAATATCGGGAATATCATTTATTTCGAATAAAACGTCTACTACGGGGCCGGTTATTCTTTGCACCATTCCCACTGAGCCTTTTGCCATAAATTATTCTTCCTCTTTCATTGTGTATTCGGATGAGATTTCGATAACGTCGGCAGTAACCTGACTTTGACGTTGGTGATTGATTTGCATTTCTAACTGTGCACTGTATTCACAAGCGGTATCGTATGCACTACGCATTGTCGTAAGTGTTGCGGCCTGAGCACCTAAAGCAGTTTCAAGTATCTTTTTATAAAGAATAGAAACAAGTATTTTCTCGGCAGTACATTGAATAACGGTTTGCCTGTCGGGAACAAATAAAGGTTCTTCAACGTTTGAAATTGCCATATCATCAAAGGTGAACAGCTCTTCACAAACAGGCTTTTGCACCATCATATTCGTATATTTGGGATACACTATTTTTACTGATGATATTTCGCCGTTTTCAATAAGCTTCTTAAGCTCGTTGAACAGCTCGTATGCATCAGAATAAGAGGGTACGTCTGAAAACAAATATGATTTGGTGTAAGAAATTTTCTTGTTATCAAGATAATCCGTGCCTTTTTTACCGCAAGTAATTATCTTAGGTGCTTTCTTCTGCTGTCGAAAAAGCTTTTCAAAGAATGCGGTAAGCTCACTGTTAAAGCTTCCGCACATACCTTTATCTGACGAGAGCAAAATATATAATATCGGTGCATCGGGATTTTTTAATGAGAAAACTGAATTTATATCATTACGGAAGCTTTCGTACATACGGCGGCATTGCTCTTCATACTTTTCGCAATCGGAATAAAGAGCAGACAGCTTTGCGTATTTTACCGTAGATGCAGTTTTCATAGCTTTAGTAATCTTTTGAGTTGAAAGAATTACCTGCAGCTTCTTTTTAAGGTTCTGTATGGTAGCCATAATCAAAACCTCTCAATAAATTCATCAAGAGCGTTGTGAAGCTCTGTTTTGAGCGTATCGTCTAATTTTTTAGCGGATTTTACTGCGAGAGAAAGCTCTGCTTTCTCAGTTTCAAAGAAACGGTAAAGCTCTTTTTCAAAGCGTTCCATATCTTTTACTTCAACGTTTTTAGCATAGCCCTCGCTGACAGCGTATATCAATACTGTTTGCAATTCATCTGCAATAGGTGAATATCTACCTTGCTTGAGGGCTTCGGTAAGCCTTTTACCTGCCTCAAGAGTAGCTTTTGTTGCATCGTCAATGTCTGAGCCGAATTGCATGAATTCTGCAAGCTCTCTGTATTGAGCAAGTCTTGTACGAAGGCTTGCGGAAACCTTTTTCATAACGGGACTTTGAGCCGCACCGCCAACACGGGAAACGGAAAGACCTACGTTTATTGCAGGGCGTTGACCCTCGTTGAAAAGCTCTGCATCAAGGAAAATCTGACCGTCGGTAATAGATATAACGTTTGTGGGGATATATGCCGATATATCACCCGCAAGAGTTTCGATTATGGGAAGTGCGGTAATTGAGCCGCCGCCAAGCTCATCCGAAAGATGGGCCGCTCTTTCAAGAAGTCTTGAATGAAGATAGAAAATATCACCGGGGTAAGCCTCACGGCCTGAGGGACGGTGAAGCAAAAGTGAAAGCTCACGGTATGCAACGGCGTGCTTTGAAAGGTCATCGTAAACTATAAGTACGTCCTTACCCTCATACATGAAATGCTCTGCCATTGCCGCACCTGAGAATGGGGCAATATATTGAAGAGCTGCAGAGGCTGAAGCGGGGACGGCAATAATAGTTGTATAATCCATTGCACCCTTTGCCTGAAGCTTTTCTTTAATTTCAGCAACAAGGGTTTCTTTTTGACCGATTGCAACGTAAATACAAATTGTATTTTTACCCTTTTGGTTAATAATCGTGTCAATTGCGATTGCGGTTTTACCTGTCTGTCTATCACCAATAATAAGCTCTCTTTGTCCTTTACCGATAGGTACAAGAGCGTCAATAGCCTTAATACCCGTGTGCAAGGGGGAGTTAACGGGAGCTCTGTCAAGAATTGCTGGAGCCTTGAATTCAATAGGTCTTCGTTTTTCATAGGGAAGGTAGCCCATAGCATCAATAGGTTTACCTAAAGCATCTACAACTCTGCCTAAAAGGGCATCACCAACGGGCACGGAAGCGATTCTGCCTACACGTCTTACACGGCTATAGGATTCAATGTGAGCGAATTCGCCGAAAATAACGCAACCTATACGGTTCTGCTGAATATCGAGAACCATACCTTTTTCGCCACATTCAAACTCAACAACCTCACCGTACATAATATCGGCAAGACCGTCCATCCAACAAATACCGTCGGAAACGGATATAACACGGCCTAATTGATATTTATGAATTTTAGGTCTGAATTCTTCAGCTTTTTGGGTGAATTCCTGAATAAGTAAGCTTACGGTGTCGTCGTCCATAATCGGCTCGTGGTTCATATTCTTTTCGAAGTGGTAAAGCTCTTCGCTAACAGTGCCGTCGTAAACGGTATCACCTATACGAAGCTTAAGACCACCGATAAGAGTATTATCCTCAAGCACCCAAAGAGACGTTTTACCGCCTACGCTGTCAAGAAGCTCTGTTGTTGCTTTATCGATTTTATCAACTAATTCCTTTTCAAGAGGAAAAGCAGAGGTAATAGTAACGTAAAGCACGTCGTGATGCTTAAGGTAAGACATATCACCGTCTGTAAGACGGATATCAGCTAAAATAGCGTCAACAACCTGACTATCAAGAGCCTTGATTTCGTTTGCATACTTTTCATAAGAGAAAAGCTTGATAACGTTTTCTTTCATAACGGAGAAAAGCTCTTTTCTTGCATCCTCAATCATTTGACGGTGGATTTCGCTATATTCTCTTTCACCGAAAGCTTTTATTGAGTTTATTTTTTCTTCTACGTTTGCCTTTGCTTTTAAAACCTCTTCAGTATCAGTATCTTCAATAATTTCTTGAGATACGGGCTCAAATACGGGCATTTCTAATTTTTCAATTTCCTCAGCCTCGTCAAGAGCCTTGTTGATTTTTTTAAGGCGGTCACCGAAAATACGCTTAATTGTTTTTCGACCCGCTAAAACAATAATGGCAACAAGAATAATAAAGTTAATTATTACGTATTGTATTTCCATAATTCTCAAATCCTATGTGAGATTATATTTTTCGCAAACAAAGCTGCCGCTGTTTCCATTTTAGGAGCAACGGAGTCAACGATTTTATCGTGTTCATCTTTAATGCCTTCTCTGTATTTTTGTACGTCGTCAAGGCATTGTCTTTGCGCGGCTTCAATTTCTTTTTTGCCCTGAAGCTGTATTTGTTCAAGCTTCTGCTTTGATTGTTTTCTTTTTTTCTCTTCAAATAAAACTCTTTCTTTTTCAATCTGAGCCTCATTTTCGAGAATTAACTTTTCAATAGTTGCTTTTTTCTCTTTAGCAGCCTCTGTTTTTTCGCGGCGGCTATCCATTATTTTTAAAATGGGAGTAAAAAGTAAATTTTTAAGTATTACGGTCAAAAGCAAAAAGCAAATTACAGTCCAGACCATTATTGATGGTTGAATATTCATAATTTACTCCTTAGAAAATATCAAAACCAAGTTTTATATAGATGAAATTTCTGCTTCGGTATATAAAAATCAGATTTTTGATATAAGCATAAATGCGATAAGAAGTCCGTAAATTGTAAGAGCTTCCATAAGAGCAAGAGCAATGATAAGAGTTGAACGGATATCCTTTGCGGCATCGGGCTGACGGGCAATGCTTTCCATTGCTGCCTTTGCTGTTATACCCTGACCGATTGAAGGACCAAGTGTACTGATTGCGATTGCGATTGCTGCTGCGATTGCGATAATTGCTGAGTTTGTCATATTTATTACTCCTTAAAAATAAATTTTTATTCTGTAACCTCGTCAAGATAAATTGAAACGAGCATTGTAAATACCATTGCCTGTAAAGCACAAAATAGTAAAGAGAGCACCATCATTACTACGGGTGCACCGATAGGGAAAATGTGATACAGCTCTTCCGTAACCATTTCCTCACCGAAAATGTTACCGTAAAGCCTAAGTGCCAAAGAGGCAGGTTTTATTATTTCATCAAGTAAAAGAAGCGGTAGCATAAAAAACATCGGTGAAACGAAATGCTTGAAATAGTGCTTCGCATTGTGTCGTATACCTGAAATCTGTAAAAACAGGAAGGTAACAATACCTAATGCCGCCGTAACGGAAAGAGAGGCAGTAGGTGCTTTTACGTAGTCGGTAAGACCTACACCGGGTATCATACCCGAATAGTTTGAAAAGATAATGAAAATAAAAAGAGATGCAAGGAAGGTAAAATATTTTCTTGATTTCTTTTTGCCGAGAATGTCAGCGAAGAAGTTGTCAAGATATTCTACACCGGTTTCAATAACGTTTTGAAGCTTTCCCGGTCTTTCCTTAAGGCTCTTTTTGACTATAAGCGACAGCAACGTGATAAAGAGAAGCATTATCCACATCGTAATAACCTCGCCCGTTACGTCAAGTATGCCGAAAAGCTCGATAATAACCTCTGATTTTTCACCCATCGGCTTCACCCTCCTTTTCTTCTTTTTTAGTATCGGCAGTTTTATTAAAGCTTAAAAGCTTTTTTGTAAAATAAACCATAGGTATCGTCATACCTAAAACTGCACCGACAAGTAAGTACATTACGTTTGCAATTTCAGTTTTTGTTCCGATAAAATAAACTAAAACAAGGAAAAGAACTTGTAAAACCTGCCGTGCCATAGTTGTAAAAAGAAATTTGTCAGGCGTTTTTATAAGCACTTTCTTTGAAAAAGTGTAGTTTATGAAAGCTACTAAAAAACCGGCAATTGCCGCAACGATAGCGCCAATAATATCCGGGTTCATATAATCACCAGCTTATACTAATTATTATAGTGAATATGCTATATTCACTCTGTATTATAGCACTTTGATTTCAATTTTCAATAGAATTATTTTACTTTTTTAAAGGGGCTTAAAAAGGTGTTTTTTGTTCATAATGTACATTAAATTGACGGAACAAAAGTTGGAATAATATTTACTTAAAAATTCATTGACATAGTAATTTTGCTGTGGTAAACTATATACGAAAAAATATAGGGAGGCCTTTCTCATGGAACACATTAAAACAATTGAAACACGTAATTTGTGTGAAAGTGCAAAAAACGGTGGTTGTGGCGAGTGCCAGACATCTTGTCAGTCAGCTTGCAAAACAAGCTGCGGTATCGCAAACCAGGAATGTGAAAACGTTAAAGAAAGCAAGTAATTTTACATGCCGAAATGCCGCCGGAACGGGCGGCTTTTTTCGTGAAGGAGATATATTATATGATTCATCAGTACAAGCAAGGTGGCTACAATATCGTGCTTGACGTTTGCTCAGGTGCCGTTCACGTTGTGGATGAGGTAGCTTACGATATTATTGCTATGTTTGAGGATAAAGAAAAGGATGAAATATTAAGTGTTTTATCCGAGAAATATAACGACCGTGACGATATCACCGATAACGATATTGAAGAGTGTTATTCTCAGGTGCAGGGCTTAAAGGATTCAGGGAAGCTTTTTGCTCCCGATACTTTTGAGTCTATGGCAGGTACACTTAAGCAGAAAACTGCAGGTGTAGTAAAGGCTTTGTGCTTACACGTTGCTCATACTTGTAACCTTAACTGTGCTTATTGCTTTGCAAGTCAGGGAAAATATAACGGTGAAAGAGACGTAATGAGTCTTGAGGTCGGTAAACGTGCTCTTGATTTCCTCGTTGAAAATTCAGGTAGCCGTCATAATCTCGAGGTTGACTTTTTCGGCGGAGAGCCTCTTATGAATTTTGACGTGGTTAAAGAACTTGTAGCGTATGCAAGAAGCATAGAAAAAGAGCATAATAAAAACTTCCGTTTCACGCTTACGACTAACGGCGTGCTTGTTGACGACGATGTTATTGATTTTGCTAATAAAGAGTGTAGCAACGTTGTTCTCAGCCTTGACGGACGAAAAGAAATTCACGACCGCTACCGTGTTGACTATGCGGGTAACGGCAGCTGGGAAAAAATCGTTCCTAAATTCCAGAAATTTGTTGAAGCAAGAAATGGTAAAAATTATTATATGCGAGGCACCTTTACCCACGCAAACCCTGATTTCCTTAAAGATATTCAGCAAATGCTCGATTTAGGCTTTAGTGAGTTAAGTATGGAGCCTGTTGTTTGTGCACCGGGTGACCCCTCTGAGCTTACCGAAGAGGATTTAGCAATCGTAATGAAGCAATATGAGGATTTAGCCGATTTAATGCTTAAAAGAGATAAAGAGGGCAAACCCTTTACCTTCTATCACTATATGATTGACCTTACAGGCGGTCCTTGTATCTACAAACGAATTTCAGGCTGCGGTAGCGGTACTGAATATATGGCGGTTACACCTTGGGGCGATTTATATCCTTGTCATCAGTTCGTAGGCGATGAAAAATTCAAATTAGGTAACGTTTGGGATGGTGTTACAAACCACGAAATTCAAAGTGAGTTTGCCGCTTGTAACGTTTATGCTCATCCCGAATGTAAAGATTGTTGGGCAAGACTTTATTGCTCAGGCGGTTGTGCGGCTAACGCTTACCACGCAACAGGCTCTGTTACGGGCGTTTATGAAAGCGGTTGCCGTCTTTTCCGTAAGCGTATGGAGTGTGCGATTATGGTTGCAATCGCAAGAGCACTCGGAGAATAATAATGAATACTCCCATTTGTGATTTTGTACGCCAGTACAACGAAAATTCAGCCTTGCGAATGCATATGCCGGGGCATAAAGGCAAAAGCTTTCTCGGCTTTGAGAATCTTGATATAACAGAGTTTGACGGTGCGGATGATTTATATAACCCAACGGGTATAATAAAACAAAGTGAGGATAATGCATCAAAATTATTCGGCTTTCCAACATATTATTCTACCGAGGGTGCATCTCATTGCATTCGTGCTATGATGTACCTTGTGGCTTTAAATGCAAAGGAAAACGGTAAAAAGCCTATTATTGCTGCAGGCAGAAATGCTCACAAAACCTTTGTAAGTGCGGTGTCACTTTTAGATTTCAGAATTGCGTGGTTATATCCCGATAATGATGAATCCTACCTTTCCTGCAATATTTCACCCGAGGCTTTCGAAAGCTTTCTTGAAAATGCTGAAGAAAAACCGGTGGCTTTATACCTTACAAGCCCCGATTATCTTGGTAATATTGCAGATATTGAGGGACTTTCCCGAGTATGCCGTAAACACGGAGTTCTTTTAGCTGTAGATAATGCCCACGGAGCATATCTTAAGTTTTTAGAGGAATCCCGCCATCCAATAGATTCAGGTGCTCATTTGTGTTGTGACTCTGCTCATAAAACCTTACCCGTTGTTACGGGCGGAGCGTATATTCATATTTCAAATGAGCTTTCCGATTTTTATTGTGAGGATGTAAAAAATGCTTTGGCACTTTTCGGCTCAACGAGTCCGTCGTATTTGATTTTGCAGTCTTTGGATGCTTGTAATTCATATCTTGAAGGCTACAAAAAGAAATTAGCCAATTTTTTGCCTTTAGTTGCAGAAACAAAAGCAAGTCTTGAGAAAAAAGGATATCGCTTCTACGGTGACGAACCTATGAAGCTTACTATATCAGCTAAAGCTTACGGCTATACGGGCACGGAGCTTGCCGATATTCTTAAGGGAAACAATATTTTTTGTGAATTTTTTGACCCCGATTATCTTGTGCTTATGCCTACACCTGAAACGGAAAAATCAGGGCTTGAAAGGGTAACGCAGGCGTTAGCAGCAATTCCGAAAAAAGCTGTAAAAAAAGATATTCCACCCAAATTCGCAAAGCCTGAAAAGGTTATGAGTGTGAGAGAAGCGTCTATGTCACCGTCAGAAATACTTCCCATAGAAGAATGTGAGGGGAGAATACTTTCTGCTGTTACTGTAGGCTGCCCACCGGCAGTACCGATTATAGTTTGCGGCGAAAGAATAACAAAAGAGGTTATAACCGCTTTTAAATATTACGGAATTACCAATTGCAGTGTAGTTTTGGAAGGATAAAAAGAAAAAGCCGGAGCAATGAAAGTTGCTCCGGCTTTTTGTGAGGGAGTTCAAGTCTCGCTTAGAACTCAAACAGAACAAAAAAATAAAGAGCAGTCAAAAGACTACTCTTTATTTTGGTCCGAGTGGCGAGACTTGAACTCACGGCCTCTTGACCCCCAGTCAAGCGCGCTACCAACTGCGCCACACCCGGATAGCGAATGATATAATATCATATCATTTTGCATTTTGCAAGTGTTTTTTTGATTTTTTTATTATTTTTTTATGTTTTTGTTAGAAAAAGTAAGAATTTCGCATTCGGAGGAGTTTATATACATATCTTCACACTTGTTTTGTGCCTCAATTAAAATATTTATTGCCTTTTCTGTTGCTCGAAATAACTCATAATACATTTCTTCAAAATCTGCCATATCTATCACCAAACATATTTTAGGACAAATAGTCCAAAAAGTCAATAGGACGATTTGTCCTCGGGTATATTAGTATTGGTGATATAAATGAAGCTTAGAATAAAAGATTTAAGAGAAGATAATGACCTTACTCAAAAGCAGGTTGCGGCAGTTCTTATGTGCGACCAATCGTTGTATTCAAAATACGAACGTGGTGAGAGAGTGTTGCCTCTTGAGTATGCAGTAAAGCTTGCCGAGTTTTACGGTAAAAGTGTAGATTATATAGTTGGCTTAACAGACTGATAACGAAAGTTGTCAGTCTTTTTCTTTTGTAAAAATAATTTTTATAAATACCGAATAGAATGTAAAAAGGAAGTGATATTTTGTTTTTACATTCTTTATCATCTTTATCACCGCTTTCGGTTACTACGGTGCTTCTGACCTTGGCGGTTGTTTTTGTCAACGGCTTAACTGATGCGCCCAACGCCATTTCAACTGTTGTTGTAACAAGGTGTATGAAGCTACGGTCGGCTCTTATTATGTCGGCGTTTTTTAATTTTTTCGGTGTTACTCTTATGAGTAAAATAAACGACTCGGTAACCGTTACGATAAGTAATATAGTTGATTTCGGCGGTGATACAAAAAAGGCGTCTGTCGCCCTTGCCGCCGCATTGTTTTCAATCGTTTTATGGGCAGTTTTAGCTTGGTATTTCGGCATACCAACGAGCGAAAGCCACGCCTTGATAGCAGGGCTTACGGGAAGTGCGGTTGCTATAAACGGGGGCTTTGAGGCAATTAATTCGGCTGAATGGATAAAAACCGTAAAGGGGCTTTTCGTTTCTTGCTTTTTCGGGTTTGTTGCAGGCTTTTTGATATGCAAAATTATAGTTACAATTTTCAGGAATGTAAAAAGAAGTAGCGGCGAAAAAATTTTCAAATACGGTCAGATTTTAGGGGCAGCTTCTATGAGCTTTATGCACGGTGCTCAGGATGGGCAAAAGTTTATAGCAGTGCTTATGATGAGTGTGAATTTTTCAGGGATAAAAGCAGAAGAAAAACCCCATGAATTTATAATATTACTTTGCTCGGTTATAATGGCTCTCGGCACACTTACGGGCGGTAAAAAAATTATAAAATCCGTAGGAATGGATATGGTGAAGCTTCAAAAATATCAAGGCTTTTCTGCTGATACAGCTTCTTCAATTTCACTTCTTTTAAGCACCATTTTCGGCTTTCCTGTTTCAACCACTCACGCAAAAACAACCGCAATGATGGGAGCGGGGGCGGCAAAAAGCTTGAAATCGCTTGACGTGAACACAATAAAAGAAATTGCATTAACCTGGATTTTAACGTTTCCGGGGTGTAGTTTACTTGGATTTTTTGTGACGAAAGTTTTTTTGAAGATGTTTTGAATTTCGATATGTTAAAAATCAGCGATAGCATTTTCATCCCTATTGGGCAGAGTCCAACAGGGAGGCAAGGCTATCGCAATAACTTAACTTATGTATATAACCAATAGGTCTGCGACGCTTATAATGCTTCGCAGACCCTTTACTTTTTCACTATTCACTTTTCACTCTTCACTGCGAACGAAGTAAGCTTAATAATTCTTTCCCCAATTTTTGCGCTCATAGAACTTTTTATCGTGAAGATTTTTCTTTTTTCTTCTCTCCTTGTACCAACGTTTTTCCTGCTTTGTCATTTTGAAAGTGAATTTTCTTTCGGGTACCTTTTCGCAAAGGGGAGAAACTGATTTTGCAGCTACCTCGTTAAGATTCGAAGCACTTATAATTACGATGTTTTTGTCTTTAGGAAGAACGATTTCTTTTTCACCGTTTAAATCAAAGCTTACCTCAAAGAAATACATAATTTTTGCGGTAACGTCTTCCCAATCCTTGTGGCAATGGGTAATTTCAAGGGCAACCTTGCAGTCCTTGATTTTTGCAACCTCTTTGAAATCATACATATCCCATTTTGCAGGTCTTTCGAAAATATCGTGAATTGTTTTTTCGATTTCTTTACCGTCAATATTAAATTTAACTGTTTTGTCACCGTCAAGAGATGCGCAAAGAAGTGAAAGCTTTTTCGCATTTTCAGGTAAAGCTATTTTCTGACCTTGTGCTACAAGTGCATTGCTTTCGCGATCCTTGTTGATAACGTAATCAACGCCTGCAAAGGTGAATTTATCGGGAGTTATTTCATAAGGCAAGGTGTATGTAAAGCTACCTAACTCGCCTTGCTTTGTGATTATGTTTTTATTAAAGGGGAGCTCTACGGGATTTGAAATGGCTTTTTTTGTAGCAGCTTCAAAGGCTTTAAGCTTTAATGCAAATGATTTTATTTCGTAAGGCTTAAAGCTTGTTACAAGCTTTCCGTTTTCAACGGTTGCTTCACCTAAATATTCTTCGCTTGCATATACTTCTCTTGCACTTTCAATTCCGTTACCGAGAGTTAAAGTAAAGCTGTCAATATTTTTCTTTGTACCCTCACCAAGACGTACAATGATTTCATCACTTTCTTCAGCCTTTTTAATTGCACGGATAATAACGGAATTATCTGAAATTGAGCCGAAGGAATATTCGTTACCTAAAATGCCATCGTGCTTTTCGCAAACGAAAGCCGCCATAGGCTGAACAAAGAGCCTTGCCTGAAGCTGAGTTTCTTTATCCAATTTTCCGTTGTGACTGTAAATTGCAAAGGAATGTCTGTTAAGACCTAAATCCATCATTGATTGCATTGAGTCAATGCGGTAGTTGTGCATAGGTGTATGAACAACAGTTAAGCGAAGAGTGTTATTGTCGAATTTATCCCAGCCATATTTACATTCACTGAACACAGAAACACCGAAATCACCGCTTGCATCAGTAATATCTGCCCATTTCTGAGCAGGTACCTCGTAAAGCTGTTCGGTCATATTGCCTCTTTTGATAGCACCTAAGCCTAAATCGTAGGTAGCGTTTTCGTTATCCGCAGTAAATGAGAAGCAATTTTTAGCCATTGTGCGAAGTGATTGCCACTCAATTTCAGAATAAAATTCAACTGCTTCACCTCCACAGGAGAGAGCGATTATTGTATTGAATTCGCTTCTGCCGTCTTTTTGTGTAACCTTAATGGCAACTCTTGCAGGGCCGTTTTCAATTATCTCTGATTTTACAAGAGTGGGGGCTCTGTCAGGGGCTTTTGCAGCCTCCTTGTAATTCATTTCCCAAGCGGGCCATTCCTCAGAGCCCGTGTAGTCGAAAAGACCTGTAACAACAGGTGCTTTAAGAAGCTCTCTGTTGCTTCCCGATTTATCAATAATAGAGCAAACGTCACCGTTAGAATTAAGCGTAACGGTATATTTCCCGTTTTCGAGAGTGTTATCTGTAACAGCGATTTCAGATGTAACCTCGCAAGGAGTATTGCTTTCTCTAACATCGTAAACCTTTGTGCCGAGACTTTTAACATCAGCAACAAAAATAATCTCTGTTTTTCCGTCCGCCGATTTTTTGCATTGGCTTGCTACCTCTGCTTCACCGTCAAATACCTTAACATATTTTGATGAAACGTTATCAAGAACAGCAGTAACAACGCCTTTTCTTTGAACTTCAACGGGGTTGAAAACTGTAATGGGTGTGCCCTTGCAGGAATCTGTTTTCAAAAGCTTAACTATAGCCGAAGCTGATGCTTCAAGCTCGCTTTCAAACTGATTCATTGAAACGTAAAGATCATTCCAAGAACGTTTATAAACACGTTGGCAGGAGGTACCCGGCATATCGTCGTGGAAATGGTGAGCAATAACTCTTTTCCATGAGCGTGTAAGGCTTTCGCGGTTGTAGTCTGCAGTGCCGAAATAATCAGCTATAACAGAACTTCTTTCCGTCATATCGGCAAGCTCTTCTGCACGTCTGTTCCAACGCTTGCTCATAACTCTTGAGGTATAACCACCGATAGCGTGTTCACTCATTACAAGCTCATTTTCCCATACGGGAAGCTTGTTTTTCTGCTCGTCTGTAAGCTCGTTTTCAATATCTCGGTAAACCTTGTCGGCAGGTGAAGCGATAACCTCTATATCACTTGTAGCATTTTTGTTTACTTCTTCGTCAACAAATGCTATTGATTTTTCTTTAGGTGCACCGCCTCGGTCACCTGTACCGTGGAAAACAGTTGTCCATGGGAGGTCGTAGGCTTCATTTTCTTTGAACTTTTCTTCTATAAAATCCCAACCGCGAAGCTTATCAAGAGATTTTGCGTAAGAGCCTAACTTTAAGGTTGAGTAAACCTCTTTGCCGTCAACGCCTCGCCATCTTCCTATATCAAAGGGAGTGCCGAAAGCACCGCCCCAGCTTAATTTCTGAGTTGTAAAGCCCTTTAAATTTGCATGGTGCATAACAGAGGGTAAAGCCCAACCGAAGCCGAAGCAGTCAGGCAGATAAATATCGCAAGAGGTCTTGCCGAATTTGTTACGGAAATATGAGTTACCGATAAGAATATTTCTGAAAAGTGCTTCGGGTGACGGTACGTTAACGTCACCGTTTTCAAAAGCAGAGCCACAAACGTTCCAACGGCCCTCGTTTACGTATTCAGTCATCTTTTTGAAAAGCTGGGGGTAATACTCTTCCATAAGCTCATATCTGTATGAGCCTTCAAATGAAAAAGTATAATTCGGGTACTTTTCAAACATTCTGAAATTGTCAACTAAAGTATCGTAAATATATTTATCAATACTTTCCTCTAAATCCCAACTCCACACGGTATCAAGGTGTGAGGTTGCAATTGTATAAATTCTTTTCTTTTCCATAAAAACACCTCTCGGGAGAATATAAGGAAATTATATAATAACTATATGGTGTTTTCAAGAGTTTTATATGTGAAATATCCCCAAATAAATGGGGAGATTTTTGTTATTAAATGCAGTAAAAATTTGTTGAAATATGGTTTTAAAATATTATAATGATAATTGTAATATAATGCGAAAGGTTGGTTTCGTTTATGGAAAAGATTTTAAAAATTGGTATCATCGGTTGTGGCGGTATTGCTAACGGTAAGCATATGCCTGCACTTCAAAAGGTTGAAGACGTAGAGATGGTTGCTTTCTGCGATATTGTTAAAGAAAGAGCCGAAAAGGCTGCTAAAAAATTCGGTACACCCGATGCTAAGGTGTATGAAGATTACAAAGAGCTTTTAAAGGACGAAAGCATCGATATTGTTCATGTTTGTACTCCTAACCGTTCTCATAGCTTTATTACTATTGATTCTCTTGAAGCAGGTAAGCACGTAATGTGTGAAAAGCCTATGGCAAAAACCTATGAAGAAGCAAAGGCTATGTGCGAGGCTGCCGAAAGAACAGGCAAAAAGCTTTCTATCGGCTATCAGAATCGTCAGACTGACGAAAATCTTTACGTTAAAAAGTGTGCGGAAAACGGTGAATTCGGTGAGATTTACTACGGTAAGGCTCTTGCTATACGCCGTCGTGCAGTTCCCACTTGGGGCGTTTTTCTTAACGAATATGAGCAGGGAGGCGGCCCTCTTATTGATATCGGTACTCACGCTCTTGATATGACTCTTTGGGTTATGGATAACTATGAGCCTGAAATGGTTGTAGGTCAGACCTTCCGTAAGCTTGCTGACCAGGAAGAACAGGGTAATGCCTGGGGCAATTGGGACCCTAAAGAGTTTACCGTTGAAGACTCTGCGTTTGGCTTTATAAAAATGAAAAACGGTGCAGTTATCAACCTTGAATCAAGCTGGGCACTTAATATCGCAGACCCCCAAGAAGCTTGCTATATGATTTGCGGTGAAAAAGGCGGTGCTGACACTATTAACGACCAAGCTCGTATCAACTACATAAAAAATCAGCGTCAGTGCATCGAAATTCCCAACCTTGATGCAGGCGGTGCCGCATTCTTCGAAGGTCAGAAGAGCGGTTCACCCGCAGAGATGGAAGCATCATCATGGATTCACGCTATAAGAACTGACACAGACCCCGTTGTTCTTCCCCGTCAGGCACTTGTTGTTACGAGAATTCTTGAAGCGATTTATGAATCAGCCAAGACTGGTAAACCCGTTTATTTTGATTAAATCGCCCATAGCACCTTTTGTTGCACGGGGCAGTATCGGTATACAGCACCACTCGCACCAAAAGGCACGCTGAACGATTTTCTCTAAAGTAAACTAAAGCACCTTTTGATAGTTGGTGTAGTATAAACAATAATTAGGAGAAAATAAAATGAAATTTGCAGTACAGCTTTATTCAGTTCGTGACCATATCAATAACGGTGACGATATGTTGGAAATTTTAGGAAAAGTAAAAGAAATCGGTTTTGACGGTGTTGAATTTGCAGGCTATTTTGATTTACCTGCCGAAAAGCTTCGTGCAAGATGTGACGAGTTAGGTCTTGAGATTGTCGGTAGTCATTTAGGTCTTGATGATTTCATTCCCGAAAATCTTGATAAAACTCTTGAATACGGAAAAGCACTCGGCGCAAAATATCTCGGCGTCGGCGGTGCACCTCACTCAACATATGAGGAAGCAAAAAGCACAGGCGACGTTTTAAGCGCCGCAGGCGTTAAGGCTCGTGAAATGGGTATGGATACTTATTACCATAATCACACGGAAGAATTTGAGGATATCAAGGACGGCAAAAACGCTATGGATATTATTTCCGAAAATGGCTGTAAGCTTGAGGTGGATACATACTGGAGCTTCTGTGCAGGTATTGATAACAGTAAATATCTTCCCGAAAACAAGGATAAAATAGTTCTCATTCATATAAAAGACGGTGTTGACCATAAGCCTATGGCTCTCGGTGAGGGTGAAAACGATCTTAAGAAGGTTATTGAGGGTGTTAATGCTATCGGGCTCCAATGGGTTGTTCTTGAAAACGACGACCCCGTTCCCACAGGCCTTGAAGATATCACAAGAAGCTTTGCTTGGTTAAAAAACAATTTCTAAAAATCTAAAAGAGGTATAAAAAATGAAACTCGGTGTATTAACAAATTTATTAGGTAGCGTTTCTCTTGAGGAAGCTCTTAAATATTTTCAGAGTCTTGGTCTTGAAATGGTTGAAATCGGTTGTGGCGGCTTCCCAGGTAAAGCACATGCAGACCCCGACATTCTTCTTAACGATGAAAAAGCACTTGAAGCTTTCAAGGCTCTTCTTAAAAAATATAACGTTGAAATCAGTGCTTTAAGCTGTCACGGTAACCCCGTTCATCCTAACAAAGAAATTGCAAAAAGCTTTGATGAGGATATGAGAAAAGCGATTCTTCTTGCAGAAAAATTAGGTGTTCATCAGATAAACACCTTCTCAGGCTGCCCCGGTGACTGTGAGGATTCAAAATATCCTAACTGGGTAACTTGCCCTTGGCCTAATGATTTCGGCGAAATTCTTGAATATCAGTGGAATGAAGTGCTTATTCCTTACTGGAAGGAATTTGTAAAATTCAGCACGGCTCACGGTGTAGATAAAATTGCTCTTGAGCTTCACCCCGGCTTCTGTGTTTATAACACAGAAAGCCTTTTAAAGCTTCGTAACGCAGTAGGTAAAGAAATCGGTGCAAACCTTGACCTTTCTCACCTGATCTGGCAGGGTATGGACCCGATAGCAGTTATTCGCGCATTAGGTAAAGAAAATGCAATCTTCCATTTCCACGCAAAAGATACTAAAATTGATGATATCAACACAGCCGTTAACGGTGTTCTTGATGTTAAATCTTATGCTGACGAAATTAACCGTTCTTGGATATTCCGTTCAGTAGGCTTTGGTAACGGTGAAAGCTACTGGCGCGACGTAATCTCTAATCTTCGTATGGTAGGCTACGATTACGCAATTTCTATCGAACACGAAGATTCTCTTATGAGTCAGAACGAAGGTCTTGAAAAAGCAGTTGAGCTTCTCAAAAAATGTATAATAAAGCAAGGTTTAGAAGCAGCCTGGTGGATTTAAAGTAAAGGGATATTATCATGGAAAAAATCAACGTTGCCGTAGTTGGCTACGGTGGTATGGGGCGTTATCACGCAAACCATATTGAAGAATTTGAAAGATTTAATCTTGTAGGTATTTATGACATCAAGCAGTCTGCTTGTGACGTTGCTACCGAAAAGGGTGTTTATGTTTACCCGAGCTTTGAGGCTCTTCTTGAAGATGAAAGGGTAGAGCTTATCGTTTGCGCTACTTATAACGACTGTCATAAGGATATAGCGATAAGAGCTATGAAAGCGGGTAAGGCTGTTATCAGCGAAAAGCCCGTTACGATGTGTTCCGAAGATCTTGAAGAAATGATTAAGGCTTCAGAGGAAACAGGAAAGCTTTTCACAGTTCATCAAAACCGACGTTGGGATAACGATTACCGGATGGTAAAAAGAGTTTTAGAAACTAACGAATTAGGCAACGTTTTTTCAATTGATTCAAGAGTTTACGGTTCACGCGGTATTCCCGGTGACTGGCGAAGAGAAAAACAGCACGGCGGCGGTATGCTTCTTGACTGGGGCGTTCATCTTCTTGACCAGATTTTAATGCTCAACGAGGGTAAAAAGCTTCTTACCGTTTACGCTACGATGACTAACGTAACTAACGATGAGGTTGACGACGGCTTCAGAGCAATTCTTAAATTTGAAAACGGTCCCGAATGTCTTGTTGAAGTGTTTACAAATAACTTTATTGAGGCTCCCCGTTGGTACGTTTGCGGTGAAAATGGTACTGCTATTATCAGAGACTGGGATATGAACGGTGAAATAGTTAAAATCAAAGACTGGGAAATTATGGATGCAGTTCCGATTCAAGCAGGTGCAGGTATTACTAAAACTATGGCACCGAGAACTGACGAAACTATTAAAAAATTCCCGTTTGAAAAGATATACGTTGAATGGTCGGATTATTACAACAATATCTACGACGTTCTTCGCAACGGTGCTCAGCAGCTTATAACTCACGACCAGCAACGCAGACTTATGAAGCTTATGGAAGCTATAATTGAATCTGCAGAGAAGAATGAAGTTATCAAATTTGAATAAAATAAAAAGGCAGTTCATTATGAACTGCCTTTTGTTTTTGTGGTTATCTGATTGTGTACTGATAGTTAACTCCATCAACGGTAATGGTTAAAAATAAGGGGGCTGTTGAAGTTTCTACCTCTTCAGGACATTCAATAAGATATTTCATAGCTTGCGTTGAAAGTGGAGAAACTGATGTAATATTTGCGTAGGTAAAATCGCCACCTTCATCAACAACAGCAAAACCTGAGTAAGTGTATCCGTTATTATAATCAGCTTTTACACCTAACAATTCGTCGCACTCTATATCAGCTTTACCATTATTTTTAACGTCAACAGATAATACGATATAAACTTTACCTGCATCAGGTGTGTAATGTGAGTAAAAACTATCGGGATTGTCAGGCATTACATCGTAAGAAAATTCACTCTTTTTGATAGTAACCTCTTTTGTTGGTGTTGTAATAACGTTACCATCAGTAATTGTTTGAACTTGCGGTGCAGGTGCTTGAGTTTCAACAGTATTGTTGTTATTGTCTACAACACCAACGTTTTGCTGATCGGCATTGTTATTGTTACCTGTTTGTGAATCATTTGAACCAAAACTGCCAATGATAATTAATGCAACTATAATAATAGCAGCTATTATTGCAATTTTTTTGCCTTTCCCTTTTTTCTTTTCAGGGTTTGTAGTGTGGCTGCTTTCTTCTGACATAATAATACCTCCTAAGTATTTAGTTATTACATATTAACACATAAGCAGACACTTGTCAACATATGTTGACAGTAAATCGCTTTCTGTAGATTAAACTGAAAGCGTGAGGTGGTATAATGTTTGTTCCATCGTTAGATCCTAAAATAGTGGGTAATGTAATTGCGGAAATTCGCAAGAATAAAAAATTATCGCAAGAAGTTGTCAGTGGTTTGGCAGATATTGGAAGAACGCATTTAAGTGCAATAGAGCACGGTGAAAGAAAACCGACATTAGAAACATTATATAAAATTTCGTGTGCTCTTAACGTCAAAATGAGTGATATAATTATTGAAATAGAAAAAAGAATATAGTCACTTGTTAAAAAATAAAATGTTTGAATAAAACTCTTGCAATTTTTGGCGATTAGTGTTAGAATGTAAAAAAATAGTCTTGAAAGGATGCTAACTTATGAAAAAGGTTTTAGCGGCAGCACTTTGTTTGTGCCTTCTTTTCTGTGCATTTGTAGTTCCTACAAGTGCAGCAAATATTGTAGTTGATGAAATTGTTTCAGAAATCAGAATTTGCCCCGGCAAAGTTCTTGATAAAGCTTTAGATGCTCCCGGCGTATCAGGCGTTGTTTACTCAGAAGGTTGGGAGATTTTATCTGCTGACGGCGTTTGGATTCCTTACGACGGTTCTCCTCTTGAAGAGGGCGAAATGTATATTAAATATTTCGCAGCAGATCCTGCAAACGCATATGAATACTCAAATGTTTGCCACGTAATCGTTGACCACAACCCTCAGGGCGGTTACGAGTATGACGGTATGCACCACTGGCGTGATTGCGCTGATTGCGGCGGTCAGGCAGAAAAGGGTTCTCACACAACTCTTGACCATAGCTACACACCTAACGACACAATCTGTCAGGTATGCGGTCAGACAAGAACATCTCAGTATACAGGCATTAAGGCATTTATTGCATGGATTATGTCTCTTATCGGTATGTTACTTGCTTAATGAATAGTATTGTTGTTTGATAAAGGGATTCTTTTTGAATCCCTTTATTTTTTTGTTTTAATCCTTTGATTTTCTTGACATTTATTTATTATTAGTTTATATTTATCTATGGATTAGACATATTATAAAAGGAGTGTGACAGTTAATGGATTCGGGCAGTAGCGGACATGGGCGAAGTAGCATTTATTTAAAATCAGCGACCTTGCAGTCTGAGTTCATTGCAGACTGTTGATATTGCTGTTACGTTTCGTAACGGTAAGTATAATTTTTGTCGCTGAGTCGTAAGGCTCAGTTTTTTTATTTGCTTTTTACCCTCCTACATCTGCAAATCTGGGGTTTACCCAAGTAAAAAGGAGGATTTTATGACAAAAGAGGTATTTGAAAGGCTTTTAAACGAAAAACAGTATAAAGCTATAAAAAGTATATTTGATACTATGAACCCCGTTGATACGGCGGTTTTATTACCTGAATTTGAAGACGACAAATCATTAGTTATGCTTTTCCGTCTTATTCCTAAAGAGAATGCCGCAATGGTATTTACTTATATGGAGCCTGAGCAACAGCAGGTGCTTCTCGAAACCTTTACAGACCGAGAATTAAAAACTATTATGGACGATATGTTCATTGACGATACTGTTGATATAATTGAAGAAATGCCTGCAAACGTAGTTGAAAGAATTCTTTCTGCGGCAGGTGGCAAAAGGGCGGCTATAAATACTATTCTCAACTACCCCGAGGATAGTGCTGGTAGCATTATGACTCTCGAATACGTTAGTCTTGCACCTACTATGACTATCGGTGATGCCCTTAAAAAGATTAAATCAAGAGGTGTACATTCTGAAACGGTTAACGTTTGTTACGTTATTGAAAAGCATAAGCTTCTCGGCACTGTTACTGCAATGGACCTTCTTATTTGCGATGATGACGAGTTTCTTTCAGATGTTATGGAGGAAAATCCAATATCAGTAAAAACCTTAAGCGATAAGGAAGAGGTTGCTCAGTTATTTAATAAATACGACGTTGTTTCACTTCCTGTTGTTGATAATGAAAACTGCATGGTAGGTATCGTTACCTTTGACGATGCTATCGACGTTATTCAGGAAGAGGCAGAAGAGGACTTCCAGAAAATGGCGGCTATTGCCCCTACTACTGATAAGCCTTACCTTAAAATATCAGTTTGGGAATTATGGAAGGGTCGTATTCCGTGGCTTATTTTCCTTATGCTTTCAGCAACCTTTACAGGGATGATTATTTCATCGTTTGAAGACGCACTTTCAAAAATAGTTGTTCTTACCGCTTTTATACCTATGCTTATGGGTACGGGCGGTAACTCGGGTAGCCAGGCTTCAGTTACCGTTATCCGTGGTCTTTCGTTAGGAGAAATTGACGTAAGAGATATATTAAGAGTTTTATGGAAAGAAATCAGAGTTTCCGTTCTTTGCGGTGTATCTCTTGCGGTTGCCTGCTTTGTAAAAATAATTTTTATAGACGGAATGCTTCTTAAAACCCCCGGTGTTACAAACAACGTTGCTTTAGTTGTTGCTCTTACTCTTTGCCTTACTGTAATTTGTGCAAAGGTTATCGGTTGTGTGCTTCCTATTGTTGCTAAAAAGATGAAGCTTGACCCTGCTGTAATGGCGAGCCCGTTTATTACAACTGTTGTGGACGGTGTTTCATTGCTCGTTTATTTCGGTATAGCAAAAGCTTTTCTTCCCGAATTGATGTAATTAAAAGCTAAATTGGTTTATATAAAAGGCGGTAAAATTTATGCAGTTGAATTTTAAAAACGGTAAATTCAGAATAATGCAGGTAAGCGACCCTCAGGACCTTCAGTTTGTAAGGCCTACTATGATTCGTATGCTTAATGCGGCTTACGATAGCTTAAAGCCTGACCTTATCGTGCTTACAGGAGATAATATTTTAGGTAACCATCTTTGCGATGCCCGTATAGGCTCAAAGCTTGTTATCAAAGATAAAGAGGGTGAAGCAGAGGCTATGAGAATAGCTATTGATAAGCTCGTTTCCCCTATTGAAGAAAGAAAAATACCCTTCGGTATGATTTACGGTAACCACGATGACAGAAACCGTCTTACAAAGGAAGAGCAAGCCGATTTTTACAGAGCTTATAGCTGTAATCTTGGTCTTGATGATGAAGAATCCGGTGACGTTGCTACTTACAATATACCGATTTATTCCGAAGACGGCGAGAAGATTAAGTTCAATATCTGGATGATGGATTCCGCTTGGCATGATAAAGCGGAAGACAAATGCTATGAATTAGTAAAGCCTCAGGCTATCGAATGGTATAAAAATAAAAGCAAAAAATTAAAAGAGGAGAACGGCGGCGAGCCTGTTCCTTCTTTGATGTTTCAGCATATTCCCATGCTTGAAACCGTTGAGCTTATTGAAGAATGTGCCGAAGGCACTCCCGGTTCGGTAAAGGGTCCCGATAACAAGTACTTTAAGCTTAAAGACGGTGTTAAGGGTGAAATAGGCGAGTATCCCTGTATGGTAAGCGAAAAAACAGGTCAGCTTGAAGCAATGAAGGAGTGCGGTGATATTAAAGCCGTAGTTTTCGGTCACGACCATTGTAACTGCTTTGAGGGCGTTGTTGACGGTATCAATTTCGTTCAGACTGCTTGTGCTTCATTCCGTTGCTACGGTACAAGAAACAAGGGTGTAAGAATTTTTGACATAGACGAAGCAACGGGTAACTACGAAACAAGATTTTATAACTTCCACGACCTCTGCGGTGGCGGACTTTACAACGAGCTTTGCTATATCTGGGATGCAGATGATATGGTAAAACAAAAAGCAGGTCTTATCGCAGGCTGTGCTGCAGGCGCTATCGGTATAGGTGTTGCTATAGCAAAATTACTTAAAAAATAAAAGTTTACATTTTAAAGTTGAAATATTTAAAAATGTAATGTATAATTTTAACAGTGAAAGCGAGGTCGTTATATATGATTAACTGCAATGTTATTGCGCATAGAGGGGCTAATTTAGTAGCACCCCAGAATACTCTTGAAGCGTTCAGAAAATCAATGGAAATCGGTTGTGACGGCTTCGAAACTGATATTCATCTCACAAAAGACGGTATTCCCGTTGTTTGTCATAACTTTACAATAGATGAAACCTCAAACGGCGTAGGTGCTATTAAGGATATGACTCTTGAGGAGCTTCGTGAGTTTGATTTCGGTAAATATAAAGGCCCCGAGTTCGAAGGCACTAAAATTCCCACGTTAGACGAATTCCTTTCTTTAAGCGAGGAAATGGGCGACAAAATGAAGGTGCTTGATATTGAGCTTAAAAGTGAGCATTTCGGTCAAGCGGGTACAGAGCTTGCCGAGAAAACTATCAATGCAGTAAAAGAGCACGGCCTTTTCGATAAGCTTCTTATTTCAAGCTTTGACCCTGCAATTCTCGTTGTATGTAAAAAAATTGATAAGGCGTGTAAAACGGGTATTCTTTATAGCCCTGACAGACTTATTTCCGTAAAAATAGGTGCTCGTCCTGTAAGCTTTGCAAAGGAAATCGGTGCAGATGCTCTTCACCCTTATCATATGTACGTTACAAGGCTTTACGTTGAGCGTGCTCACAGAGCAGGTATTCAGGTTAACCCTTGGACAGTAAACAAGGAAAATACTGCAAAGCATCTTATTAAATTAGGCGTAGACGGTATTATAACGGATGATGCGGGCCTTATGAATAAACTTCTTGAAAAATGACCTAAAGCAAAGCTTCGGCTTTGCTTTTTCATTTGAAAATACTTGTATTAAGTTTTAATAAGTGGTATTATTATTTTTGTAGACTTAAACGGAAGTGTTATTGAATGACAGATTTATTGAAATCATTGCGTACATGGGTTGAAATAGACCTTGATGCTCTTGATTATAACTTTAACTGTGTAAAAGAATCATTACCTCAAAATATAAAAATGTTAGCTGTGGTTAAAGCAAATGCTTACGGTCACGGTGCTGTTAAGGTTGCAAAATTTCTTGAGAATAAGGCTGATTACCTTGCGGTTGCCGCAACCGACGAGGCTTTAGAGATAAGAAAAAGCGGTGTTAATTCACCTATTCTTCTTTTAGGCCATATTCCTTACGGCGATTACGATAACGTTGTAAAATATGATTTTACACCTACCGTTTCAGATTTTACAGAAGCAAAGCTTCTTTCCGATAGTGCTGTAAAGCTTAAAAAAGAAGCAAAGCTTCATATAGCGGTAGATACGGGTATGTCAAGAATTGGCTTTGCTGATTGCGATGAATCTATTGATGAAATCAAAAAAATAAAACAGCTTCCCAACGTTACTATTGAAGGTGTTTTCAGTCATTTTGCTGCGGCAGATATAACCGATAAAGCCTATACAGAAATGCAGATTTCACGTTTTGACAGTTTTACCGAAAAGCTTGAAAAAGCAGGGGTAAATATTCCAATTAAGCATTTCTATAACAGTGCAGGTATTGCAGATTTAGATAGTAAATATAATATGGTGCGTCAGGGTATTATTTTATACGGCTTAAACCCCTCTGACGAGGTTGAGTATAAAAATATTGAAAAGCCCCGCCCTGTAATGAGTATGAAAACAAGAGTTGTTCAGGTGAAAACCGTACCTGAAAACACAAGCATCAGCTACGGTTGTACTTACAAAACAAATGCACCTACAAGAGTTGCAACTCTTTGCGCAGGCTATGCCGACGGTGTGCCGAGGCTTCTTTCTAATAACGGTGAAGTCCTTATAAGAGGAAGGCGTGCAAGGATTTTAGGAAGAGTTTGTATGGATCAGTTTATGGTAGACGTTACCAATATCCCTGAAACAGAGGTAGGCGACACCGCAACAATTTTCGGTAAAGACGGTGACGATTTTATTTCAGTTGACGTAATTGCGGAAAAAGCAGGTACAATCAACTACGAAATCGTTTGCGATATTAACAGTCGTGTTTCAAGAGTTTATATGAAAAACGGTGAAGCAGAAAGCGTATTCTGCTATTTGCCACACGAATAAGACAGAAAAAACCACCCGAAATTTCGGGTGGTTTTGTTATTGTTAATTTAATTACATATCACCGAAGCCGGCACCGCCAAATAAGATGTAGAACAATTTGCTTAATACTTCAACGATTTGAGCTAATGCATTGCCGAAATCCATATAAGCGCCGTTTTCCTTAGGTGCTTCGTTGATTTCGCCGTTTTCGTATTTTTCAACCTTATCACAAACGCTGTAGAAGTTTGCCTTTGCAGCTTCAAAGCTGTTTATGTCAACTGCGGTCTGGTCAAGAGCTTCTTCAGCCTGAGCGATTGCCTCTTCAAGCTCTGCTTTTAACTCGGGTGAAAGCTTGCTTGTATCGTAAGCCTTCATTTTTTCAACGTCACGCATAAGACCCTTTGAGTTTCTGCCTACGTTAAACTGAGGGAATCTGTCAGGATATGAGTGAACGCTTGTGAAGTTGTTGTCAGTAAGGATAGCCGCCGCAAGCTTCATAATAACGTCGTTAGAGCCTGTTTTTTCATGATCCTGATTGTAGAAATAGAATGTTGTTTCAGGAAGAAGACCTGTGCAAACGTCTACGATACCGTTGGGGTCTGTGTGGTCATGGTTCTGAGGGTCTTCACAGTTAGAGTGAGTAGGAACGTAATCAGCGGGAAGCTTTTTGTCAACACCTAAGCTGAAAGCACCCATTGAGGTTGAGTCAAGCTGAATAATACCGTCAGCATTAACGTCATCATAAGAGTCAACTAACTGATAAAGAGGATAGTTGTAGTCAACAACGTCAAAAATCTCAACACCGTCAGCCTTTGCCTGAAGAATGTTAGCATCTGAATTGCACTGTGCTTCGTAATACCAGTCTGCCTGAGCTAAGATATTTTCAAGACCCTCGTCAAGAAGATACATTTCTCTGCAAGCAGGGTAGTTGCCAGAGGGGCAAAGTCCCCAAAGAAGAGTTGAATATCTCATATAATCTTCAATAAGAACTTTAACTGCAACGTCGAGAATGTTATTAATATCTGCGTTAGGCAAGATTCTGAGAATGATGTTTACAAGGTAGCTCATCATATCGTCTTCGCCCATAAGTGCAGGGAACATTGTGTTGTAAAGCTCGTAGCTGTCGTCAAGAAGACCGTACTGATAAATTTCACCAACGAGTATAGAGCCGTCAAGAGCAGGTACAATGTAAAGAATTCTGTGAATATCTTCAGCAACGCTTCTGCCGTTATCAGCATAAATCTGTAAAAGTGCGTTTGCAACAGAACCGCCCTGGCTGATAGGAACGATGTTTACCTTATCAGAGCCTGAATCGGCTTTTACAAACTGAATGAAATCGTAAAGCTCCTGAGCAGTGTCAATCATATTGCCTAATGAAGCATATGAGAAGAAATAAAGATTTTCTTCACCTGCGATATCGATATATTGCTGTAAGGGAATCTGGTCAAGAATATAATCCTGATCGTATGTTGAAAGATCTCTGAAGCTGTCGTTGTATTTTGTAGCACGGATATCGTGAACAAACTTACCGTTTTCATCGCAACGGCTCTTTTCAAGAAGAACTTCACCTAAAAGGTCTGCAACTGCATAAGCTGCCTGTTCATCTTTATCCTCTTGATTAATAAGAAGATTTCCGATAGGAACGAGAGCGTCTGAAAGAGCCATACCTACGATATCAAGGGTATCGTCCATAAAGAAGGGCGCATTTGTCTGAACCTTTGCACCTTCGTAGTACTTTGTTTCGCTCTGGAAAATGCCGGGGATTACGATAGAGGGGATGTACTCGTTAGCAGTAGCAGCCTGAGCTGCAGCAGAACAGCACATTACGGACATAATAACCGCAAGCACCAAAGCAAGAGCCTTTTTTGATTTTTTCATAATAACATTCCTTTCGAATGAGTTATTTTATACGGAAAAATTATAACAGTTTATTTTGTTTTTGTAAACTATTTATAAAGAAAAAGAACATGAAAATTTATATAAAAAATTCTTTTTAAAATTTTAGGGCGAAAAAACAAAGTTTTTTATATGCAACCTGAGGTTGCTAAAATTTAAATTGCAATTGATAGACAGAAAAAATGATTTATGGTAGGATTTACACAAAGGAGATGATAGCTTTGACAAGCTTCGGTGAAAGAATTTACGAGTTAAGAAATAAAAATAATATGTCCCAAGGGGATTTAGCTAATAAGCTTGACGTTTCAAGACAAACTATATCAAAATGGGAAAATAATATGTGTCTGCCTGAAACTGAAAAGCTTGTTCAGTTAAGCGAAATATTTAATATTTCCATAGATTATATATTAAAAGGTGAAGAAAAAACAGAAAAGGAATATGTATACGTTAAAGAAGACGATTTTCAGAATACATCTGCATATAACGAGAGGATTATAAGAAAATATGTTGGTATAGTTCTTGCGGTAGTGTTTTCAACTATAACGGTTGCTCTTTTGATTATGGGTGGCACTGTTTTAGCTATAATACCCGGTGCGGTGGCGCTACTCGGTGTGCTTCTTGCCAAAGACGTTAAACATCCGTGGCTATCAGTATGCTGGCTTGCTTATATAGTTTCTGTTGTAACGTTGCCGTTTTTTACAGTTATAAGTCCGTTTATGATTTTCGACCCCATTATATATACCGAGGGTTACGTAGGGCATTTGATTATAACCTTCGGTTTGTGGTTGATTTTAGCAATTCTTATTGTTTTAACGGTGAGGGCGAAAAAGAAAGGTTCTCTTAAAATAAACAGTAAATAGAAATTAAGTGAAGAGTGAAAAAACCGAATTCAATTTAATGAAGAATGAATGATGAATAATGAAAAATGAATAATAAAACGAAAATCCGCTCTCTTACGAGAACGGATTTTCGTTTGGAGCTGATAACCGGATTCGAACCGGTGACCTCATCCTTACCAAGGATGCACTCTACCACCTGAGCTATATCAGCAAACTTAACTTAATAAGCAAATGATATTATACATATACTTGCCTTTGTTGTCAAGTTGTTTTTTGTTTTAATGAATACAAAAATTTGATGGGTTAAAGAAAAAATATTATAATTTAAAGCGTAGCTTTACCTCCCTGTACACCGCAGGTGTATAGGGAGGGGAACCGTTGCCGTAGGCAATGGTGGAGGGTAGTTCTCTAACTCATTAGGTTTATGCGGATAAAAAAATATATTTATCATTCTACATATATAAATTTTAGTATTGTTAAAAATAAACCTGAGACGTAAGTGAACTACCCACCACCAAAAGCGGAGCTTTTGGTCCCCCTCCCTATCCGCCAAAGCGGACAGGGATGAAAGGCTTCGCAAAGCTTTAAGTTTCTTCTCTCTGCGAAGCGACTGGCGACTGGTGACTGTTGACTGGTAACTGACGACTGGTGACTAATAATGCCGTCGCAGACCCTTTTCTATTATCTATTCTATATTATCTTTTATCTATTATCTTGCGAATCCTCTGCCATCTTTAATTGCGATATACAAGCAGGGCTTGTGCGATATATTTTGTTATACAAAATGCGATATATTTCGCTACGCTCAATGCGATATGATATAAATCCTTACT